>SMYC01000321.1 GCA_004356105.1 Acidobacteriota bacterium | reverse complement strand
GCAAGGCTTCTGCCACAGGCGCCCTCTACGATCGTGAAGGTCGGCGCATAGGTCTCTGGGTCGAACTGAAACGATGCCGCGTCGATACCTTCGGTCGTGCTCGCATAGGCTTTCAGGAGGCCGTGATGGGTGGACGCGATCACGAGTGCGCCGCGCGCGATGAAGTGCTCCACGAGCGCGGTCCCGAGAGCGCCTCCTTCCGATGGGTCGGTGCCCGTCCCCACTTCGTCGAGGATGAGGAGAGAAGGCAGCTCGAGCTCGTTCTCCATAGTGACCATTTTCGCCAAGTGAGCCGAGAATGTGGACAGATTGGATGCAATGGATTGATCGTCGCCGATATCCGCGAACAAAGATCGAAAGACGGGAAAAGAGCTTTGAGAGCTCGCGGGAACATGGAGCCCTGCCTGGACCATCAGGCTGAGAAGTCCGGCCGTCTTGAGCGCGACCGTCTTGCCGCCCGTGTTGGGGCCGGTAAAGACGAGGCCGCGGCGCTTGCCGGACACGTGGAAGCTTACCGGGACAGCCTCGTCCACGAGAGGGTGACGGGCGTCGACAAGGGCGAGGCCTTCCCCTAGCCGAGGCTCCGTGGCGCGATAGGAGGCGGAGAGCCGGCCTTTGGCTTGGGCTAGGTCGAGCTCCGTCATGATCTCGAAAGCCTCCGTGAGCGCAGGAAGGCTCGGCCGGAGACGCCCGGTCAACGCCGCGAGGATCCGGCGCACTTCCTGCCGCTCTCGATCCAAGACGGACGCAATCTCGTTGTTGAGCTCCACCGTCGCTATGGGCTCGATAAAAAGCGTGGCGCCACTTGCCGAGGCACCGTGGACGATTCCCCGAAATTGCGACTTGCACTCCGCTTTGACTGGCAGAACGGAACGCCCGTTGCGCGTGGTTACGATCGTTTCCTGGAGAAGCTTGGCGTTGTCTCGCGAAGCGACGGTGCGGTCGAGCGTTTTTTGGAGCTTTTGTCGCAAGCGGCCGAGCGAGGCGCGAAGCTTCGCGAGCTCGGCGCTCGCATCGTCGCGCAAATCGTTTTTCTCGGTGTCGAGGACGCGGCTGAGCTCTGTTTCGAGCTCCCGCAAATTGGGAAGTTTTTGCGTCAGCGCCCGGAGCTTCGGGAGATCGTCTTCTCTGGCGCTGAGGCGCCCTCGGGCTTTCTTGGCCATGCCTGCAAAGACAAAAAGCGCAATAAAATCCGCCACCGAGAGCGTTCGTCCTTCGATGCCGAGGGCGTCGAGAAAAGGAGCGACATCGGGTAGGTCGCTGAGCGCCACCGCTTCGCCTTCATCGTCGAGGCGGCGCGCTTCGGTGGTCTCGCCGAGCTGGCGCGAGACGCGCTCTTTGTCGTCGGAGACCTCGAGCGCTAGAGCACGAGCCTTGCCCGGATCTGTTTCGGCCAGACTTGCGAGCCTCTCGCGAATGCGGCCGAACTCTAGAACTTCGTATGCGCGGATATTCATGCCCCGAGAGCCATAGTGAGCTGGCGCAAGAGAGTGGAGCTCATAAGAATAAGTAACTTACAGAGACACACCACTTACGCGTTTCCGATTCGGCCCGATCCCACCACACTACCATGCGAAGCTCACGGCTGCCAACTCAGTATGTCCGTTAGCTGCTGGCCGTAAAAAAAAATGGCCACAGAGACACAGAGTCACAGAGAAAAGCGAGGAGGCCGGTCGAACCCTGGTTTCTGCCTTTGTCTGTGCTAGGGGCAAGAAAGTCCACAACGCACGAATCAATAGGAGATCGCGTCACGAACGATGATACGGCGAAAGGAGCCGAAAAACGCACAGTATTCTTGATTCTCGGTGTCTCTGTGCCTCTGTGGCTATTCTTCTTTTTTTGGCGAGCCGTGACGCTTACTCGCGGATCGCGCCGCAGATCGTCCCTGCCATGTAACCGGCGCCAAAGCCGTTATCGATGTTTACGACGGCGACACCGGGCGAGCACCCGTTCAGCATCGTCAGGAGCGCTGCGAGTCCCGCAAAAGCGGCCCCATAGCCAACGCTGGTCGGGACCGCGATGACGGGAGCGTCGGTCAAACCGGATACGACGCTCGGGAGAGCGCCGTCCATGCCCGCGACGACGATGAGAACTTTGGATTCCGTCAAAGCGTCGCGGTGCGCTAGCAGGCGATGGAGGCCCGCGACGCCGACATCGAAGATACGCTCGACCTCGCAACCCATGAGCTCGGCCGTGAGAGCTGCTTCATCCGCGATGTTGATATCCGACGTACCCGCGCAGAGCACCGAAGTTTTTCCCAGTCTCGTTTTCGGAGGGGCACCTATAGAGATGGCCTTTGCGCTCGCGTGCCACTTGGCGTCTTCGGCCACCGCGGAGACGGCTTTGAACGCGTCTTCGCTCGTCTTGGTCACGAGCACCGTTTGGCCCGCGCTAGACAACGTCTTCGCGATTTCCGCAATTTGCTCGGAGCTCTTCCCAGGTCCGAAGACGACCTCGGGGAAGCCGCGCCGCAGTGCTCGGTGGTGGTCGACTTTGGCGAAGCCGAGCTCCTCGAAGGCGAGGAGCTTGAGATCGGAGACGGCCTCTTCCGTCGTGCGTTCACCGCGCGCGACGGCGGCGAGGATCTCGCGCACGCGCTCGGGGGTCATGGCGGAGAGTGTAGCCCAAGGAACGCGCGGCGCGCGCGGGTGCCGGCGCCCAGCTCGCGTATCGCGCTCGAGATAGCGAGGACGAAAAACGGCGTATATTCGAGGACCTTCACCCAGACCACGTCCTCCCACGCCTCGCCGGGCATCGCGAGATAGGCCGAGTGATAGCTCAAGCCAATACTCAAGCAGAGATAGAGCCATGCGGGGCTCGTGTAGATGGCGAGGAAGGGTGCTACCCACAACAGATACCAAGGGTGCACCGTGGTCGTGAGAAGAAGGATCGCGCCCACAGTCAGGTAGGAGCTTCGAAGCGGTCTCGCGTTCAAGAAGACGAGCACGAGAACCATCGTCACGAGCGTCGCGGCCACGATCATCTTCGCCGTGTCGAGCGACCCCGTGAGGGCGAAGAGGATATGGAACAGGCTGTCATTAGAACGCCAACGGAGCCCGTATTGGGTGAGGCCGCGAAAGGCCAAGCTGCCCGCGCTTGCGTAGGGGAGGGCAAGAGCGACGGTGACGAGCCCCATCGCGACGAGCGCGCGCGGGCGTACGGCTCGGAGAAAAAGAGGTGCTAAAGCGTAGCCGACGACCTTTGCGAGGCCGGAAAGAGTGAGAAACGCCATCGAGAGCGCGTCGCGATGGCGTAGCAGCGCCCACTGCGCGGCGAAGAGCCCCAATACAGCGAGGGCGTCGTTGTGCCCACTGCCGGCAACTTCGACGATCACGAGCGGGCTCCACGCATAGATAACGGCGCGGACGGGGTTGAGACCAAGCGCACGCAAAATCCCGCGCAACACGACGATGAGCGCTAAATCGCACAGCACGAACAACGCCTTCATGAACAAGAGGCTCTCCGAGATGGCGATGGCGACATAGAAAACCCATTCCATGGCAGGCGGATAAATCGTTGGAATATCTTTGTTATTGATGCCGGGATAGAGGTCGTTTCTTAGAAATACGAGCTCTTCAGCGTCCGGGGCGTAAAGGTAAGGATTGATGCCGGCATGCTGCACACGGCCGTCCCAGACGTAGCGGAAGATGTCGTCGGACAGGATGGGCTCCGTGGCGAGGAAGGGCAGGCGCATCGCGATCGCGAGGACGAAAACGAGAACGAAGCCGCGATTTGCGCTACTATCCGACGCCTGTCGCACGACGTAGTAGCTCGCGAGGAGCCAAGGAAGGCCCATCGCGAAGTAGAGGGTCAAGTAAATGGGATAGTTGGTCTCGCGGTCCACGACCCGCGACGCCAAAATGGTCAGGACGAGCTCGATGAGGCCGAGCGTCACGAGAACTCCGTGCTCTTTTTTCAAAGGCGCGCGGACTCTCCAAAATGAGTGGCGTCGTTCATTTGGGTCTTGTAAAACCGCAGTCTAGGATACGACAATGGTTTCCGTGGATACATTTCTTCTGACGACCTACTTCGCGGTCCTCCTCACGCTCGCGATTTTCGGGATGCATCGTTCTTGGATGGTCTATCTTTACTATCGCTATCGTCATCGTAAACCTCACGCCCATGCGCGGTTCAAAGACCTTCCGAAGGTCACGGTGCAGCTACCGGTATTTAACGAATTGTACGTGGTCGAGAGGCTCATCGACGCGGTGTGCCAATTCGACTACCCGAAGGAGCGGCTCGAGATCCAAGTGCTCGACGACTCGACCGACGAGACGTCGGAAGTGGCCAAGTTGCTCGTGGCTCATCATCGCCGGCTCGGCGTCGACGTTCACTACCTTCATCGGGAGGATCGAACCGGCTACAAGGCGGGCGCCCTCGCGGCGGGCTTGAAGGTCGCGAAGGGTGAGCTCATCGCCATCTTCGACGCGGATTTCGTTCCCCTGCCCGATTTCTTGAACGAAACCATCCATCATTTCGCCGATCCGGGCGTCGGCATGGTTCAAGCGCGTTGGGGACATCTCAACCGCGACTACTCGCTTCTCACGCGGGTGCAGACGATCTTGCTCGACGCGCATTTCGTTCTCGAGCACGGGGGACGCAATCGCTCTCGTTGTTTCTTCAACTTCAACGGCACAGCGGGGCTTTGGCGGCGGCAGGCCATTGAGGAGGCGGGCGGTTGGCAGCACGACACACTGACCGAGGATATGGATCTTTCTTATAGAGCCCAGCTACGAGGCTGGCGTTTCGTGTTCTTGCCCGACGTGGTCGCGCCCGCGGAAATCCCGGTCTCGATGAACGCGTTCAAGACCCAGCAGCATCGTTGGTCGAAAGGCTCCATTCAAACGGCGCGAAAGCTGCTTCCGAAGATCCTCGCGAGCCCGCTCCCGCTGCGCGTGAAGATCGAGGCCGTTTTCCACCTCACAGCGAATCTGGCTTATCCGTTGATGGTGCTCCTCTCGCTGCTCATCTTTCCGAGCTTGCTCGTGCGCTTCAACATGGGCTGGCACGAGATGCTTCTGTTCGATCTGCCATTGTTCCTCGCGGCGACGATGTCGGTCACGAGCTTCTACGTCGTCTCGCAACGCGAGATTTACAAGGACTGGTTGCGGCGTCTCAAGGTGCTACCGATGCTCTTGTCGCTCGGCATCGGCATGTGCCTGAACAATGCCAAGGCCGTCATGGAGGCGCTTTTTGGTCGCGAGACCGGTTTCGTGCGCACGCCGAAATACAAAATCGAGTCGTCGGCCGACGAATGGAACAAAAAGCGCTACCGAAGCCGCCGGAGCCTGCTCCCGTATCTCGAGCTCGGTCTGGGCCTCTACTTCACGCTGAGCGTGGCCTACGCAGCCGCCCACCACATCTACGGCTCGCTCCCGTTCTTGATCCTGTTTCAAGTAGGCTTCTTTTATACTGGCGCACTGTCGTTTGCAGAGGACAATCAGCCATCAACGCCCAGTATTCAGCATTCAGGGTACTCTCGAGACTGCGGCTTGGAAGCCGTGTCACCACAATCTTGAGAGATCCAGAATGCTGAATGCCGATTGCTGAATCCTGATGATACACTTTGCGGCGTGAATCGGGACCTGGGCTTTTTCATCGCGGGACTCTGCTTTGGCATCGCTGCCGGTTATTTCGTGTTTCGCGCGGTGTTGCCGGCGGAAAGCCCCGTGGCCGTGGTGGCGAGCGGCGGGGCGGCCGGGCCGTCCACCATCGGTCTCGATAGTGAATCGCAGTTTCCGCCGCTCGATGAGAGCCAGGTCTTAAAGCTCGAAGCCGACGCTCTGGCGAGCCCCGCCGACCCGCAGCTCGCGGCGCGTGTCGGCGAGCTTTACATGGATGCGGGGCAGTTTGCCGAGGCGGTCCCGTGGCTCGAAAAGGCTGTCGAGCTCGGGCCCGGAGATGTGCATGTACGTAATCATCTCGCCCTCTCTTATCTCAATCAGGGGAACATGGACGGCGCCGTCGCTTCGTTCGAGCACACGCTTGTAATCGATCCGAATCATCCCCCGAGCTTGCTCGGCCTCGGACGCATCAAGCTCTATCTGCAACAGGACATCGATGGCGGCTTGGCGATGTGGCAAAAACTCATGGCGGTGGCGCCGAGCTCCGAGGAAGCCCGGAGCGTAAGGGATGAGCTCGATGCGCTGAAATCGGCGCATCCCGGGAGTTGATGTGGCGCGCTTTCTCTACGTTCTTCTGATCGCTTATCTCGTACGGATGGCGTTTCGCGCGGTCGCCGGGTGGCTCACGGTGCAAGCGCGCCGCGAGATGGACGCCGCCACCGGTGGTGGTAGCGCGGAAAAACGGACAATCTACAAAGGCTTGATGGTGCGTGATCCCATCTGTGGCCTTCATCTTCCCGAGCATCGCGCCCTCACGGAGTCGCGGTCCGGGCAGCGCTATCACTTCTGCTCCGAGCGTTGCCGGGACAGCTTTCTGAGCGCTGGCTAGCCATGCCCCGCGAAAGCTACAAAGAAGATATCTGCGAAGTGGGACGCCGCCTGTACCAGAACGGCTTCATTGCCGCGATGGAAGGCAATATCAGCCTGCGGCTCTCTGAGAACGAGCTCATGGGAACACCGGCCGGCACCTGCAAGGGCTACTTGACCCCGGACATGATCTCGACCTGCGACATGGAGGGGAATACGCTTTCCGGCCCACCCATCTCGACCGAGATCCTGATGCATATCTCGGTGTATAACGCACGGCCCGATGTGCAAGCGGTCGTTCACGCCCATCCACCAAAATGCACGGGCTTTGCCGTCGCCGGAGTACCGCTCGACCGTGCGGTGCTCGCGGAGGTCGTGGTGACCCTTGGCTGCGTGCCGCTCGCTGAATACGGGACGCCTTCGACCCAGGATCTCGCCGATTCGGTGGAGCGTTTGATCCGCACGTCGGACGGGTTGCTTCTGGCGAACCACGGCGCGCTAACCGTGGGTAAAGAGGTCTACGACGCCTATTTCAAGCTCGAAGTCATCGAACACTTCGCGGAGATCTCGCTCATCTCGCGTCAACTCGGCGGCGAGCGGCTCCTACCCAGGAAGGAAGTGTCGCGCCTTCTCGAACTGCGTCAAAAAGTCTATAACCTCGAAGGGCCGCCGGGGGGGGAAACCTGTCCGGTACCTGCGGAAGCGTCCCGTGGCCGGGATCGAGGAGCCGCCGGAAACGGCGACGAAGTCGTACAAATGACACGGAGCGAATTGATTCAGCTCATCTCGGACGCTATTCGTGAGGTCGGAGGGAGTTAATATTCAGCATTCAGTTTTCAATATTCAGGACTTTGATTAGCTAATTAGGAGGATTCATGGCGGACTCTTTTGGTGAAGCGCTTGGAATGATCGAGACGAAAGGGCTCGTGGCGATGATCGAAGCGTCGGACGCGATGGTCAAAGCGGCGAAAGTTACGCTCATCGGTTACGAGAAGATTGGCGCTGGTTTCGTTACGACGATCGTCCGCGGCGACGTCGCGGCATGCAAGGCGGCAACCGATGCTGGCGCCGCTGCGGCGCGTCGTGTCGGCGAGCTCGTCTCGGTCCACGTCATCCCGCGGCCGCATTCGAGCCTCGAAGACCGGCTCCCGATCGGCAAGTCCAACAGCACGTAACGCTGCTCTCGGCCTTAGCGCATGATTCTCGGCAGAGTGGCTGGCACCGTCGTTGCCACCCAAAAGGACGAGCGCCTCGAGGGGTTCAAACTTCTCATTGTGCAAGCTGTCGAGCCGGATGGCCGGCTCAAAGACAGCTTCCTCGTCGCGGTGGATACGATGGGCGCCGGTAATGGTGAGCTCGTTCTCGTGGTCTCGGGGAGCTCTGCTCGTATGGTGGAAGGCTGCTCCGACCGGCCGGTAGACGCGGCGATCGCGGGGATCGTGGATGACATCGATCTGCTGCCAAGCGAAGGCGGTTGAGCCTCATGCTGCTAGCGAAAGTCGTCGGCACCGTCGTCGCCACGGTCAAAGATCCCGGCCTTCTGGGCCAGAAGCTTCTCGTGATCCAGCCGCTGACACCGTCGGGCGAGCCGAACGGATCGCGCCTCGTCGCCCTCGACGCCGTGGGTGTCGGAGTTTCTGAGCGCGTGTTCTACGTACGCGGCAAGGAAGCCTCCTTTTCTTTTCTCCCGGATCACGTTCCCGCGGATGCCGGGATTGTTGGGAAGGTCGACAGCATCGATGAGGGGCGTTCGTGATTCTGGGACGTGTGACAGGCTCGGTCGTCGCGACGGCAAAGCATTACAAGCTCGAAGGCTGCAAGCTTCTCCTCGTCCAACCCATCGGACCCCAGGGGGACGCACGAGGTGTCCCGATGCTGGCGGTCGATGGCGTCGATGCTGGCGAAGGCGACCGCGTGCTCGTCGTTCAGGAAGGCAAGTGCGCTTCGATGGTATCGGGCCGAGCCGATAGTCCGCTCGATGCCGCCATCGTGGCGGTTGTGGACGCGGTGGAGCTCGAATGAGCATCGACCGCGCGCTTGTTCGAGCGTTGGTACGGGCCGAGCTCGAGAAGCGGCTGGACGAGCCGCCAGCGGTGCTTCACGCGGCTCTTCTCGAGATCTACCAAGAACCGGCCTCGGAATGTAACGATGAGCTGGATGCCTCCACCCGAAAACCGTGCGTCATCGAGCCCGATCGCCCCTGCATGAACAGCGGCTACTGTAAAAAACTGGGGCACTGAAGCCGTACTTGGCAATGCTTAAGGGTGCGGGGCGGAGGGGATGCTGCCAGCGGAGGTCCGGGAAAGCCCCTCCCCCTTCACCGTGACCAGCCGGAAGGGAGGGGATGGCCGGGGAGCCATCTGCTTCAGAGCATCGTCGAGCGTCTTGGCAATGAAGGCACTGACGCTCAAGCCCTCCTCCTCCGCCCTCCGCCGAACCTGCTCGGCGAGACGATCCTCCAGAGAAATCGTGGTTCTCATACGTTACTTCGACGTGGCACGCCCGAATGCGGGTCTCGCCGGCCGTGGTGCCAGTTTTCATGCCGCCTCTCGGTGGTAGCGCGTTTGAGTTTATTGACCAGACGGGGAAGTCAGTGGAGGCTGGCTAGTGATGGCGGGGCGCGAGTCGTTTTTGAGTTTTTCGAGACGCGGACCAGTTTTTCTTGATATTCTCCTGACGTTCACCTGTATCGAGGGTGGCAAATGAGCAAGGTGCTAGTAGAATCCTGAATGCTGATCTTCCATGTAGATATGGACGCGTTCTACACGTCTGTGGAGCAGCGGGATCATCCAGAGATTCGGGGGAAGCCGGTCATTGTCGGGGCGGATCCCAATGGTGGTGCGGGGCGAGGGGTGGTGGCGGCTTCGTCCTACGAAGCGCGCCAGTTTGGCGTGTATTCCGCGATGCCCATATCGCGCGCTTATCGGCTTTGTCCGCAAGGCGTTTACCTTCGCGGGAGCATGAAGAAGTACAGCTCGGTCTCGAAGAGCATCATGTCGATCCTGAGAAGCTACAGCGACCTCGTCGAGCCGCTTTCGATAGACGAAGCTTTTGTCGACGTCTCGGTGATTTGCCGTCCGGAGAAAGGAAAGGTTCTCGCACAGGAAGTCAAAGAGAACATCTTTCAGCAAGTGCGGCTCAAAGCTTCGATTGGAGTAGCGCCCAACAAATTTCTCGCGAAGATTGCCTCCGATCTCGATAAGCCCGACGGTCTCGTGGTTGTCGCACCCGGTGAGGAGCTCGATTTTCTCGGGCCGCTCCCGGTGGAACGACTCTGGGGTGTCGGGCCGAAGACGGCGGAGCGTCTCCACGCGCTCGGCTGTCGCGCGATCCGAGATCTTTGGCGCATCGAGCCTGGTGGTCTGCCGATGGGAAAACACGGCGATCACATCCTGAAGCTGTCTCGTGGCATCGATGCGCGAAAAGTGATCCCGCATCACGAGGCGAAATCAATCGGACACGAGACGACCTTTCTCGAAGATACCGACGATCCTGAAGTGATGCGCAAAACACTTCTGAATCTTGCCGAAGCGGTCGCCACCCGGCTGCGCAAGCACGACGTGCGAGGCAAAACGGTGACGTTGAAATTTCGCGACGCCGATTTCGTGACCGAGACACGCTCGCGCACGCTGCCCGAGCCTACCTCCGACGCCAAAGAAATCTTCGACGTCGCCATGGCGCAAGTCGAGCGCGTTCGCGGCAAAGGCAAGAAGATCCGTCTACTCGGGATCAGTCTCTCGAAGCTCGAAAAGCCCGGCGCGGCACGCCAGCTCTCTTTGTTTGGACGGGACCACAGGAGCGATCGTCTCGCTCTTGCGCGGGATCGTCTCGAAGAACGCTTCGGCAAAGGCAGCCTGAAGCGCGCTAGCCTCATGGATACGCCTCCCCTTGACCACGACGTACAATGAGCGCATGGAACCTTTGAACAAGAAGCTCACCATCGTGGGGCTCGGAAAGCTCGGGGGTCTCCTTGCGGAGGCTTTCATCGCCCGCGAGTTGATTCTGCCCAAAGACATCGTGGCCACCGTGCGCCACGACGAGCGCGCCAAGATGCTGGACAAGAAACACCCGTTTCCGGTCCATACCGACAACCGGGCCGCGACGTCCGATGCGGACATCGTGCTTCTCGCGGTCAAGCCGCAGGTCATGGAAGGTGTCTGCGAGACGATTAGCCCGAGCGTTTCGAAGAACACGCTCATTATCTCGATACTTGCCGGGGTCCCCAGCGCGGCCATCGAGCGTTTCTTTCCTGGTGTTCCCGTCATACGCGCCATGCCGAACACCCCGTGTGCGGTCGGAAGCGGCATGACGGTGCTTTGCCGTGGCACGGCGGCCCGAGACGACGATGTCGCTTTGGCAGAGCGTTTGTTCGATACGGTCGGCCGCACCCTTGTCCTGGACGAGCGGCACATGAACGCCGTCACGGGTCTTTCGGCGAGCGGGCCGGCCTATATCTATGTAATCCTGGAATCTCTCGCCGAGGCTGGCGTCAAGCTCGGCCTTCCGCGCGAGACGGCGACGCTTCTCGCGGCTCAAACGGCCAAAGGCGCCGCCGAGCAAGTGCTTGTGACCGGGTCGCATCCTGCGCTCCTCAAAGACGAAGTCACGACGCCAGCGGGATGCACTATCGACGGCCTGCTAGAGCTCGAAGAAGGCAAGATCCGCGTCACGCTGATCAAGGCCGTCGTCAAAGCCGCAGAGCGCGCACGAGACCTTTTTACAGAGAAGAGCTAAAAGCGATCAATATTTGCTGGATCGTTGACCTCTTGCCAAACTCGCAGAGTCCCCTCGAAACCGGGGACGCGGGTACTTTCATCTCCTTTCATGTTTTTTTTCTTTCTTTTCCTTTGCGTCTTTGCGACTTTGCGCCTTTGCGTTACGCTTTTCTTAATGTTGATCTCTTGAAACATCGCATTCAGAGCGGTTCGAGTTTCAGGAGCGCTTCGATTGCGCGCCACGTCTCCAAGTCGAGCACTAGCGTTACGGCGTCGCCGCGTCGCTGGGCGATTACGGTGTCGTCATTCTCCTTGCCTACTTTGATCTCCTCCTCGGCCGTCTCGGTCCAGAGCGTGATAGTGGTTATGGGCTCGAACGGAAGCGCTTCGGGTCGAATGGCCGTTGCTTCGATAGCCGTGATCTTCGAGAGGAGCTCGGCCACGGTTTTCTTGTCTAGCTCGGTACCCGCCTCGCGCCATACGTCGCCTGCATCCGTTATCGCCTGTTCTACGCGGCGAGCGTTGATCTGAAACTGCGTCACTTCGTACGCCGCTGCGTCGAAGAGCATGGTCGACCAGAGCTCGCGCGCGTCTTGCTCGAGCAGTTCCACGAGCCCCGCTTCGAGCAGGAAGACCTGCGGCCGTGACGGGGTCCGGGCGAAATAGTCGAGCACGTTCTTGTTTCCGACTTCGAGCACGATCGGCTCTCCTTCATCGAGCTCGATGCGGAGAATCAGGCGGGGTGAGGCGAGGCCGTACTCGGAAAGATCTTCGGCCGTCTCCGCGGCTATATCGACCATTTCAGCGCGACGAAAACGAGACACGAAGCCCGTGACGTCGAAGCGATTCGCGCGCGCTCGGGGCGGCGTTGTCACTATCCAATGCTCGCCTTCGTGCTCGAGCACGAGCCTGTCATCGGGGCGGCGCACGGAGATGTGCTTTGCAGGCACGTTTTCGCGCAGGTTGAAGATGGCTTTGTCCCGAAGGTCCCACGCAGTCTTGGCCAAGTTATTCGAGAGCACGGAGGCGACGACGAGCACGGTTGCATCGTCGATGCGCTCTACGTATTGGTTCGCGGGCGTGAGTGTGTCCTTTCCGAAACGAAGTCCGTGCTCGGCGCCGTCAGCGGTGAAGAACCGGACCTCGAGGCGAGGCGTTTCGATGCCGAAGGCGCCCCGGTCCGTTCCGGCTTCGATCGGGATCGCTCGCTCGAGCTCCATCGTCGCTAGGTTCTCGAGTACGAGCTCCACTTCGCTCGCATCGGCAGCGGCGTCGATGGGGGACACGACTCGCCACGTCCCTTCTTCTCGCTCGATGACGACGCCATCCTCGCCGTCGCGCGTGATCTCGACGCGTGCGATAGCGTCCATCTCGACGTCGAAGACAGTTTCCCTGCCTTCGTCGCGCCCGCCGTCGTGCTCGAGCCAATAGGCATAACCGGCCAGCAAGAAAAGCACAGCGGCTGCGACCAAGGTCGAGCGTTTCATTCGTAGCCTCTAGCCAGTCAGAATCGCCGATTCCATCCACGTTTCGGAACAGACAAGATCAATATTAAGAAAATCGTAACGCGTTAGGTTACCTCCCCCGCCGCCCCCACCAGGCGGACACGCCCGTTACGACGACGACACCTGGGATGATGAAGAGCGAAAGGAAGAAAACGTTGGTGCGCTCGCGCGCGCTGAGAGCGATCCTGCGATCTTCGGGCTTGCGCGGACGAATGGAGATGAGGTCTTCGTCCTGTGCGACCCAATTCGTCATATTCAAGAACAAGTCGGCATTCAGAAGCGGCGCGGAAGTGAGCTCGTTGGAGATGAAATCCGAATCGCCCACGACGACGAGACGCGAGGCGGTCTCCTGACCGCGTGGAATGGTCGCGGCCATGGCCAGCCCGATCGGTCCGAGGGTTTGCTCCGGGGTCGGGCCGCTTCTTTCGGCGAGCTCTTCGGGTCGTGTCTCCGCCCAACTGTTCTCGTCGGCGGTGGTGAAGAGCTCGCGGATCTCTGCCCCTTCGGGCCGCTTCTCGGCGGTCGTGACACTCCGCGCGAGAGGAAAGATGCTCATCGCGTTGCCGAAGCTCTCGACGATGGGGTGCAGCCCGTAGCTTTGAACTACGGGATAGACGGGCGGCTGAGCGAGCGCGTCGACGACGACGTCGTTTCCGAGAACGATGCCTTGCTCGACGAGAAAGGCATCGAGCTCCGGTGTGAGGCCTTGGGTCTCCGGGTCGACGAGGAAGATGGCGCTCCCGCCGCCGTCGAGATAAGTCTGAAGAGCGTCGAGCTCGGCCTGGAGGAAATCCGTTTGTGGCCCTGCCACGACGATGGCCGCGGCGTCTTCCGGGATCCGAAGCACGTCTTCCGATTGCGAACGCGCGATGACGAGGGTCTCGACCGCGTAGGCGGAATCTTCGAGCTTCGATGCGATCCCCGAGATTCCGTTCGCGTCGGTCTCGAGCGGATCTTTCTCCTGATGCCCCGACGTGAAGTAGATCTTCTTTGTCTCCGTCGTAAGTACCCGGATGATCGCGTTCGTCACTTCCGGTTCCGTGGCTGCCGTGACTCGCTGAGTGCGGCCTTTTGCGGCTACGATAATCGTTCCCAGGGCGACGCCCGGCTCGGTGGGGCTCGTATAAGTGAGCGCTCGCTCGGGCTCAGCTTCGGGATCGATGACGTGGACGCGCACGCGCGAGCTCGCGTCGTCGTAGAGTTGCAGCAGGTCGCTTGCGCGCAGCTGCTGCTCCGTCCCGCGGCGGTCGAGCAGCACGATCTCGATATCGCCGTCGTTGCTGGTCGCGAGCTCTCCCAGGATCTTCCTCGTCTGCTCGGAGAGCGAATATTGCTGGGCGGCGGTGAAATCCCATTGCGTGGCTTGCTGGTTGGCGATGATGTTTGCGAGGACGACGATCCCCGCGACGATCACGATGAGGAGTACCGCATTCGCGCCCCGTTTCGCACTACGGCGCCCGAACATGCTGGTGAGCTCCGAGAAGCGACCGGCGGTGTAGAATGCGGAGCACGCAAGGCCAGCGACGAGAAAGCCCCCCCAGTAAATCTCGCTTTGCCGCTGCAGCGCGAGAAGTAGCACGCCGGCGACCAAGAAGCCGAGGCCGAGCGCGCCGACATATGGTGTGAGGTTTTTCACTAGCCGCGCCACCGGTAGGACTCGATGCTTTGTTTCGTGAGAAACAACCCGAACCCGATGAAGGAAAGGTAGTAGACGATATCGCGCGTGTCGAGAACACCTTTCGCGAACCCCGCGAGATGACGGCTGACTGAGAGGTAGGGCACGACGCTCGCCGCCCATCCGCCCCACGACTCGGCGAACTCGATCAGATAGAGAAAGACGAACAAGTTGAACGCCATGAAACCCGCGATGATCTGGTTCTTCGTCATGCTGCTGAACAGGAGACCGAACGCGATATAGCCTGCGCCCAGAAGAAAAAGCCCGAGATAGCCGACGACGATGGGTTTCCATTCCGGGTCGCCGAAATAGAAGAGGATGCCGATATGGACGAGCGTCGAGCCGAGCATGATGACGTAGAGCGCGAGCGCACCGAAGAACTTGCCGAGCACGATCTGAAGGTCGGTGAGCGGTGAGGTGAAAAGAAGCTCGATGGTGCCGGAGCGCAGCTCCTCCGCGAAGGATCGCATCGTGACGAGCGGAAGGAGAAACAAGATGATGAACGCTGTCGTGTGCAGGAGCCATCGGATCATGTCCTGGTTGACGTTCAGAACCTGCCCCGGCGACGCGCGTCTCGGGTCCGTGAAAATCTCGAGCTCCCCGTAGAAATAGAAACCGTAGAAGAACAAGAACAGCGCGAGCGGCACGTAACCTATCGGTGAAGCGAAATAGGCTTGAAGCTCGCGGCGGAAGAGCGCCCAGATATTGCTCATCTAGTTATCGCCCTCGCTGATGGCGCGGAGGTAGATCTCTTCGAGGCTGACGCCCGATTGACGGAGCTCGAGAAGACCGAGCCCTCGTGCGACGATCTGCTCGGAGAGAGCGCGTCGCACGTCGGCGCCGTCAGCGATCTCGAGACGCCACGAGGTCGCTCCTGGTTCGCCGCGCTCCTGTCTTTCGAAACCCAAGACGTCCGTGAGGCCCGAAAGCACGTCCGCGACATGCGCGGGCTCCCCTTGCACGGTGATGTTGACCACGCTCGTGGTACCAAACTGCTGAGTGAGGCTTTCGGGCGTTCCGTGGGCCACGAGCCGGCCACGGTTGATGATGGCGACGTGATCGCAGGTCATCGAGACTTCGGGAAGTATGTGGGTCGACAAGATCACGGTGTGATCGCCGCCGAGGGACTTGATGAGCTCGCGCGTCTCGCCGATTTGCTTCGGATCGAGCCCGGCCGTGGGCTCGTCGAGGACGAGCACCTCGGGCTCGTGGACGAGGGCTTGAGCGATCCCGACGCGCTGGCGGTAGCCTTTGGACAGATTCCCCGTCAGCTTGTCGCGAACTTCTGTCAAGTGGCACCGCTCGACCACGCCATCGACCCGCGATGCCCGCACTTTCCTAGCCACGCCTTTGATTTGGGCGGCGAAGTGCAGATAGTCGAGCACGCTCATTTCCGGGTAGAGCGGCGGAGTCTCGGGCAGGTAGCCGATCTTCGCTTTGGCTTCGAGAGGCGCCTCGAGAACGTCGTGGCCGGCGACTCGAACCGCGCCCGTCGTGGGCGGAAAAAATCCGGTCAGAACGCGCATGGTCGTCGTCTTGCCTGCGCCGTTTGGACCGAGAAAACCGAGAATCTCGCCCCGGCCCACTGAAAAGCTGAGGTCTTTGACCGCTGTGAAAGACCCGTATTCTTTGGTGACGTTCTCGACTTCGATCACCCGCGAGACCTTTTGGTGCGGTCGTGGAGTATAATCGGCAGGGTGAGACGAGCGACCATCGAGTCCATCGCAACTATAAGTCGTCTCGCTGGCATAGGTCTCGCTGGCATAGGTCTCGCTGGAAGCCTGGAATGTTAATGAAGCATGCTGTGCTCTGTCAATTTTTGGCCGGAGTCCTCTTGGTCTCTGCCGTGTCGTGCACGGACGCCGAAAGCGAAGCACTGCTTGCGAGCCTGCGCCTCGAGGATTTCGCCTCCTATTTTGCGGTGATTGGGAAGGACGAGGAAGGCAACAACTTTATTCGTCCGGTTGTTCGCTTCCGCGTGTTGAACGGTGCGGAGCAAGAAGTCGGCTACGTTCAGGCCATGGCCATCTTCAAGCGAGAGCTTTTCGACGAGCCCTGGGGTAACGCCTTCACTTACTCGGTCTCCGAAGAGCCCATAAAACCGGGAGAAGCTTCCGATCTGGTCACCCTCCGTTCGGACAAGAATGTCATCTCCAAGGACTCGCCCCAGCAAATGTTTGTCAATGAGAAATGGGAGGAGGTCACCGTCGAGATTTTCATCCGCGTCGGCCCATCGAGCTGGCAGAGTCTTGGCCAAATGCAGGTGCCGAAAAAGATCGGCGCTCCCGGGATCGAGAAGTTCCTGAGTCCTGATACAACAGAAGATCCGGCGGTTTTACCTAACTTGTAGGCGAACGGGTCTTTTTCTCCGAAAAAAATCCCCTACCCCTAGGGAAATCCCCAGTTGTGTCCGGTCCTTTTCTAGTGTTATGGTCTGGAAAAATTCAGGAGGTGCCTGAGATTTCAATTGGGCATATGAGGAGAAACTAAGGCCCTGGGGATCGAAATTGCGGGTGCGATGCCGGTGGGCGTAAAATACAACCCATCTAGAGAGGTGAGTTCAAAAGTGACATCGAGTCGAGAATTGCAAGTCGGAGAGATAATTCGTGAGGTGCGCAAGTCGAAGCGCATACGGCAAAAAGTTCTGGCGCGTATGGTGGGTATTTCGCCGGGCGCATTGACCAATTTCGAGAAGGGCCGCCGGCGAATTTCGCTCGACTGGCTGCACAAGATTGCCGAAGCTTTGGATACGCCCGTCGCGTACTTTCTGCCGGACGAAAGTGACAAGTCGCGGGCCACGCCGGGAGATCCCCGGGAACGGCGTCTGTTGACAGCATGGCGTCAGTTGTCGAAGAACGAAACGCTTCGCGACGACTTCCTTCAATTGCTCGAGCACCTCGGCCGTGCGAAGGGAATCAAGAAGGTCCGCAAACGCGCTTCTTGAAATAGCTCCGCGTCAACATTTCGTTTCCGGGTTGTTCGTAGCGCTTTGTCAGCTCGTGATTTCGATGGACAGCTCTTTGAAACGATCGAGGTAGCTCTGTAGTTGGTTGCTCGCGTCCTCTGAGAGGTCGATGAACGAAATGCCTGCGCCGATCGCGCGCTCTTGATCATCGGTCTGCTCCCAGACCGTACGTGCCTGAACGTGGCACTCCCCGATGCCCCACGGTAGCAGCATGTGTAAATCTGTCGTAGTAGTGTCCTTGGCGGGTGGGTCCGCGATGCTGAGAAAGGCGCCTCCGAGGCTCACATTGATGAGATAGCCCTCTCGACTCTTGCCGTCTTGTTCGATGTCGGCACGGATGATCGTCGGCGCCAATTGGAGTCGGCGGTGTTCTCGCTGGTCGGCGGCAATAGCATGGCTCATGGATCTCTCCCTCGTGGAAACGTTTCTATACGAGGAAGCAAAACTCGGGCCAGAGGCTTTCTGAATCTGGGAGAAGTCGACCGAAACCGCTCACAGGGAAGGGGTTGAATCCCAACCCGGAGGAGGCGCGTTCGTGGCTTTTGGTCGTGACAGGCAGGGAAGTGTAGCTTTCTAGCTACAGCCGCTCGTGGGGATCGAAAAGCTTGCGGTGCTCGTCAAGGGCAAAGCGGTCGGTCATACCTGCGATGTAGTCGCACACGACTCGGTAAAGCCCTTCGTTGTCCACGCGCGCGGAGATATGGGGCGGAAGCTGCTTGGGGTTTGCGACATAGACCTCGAAAATCTCGGAGATGACGCGCTTGGCTTTCTCTGCCATACGCACGACGCGATAGTGGCGGTACATATTTTGAAACAAGAACTGCTTGAGCCGCGCTTTCTTGGCTTCGACTTTCGGAGTGAACAGCACCAAACGCTCGGCCGCTCGAACGTCTTCCACGGTCTCGACCGATAGAGCTTCGAGCCGGCGCTTCGTCTCGTCGATGAGATCGGTGGTGAGCTCGTTGATGATGCGCCGAATGGTGACGCGGATCAGAATCTTGTTGGACTCTCCCGGATATTTCGTCCGCGCCTTCTCGAAATGATTCTGCCAGATCTCGACATCATCGAGGGAGCTCAGCTCGAGGATGCGCGAGGTCAGCCCGTCCTCGAGGTCGTGATTCGTGTAGGCGATCTCATCCGCGAGGTCCACGAGTTGTGCTTCGAGGACGGGCTCTCGGCTGTCGAAGTCGGCGGGAATCTCATCGTTCCGCTTGGGCGAATGTTTGAAAATGCCCTCTCGGACTTCATGGGTCAAGTTCAAGCCCCGAAACCGCGGATAGCGTTTTTCCAAGTGGTCTATGATTCTGAGCGCCTGTAAGTTGTGCTCGAAGCCGCCATGTTCCGCCATGAGTGTGTTCATGGCGTCCTCGCCCGCGTGGCCGAAGGGTGTGTGCCCAAGGTCATGTGACAATGTGACGGCCTCCGTCAAGTCCTCGTTCAGCTGAAGAAAACGCGCCATCGTCCGCGCGATTTGAGCTGCCTCGAGCGAGTGGGTCAGCCGCGTCCGGTAATGGTCTCCCTCATGATTGACGAAGACCTGCGTCTTGTATTCGAGCCGGCGGAACGCCGTACAGTGGACGACGCGGTCGCGATCGCGCTGATAAGCGGTGCGAAATGGATGCTCCGGTTCGTCGTGGCGTCTGCCGCGTGAGCTCTCGCTGAATGCCGCGTAAGGCGCGAGGATCTGCCGTTCTTGTTGTTCGAAGAAACGGCGATCCGGCACAGATTGACAGTAACCGTTGGCTCCGCGGTCTGTCAAAACCCTGCTCGAAGAGAAAACGCTCGACGGGACGCAGGCGACCGTGAGCGTGATCGGCTTGCTGGAAAAAAAAGGGCCGAACCTGCCCAGGTTCGGCCCCTTTCGTGCCTACGATTAGGAGGGAGCTCGGGCTCCCGAGCTAGGCCCTTTCCCAACGCGGGAGCGTCCGATTAGTAGACGTCAATCATAAAAGCAAGTCATGTGCCACATGGTCCAACGCTCTCAAGTGCTTTTATCACAGCGGGTTAGGTTTTGGGCGCGTGACTGTCGCAGCGACTCGATGTAAATTTTCTTTCGGAGCGCCCGAAAGAAAATTGGCGTCTGTGGGCTCTGTCGGACGTCACTGGGGTTTTCACTACGCCCCCCCGAAATCAAGGGACCGCCCTCAATCGATTCAAAACGTGTGCGTTAGCCCCTCGAGCCCTCGTTTCGGGCTCCCCGAGTGCGGGTCTTTCGCTCGAAAGCCCCACACTTGCGGACGGAGGAATCTGCTCGGTAAGTGTCTAAGTGGTTTGCTTATAAATGTTTATACGATGTAACCCGGATGGAATGGCACTTGCTAATAGGTAGTCGTTTCTAGCCAGATGTTTCTTGATGCGGGAGGCTACCTCTAATGAACGGCGTTACACAGAACAGTGCCAGCGAAGCACGTGGGTTCTCGGTAATCGAGATCCTCATAGCACTCGTGATCACCATGGTCGTGATGGCTTCGGTCTTCATGCTTCTGAGGAAAGGCCAGGACAGCTTTGAGCGCGAGCCGGAAGTCACCGACATGACGGCGAGCGCACGCGCCGGGCTCATGCGCGTCAGCCAGGATCTGATGGTCGCGGGTTTCAACACGCCAGCGAACATGGCGGTGATGTGGCTCGATGGCGGAGGAAAGAATCCGGACGAGCTCACGATCGTCTACGCTGACCCGGAGATTCCCGTATCCAGGCCAGTCTCATGCGTGTCCAATGACGGCATGCTCTGCGACACGATCGGCGCCTCGACCGTGCTTCAGATCGACGCCGCGAGTTTCAGTCCGATGCCGCTCGTCATGGAGTCCGCCTATCAGGAGGGGATGACCCTCTTTGCGCTCCAGGGTCCCAACGGCGATCCGGCCTGCGATCACGTCGAGCCCGGCATTACGCGCTTCGAGATCCTCGCACCGCCCAAATGCACAGGCGCTGGCGGCGCGACGACCACAGCGAATCACTGCGGCACGCTCAGCTTGAAACACAGCCCGAGCGAAGCCGCTGCGCTACACGCCACGGATATTTTTCAACACGATGTCAGCCTAGCCTGCGCGGTCGTCGGTCGATTCCACATCGCGCAATATCGTGTGAACCCTCTCCCGCCGGCGGACAGCCCGACTCTCGAGCGCCGCGATCTCGCGCTCAGCGAAGAATGGATCCCGGTCTCGAGCAATATCGAGAACTTGCAGCTTCAATATGCTCAGGGCATGTCGCAGCTCTACGAGGACGAGCCTTCACTCGTGCCGATGGGACATGACCCCGAGAGCTTCATCACGCGCGTCCGCGTCTCGGTCTCCGGTCGAAGCGCAAGCACGAATCTTCCAGGTGGGAGCCCGGGAGTCTTCGCCGCGGAGGACACCTATCTTCGCAAGACCTTTGTGACGACCGTCAGCTTGAGAAACCAGCTCGGGCAGGCGCGGCAAAAAGCGATCGAGTTGGGCTTGGATGGCTGGAATTGATGACTTGATCCCGCGGCGCGCTACTGTTCTTTTGGAGCGTAGTAGCCGAGCTTCGTGCGCACGAGCAGGTTCTGGATCGAGGTCTGCACGACCACGCGGCGCCAGGACCCGTCGCGTTTCGGATTGTTCGAGACGTAACCGATGTTGTACTGGCTCTTGAGCTCCGTAGCGATACGCGCGTAGACCGAGTCGAGCTCTTGGAGTTGACCCGGAAAAAACCACTGACCGCCGGTCTCTTCGGCGAGCTTCTTCAAGACATGCTCCGCTCGCGAGAACGCCCGGCTGCGGGGCCCGCCGGATTTTCGGAGCGAGATCGTGTAAATCGTGACATCGGTGTCTTTCGCAAGCTCCATCACCTGATCGAAAGTGACGAGCGAGCTCGTATCTTCACCGTCGGATAGCACGATGATGGCCTGACGCCGGATATCCTGTCGCCGCCGGCTGAGGTTCTTGAGAGCGATGTAAAGAGCGTTATAGAGGCTCGTGGTGCCCCCAGCTTGCGTCATGCGGATGGCTCGGTTCAGCTTCGCCACGTCGGCCGTGAAAGGTTGCAGGACGTGTGCTCTGCTTCCGAAGTCGACGACTTCGGTCAAATCGTCGTCTTTCATCTCGCCCACGAAGTTGACCGCAGCTTCCTGGGCGAAGGCCATCTTCTCGTTCATGCTCGCGCTCGCGTCGATCAAGAGCACCATGCGGATGGGGAGATCCTCACGCGAGAACACCGAGACTTCCTGCGAGATGCCGTCCTCGAACACGGAGAACTCTTCTTGCAGGAGGTCGGTGATGAAGCGGTTCCGGGTATCGGTGACCGTGACGTTGAGCGAAATCAAGTCGACCGTGACACGAAACTGGTAGCGAGAATCGTCGACCTGCGAAAGCCCGGGGGTCTGCGCCAGGAATCCCAGAAGCGCAGCGTAGCCTAAGGTGCAAAGAGGTTTCTTCATGGCGCTTCGAGCTCCAATATAGCCTTATACTTCTGTTGTGGCCAATCTTCGAGGTAAGGAAAAGCGGGCGAAGCAAGCGGCGGTGCTGACGGTCAGCGACGGAGTCGCCGCGGGCACGCGTGAGGATCTTTCGGGTGAGGTCGCGGCTAAGGAGCTCGAGAAGCTCGGTTTTGTCGTGCGCGAGCGCGCTGTGGTTCCAGACGAGCAGGGGCGTATCGTCGAGCGGATCCGTGGCTTCGTTGATGGAAAGGAGGTCGTTCTCATCGTTACCACCGGAGGCACTGGGCTCGGTCCCCGCGACGTGACGCCCGAGGCGGTCCGAGGGGTTTTGGACCTTGAAATTCCCGGATATGGGGAGCTCTTGCGCGCGGACGGCCTGCGTCATACGCCGATGGCCGTGCTTTCCCGTAGTTTGGCTGGGAGCTTGGAAGCCGTTCTGATCATCTGCCTGCCGGGGAGCCCCAAAGCCGTGCAGCAGGGGCTTCTGGCGCTCGCGCCCACGCTTCCGCATGCGCTGGACGTGCTGTCCGGCCGCACCCAGCATAGGTAGTTGTCACGGGGGCCGCTAGGCGGTACGATACGCGTGGGAAAAGGGCAATCGGGGGGACGTCCAGGGAGGTAGCGCGCTCTGATGGGCACACTGGATATGGTTACGTCATCGCGGCGTCGGCACCGGAGGGTTAATGCCTCGGGGCGATGTTTCGCTCAACTCGGTGACGGATGGGAAGGATCGGTGCTGAACTTGAGCATTGGGGGCATGCTCCTTCGGCTCAAACGTGCCTTGACGCCCGGCTCCACCTACTTCGTCAAGCTATTTCTCGAGGGTGGCGAGGTCGCTATCGTGGAGGCGAAAGTCCTCCGCTTGATCGACGCCGATGAGGAATGTGAGGCTGCGCTGAAATTCACGTCAATCGGACACGATGACGCCGATTCTCTGCGCGGTTTTCTCAAGAGCTGACCCGCTCTTTCAGCACCCCAACTTCTCCGTCGCCTTGCCGGATCCACCAGAGCATGCTACAATAACTGGTTTTTCGGGATTCCTTAGAGCGTTTTCGAATGAAGAAATCTGAGCTAACTCAACACAAGAAAGCCCTGCACGCGAAGAAGCAGGACCTCGAACGCTCCATCGGCAAGAAAGGTCTGACCGGCCGATCGGGAACGGACGCGCACGGCGATTTCGCGGACCGCTCGACGGCCGCGAATGAGGAGGAAATCAGCATTCAGTTGAAACAAACCGACGCCAAGCTTCTTCGCGCCATCGAGGACGCGCTCGGCCGCGTCGAAGCAGGCGCTTACGGCGTCTGCGTAGATTGTGATGACGAAATCTCCGCCACACGGCTCGAAGCCGTTCCGTGGACGAAGGTTTGCATCGCCTGCAAAGAAAAGCAGTATTCTTGAGTCACCTCTCTTACAGCACCCTATAACTATGGATCTGGGTCTCGCGGGCAAAGTCGCGCTCGTTACGGGCGCGAGCCGGGGCCTTGGAAAAGCGGTGGCCGAGAGCCTCGCCGCGGAGGGCGCCCACGTTGTTGTCGCCTCACGAGACCAGTTGATCCTCGAAGCGGCTGCCGACGATGTCCGGAGGCAAGCGTTGGGTGACGTTCTCGCCTTTCCTACTGACGTCACGAAGGAAGAGGACGTCCGCCGGCTCGTCGATGCGGCGACCGAGCGTTTCGGGCGCATCGATATCCTCGTGGCCAATGCAGGGGGGCCGCCCACGAGCCGTTTCGAGACGACGGACCTCGAAGCTTGGCGGCAAGGGCTCGAGCTCAATTTGCTATCGACGATCCATTTGTGTCGAGCGGTCGTTCCGGGCATGCGAGAGCGACGCTCGGGCCGGATCGTAGCGATCGCCTCCATCTCGGTAAAGCAGCCCGTCGACGGTCTGATCCTGTCGAACACCGTGCGATCGGGCGTCGTGGGTCTGATGAAGTCTCTTTCGAACGAGCTCGCGCCGCACGGGATCGGCGTGAACGTCGCCTGCCCCGGCTATACGAAAACCGACCGCCTCGTCGATCTCGCCGAGCGCATGGGTCAGCAGGATGGGGTCCCGAAAGAAGCCATCTTCAAAAGATGGACCGACCAAATCCCAATGGGCCGCCTCGGGGAACCCGAAGAGTTCGCCTCTGTCGTTACTTTTCTCTGCTCGGAGCGCGCCAGCTATGTGTCCGGCACTTGCCTGCAGATTGACGGTGGAGCGGTCAAGGGGGTGTTCTAGCTGATGGCAAGTAGCAACATGAGCCGGGTAACTGCTTGCTTTTCAGCGAATAACGAGTGCCCTGCTCGATCCAAGAACCTTGACAACAATATCTGCCGAGTGCTATAAAATACGATTCGTTTTGATAAGCGCAGACAGGAACCTCATTGCCCTCTCTGTTCGTCTCATCCTAATTTCGCCAATAGCGAGCTTCGATTGTGAGTGAATATTTCTGGCTCATTCCGCTTATCCCCGGTGTCGGGGCTATCATCAACGGCCTTTTCGGCAAGCGCCTCCCCAAATCCGCCATCAACATGGTCGCGGTCGGGTCCGTCGCGCTCTCTTTTCTGATCGCTCTTGGTTGCCTCTTCGGTCCGTTCATGTCGGAAGGCGGCGAGACCGTTCTCGAGAAGACACTCTTTACTTGGATCCCAGGTATGAGCGTGGCTCAGGCCGACGGCACGACGGCGAACTTCACCGCTTTGTGGCAGTATCGCCTAGACTCGCTTTCGATGATCATGGTGCTCGTCGTCTCGGGCATCGGGCTGCTCATCCACATCTACTCGGTCGGTTACATGGCCCACGACGGGGGCTATTGGCGCTTTTTCACCTACCTCAACATGTTCACCTTCTTCATGTTGAACTTGGTGCTCGGCGCCAACTTCCTTCTGATGTTCATCGGGTGGGAAGGTGTCGGTCTTTGCTCTTATCTGTTGATCGGGTTTTGGTTCGAGCGGGACGCGGCGGCTAAAGCCGGCAAGAAAGCTTTCATCGTCAACCGGATCGGGGATGCCGGCTTCCTTCTAGCGATCTTTCTCATCTTCTTTCACTTCGGCTCGGTCGATTTTTACGAAGTTATGCAAGCTGTGGCGACGCAGTTCGAAGCGCCTGAAGCGGGTTGGGGCGTTCTCACGCTCATTGGGCTCTTGCTCTTCGTTGGTGCGACGGGCAAATCCGCGCAGATCCCGCTCTACGTCTGGCTTCCCGACGCCATGGAAGGGCCGACCCCGGTCTCCGCGCTCATCCACGCCGCGACGATGGTCACGGCGGGCGTCTACATGGTGGCGCGCACTTCGGTGCTGTTCACGCACGCGCCGAACGCGATGTTGGTCGTTGCCGTGGTCGGCTGCGCCACGGCGATCTTTGCCGCTTCGATTGGTCTCTTCCAAAACGACATCAAGAAGGTTCTCGCTTACTCGACCGTCTCGCAGCTCGGCTATATGTTTCTGGGTCTCGGGGTCGGGGCCTACGCGGCCGCGATCTTTCATCTCATGACGCACGCGTTCTTCAAGGCTTGTCTCTTCCTCGGCTCCGGAAGCGTGATCCATACGATGGAGCATGCCGAGCACGCGTCGGGCGGCCATCGCGACTACAACGCGATGCAGGACATGCGTAACATGGGCGGGTTGCTCAAGCACATGCCGAAGACCGGCTATACGTTCATCATTGCCACGACCGCGCTCGCCGGCATCCCGCTCACCGCGGGCTTTTTCAGCAAGGACGAAATTCTGTGGTCGGCGACCCAAGGCGGTCACATCACCGTCCTTTGGATGGTCGGAGTTCTCGCTGCCGGGATGACCGCGTTTTACATGACGCGCCAAGTCATCCTGACGTTCTTCGGAGATTTCCGCGGCGGCGAGGAGATGGAGTCGCATCTTCACGAATCCCCCTCGACGATGACCACGCCGCTCGTGATCCTCGCGGTCGGCTCCATCCTTGCCGGCTACGTGGGGCTTCCGTTCGGCTACTCGATGATTGGCTCTTTTCTCGAGCCCGCCCTGCTTGCGGGTACTGCGGCAGCGGAAGAGGCCCCTCACGCCTCGGTCGCCGTCGAGATCGGCTTCATGGCGGTCTCGGTCAGCCTGGCTTTTTTCAGCATCTTTCTCGCATACAAGATGTATTGGAACAAGCCCGAAGGTGACAAGGTCGTTTCCGCGGGCTGGCCAGGTGTGCACCGGCTTCTCTACAACAAATATTTCGTAGACGAGGTCTACGATGCGACGGTGGTCGGTGGGACGCTCTCTGGCGCGCACGCGCTGCATGCTTTCGACGTCGAGGTCGTGGACGGCGTGGTCAACGGCGTGGCCAAAGCGACGCTCTTAACCGCCGATATGTCGAACCTCGCGGATGCGGGGCTCGTGGACGGTGCGGTCAACGCGGTCTGGAAGATCCTGGCGAGCTGTTCCAAGTCTTTTAGCCGCTTGCAGTCAGGCCTCTTGCAGAACTATGCGCTCATGATGCTCATCGGTGTCGGGGCGCTCATCGGCTTTTTCTACTTTTACCTCTGGACGTAGGACGGTTCATGGAGAATAACGCATTCGGTTTCCCCATCCTGTCGCTCGTGGTCTGGTTTCCAACACTAGGCGCGCTCTTCATTTTGTTCTTCATGAAGAAAACGCAGGAAACTCAGATCAAGTGGGTCGCTAACATCATCACCTTTGTCGGGTTTCTTATTTCTCTGCCGCTGTGGTTCGCCTTCGACAATAGCGGGCCGCAGTTCCAGTTTCTGGAAAAAGCCGAGTGGATCCCGACAATCGGCGTCAGCTACCAATTGGGTATGGATGGGATCAGCTTGCTGCTCGTCATGATGACGACGCTTCTCGGTTTCATCGCGGTCCTGTCTTCGTGGAACGCCATCACGGATCGGATCAAGCAGTACTACATTTTTCTGCTGCTGCTGCAAACAGGCATGCTCGGCGTGTTCGTGACACTCGATTTCTTCCTGTTCTACGTGTTCTGGGAAGTCATGCTCGTCCCGATGTACTTCCTGATCGGCGTGTGGGGAGGGCCGCGCAAGCTCTACGCGGCCATCAAGTTCTTTTTGTACACGCTCGTCGGGAGCGTTCTGATGCTTCTCGGAATCCTCGCGATCTATTTTGCGTTTTATCGTGAGACGGGTATCTATACGTTCGACATTACGCAGCTATGGACGATCAACTATCCGGAGCTGAACTGGGTGTTCTGGGCGTTTTTCATCGGCTTCGCCATCAAGGTTCCGATGTTCCCGTTTCACACGTGGCTTCCGGACGCCCATGTCGAAGCGCCCACAGCGGGCTCGGTCATCCTGGCTGGAGTCCTCCTGAAAATGGGAACCTACGGCTTCGTGCGGTTTTCGATCCCGATGCTCCCCGAGGCGAGCCAGGAATTCGGATGGTACATCCTCGTGCTTGCGGTCATCGGCATCATCTACGGGGCCCTCGTCGCGCTGGTCCAGTCCGACTGGAAGAAGCTAGTCGCCTATAGCTCCGTCAGCCATCTCGGCTTCGTCATGCTCGGTGTTTTCGCTCTCACGGAGCTCGGGCTTCAGGGTGGCATCCTGCAGATGGTCAATCACGGCCTGGCGACGGGCGGGCTCTTCCTAATCGTTGGCATCATGTACGAGCAGACGCATACGCGCGAGATTGCGGCCTATGGCGGCATAGCGAAAGTCGTGCCCGTCTTCGCAGCACTTTTTCTCATTATCGCCCTGGCTTCGATGGGTCTGCCGCTCCTGAACGGTTTCATTGGCGAGTTTATGATTCTGCAGGGCACGTTTGCCAGCACGCATGCAGGTCCGTGGTACGCATTGTTCGCGGTCTCGGGCATCGTGCTCGGCGCGGCTTATCTGCTCTGGCTCTATCAACGCGTGATGTTTGGGGAAATCGACAACCCGGAGAACGAGAAGCTCAAGGACGTCACCTTGCGTGAGCAAGCGACGTTGGTCCCACTCGTCGTACTCTGCATCTGGATTGGCGTCTACCCGAAGCCCTTTCTCGCCCCGCTGCGTGTGCCGGTCGAGGCGATCATGGCGCGGATCAACGGTACGCAACCGGCAAGTGTTTCCGTCGAGGAGCCTGCTACCGCGGCCGTGCCGGTCGGCAACTAGACGAGGTCTATGTCCCAGGAGGGCCTGGAGGAAAAGAAGCCGCCCCCCGTCTCTCCCCGGGGCGAGCCCGGGATTTCGCCCCGAGCGCGTTTGGCGCATCTATCGAGCCTTGCCTTCATCTTCCCCGTCTCTATTGCGGCGGGCGGATTCGCCGGACACTACCTGGACCAAAAACTCGCGACGTTTCCCTGGTTGACGCTGCTCGGTCTTATTTTTGGTATTGCTGCCGGGTTTATCAACCTTCTCAAGGCCGTGAACGCTTTCGATAGAGCCGATTGAATCTCGACCCCGATGTTTCGATGGCCCGCTTTCGGCGCCACGCATGGTGGGCGACCGCGATTTTCTCTCTTCTTGGTTTCATCTATGGGTTCCGTTTCTTTCTCGGAGTGCTTTCTGGAGGCCTCTTGGCTATAGCGAATCTCGATATTCTCGCCCGGCTAGTGAAAAAGCTTACGGCAGAGCGGCCCGGTCGCGTGTCGTGGCTGGGGCTCTTCGGCGTACTGTTCCGCTACATCTTGTTGAGTATCGCCCTGTTTGTTATAATTAGCGTTTGGCATGCGAATGTTGTTGGCCTGGCTCTCGGGTTTTCTGTGCCAGTAGCCGCGGTTTTCGTCGAGTGTGGCATGTATGCTCGCCGGGCTTACCGGGAGTCGAAATCGGAGCGTAAAGAAGGTCAGTAGAGATCGCCCCCACGGCAGGACACCTCCCTGCGGTTCGTCGACCGCTTACCTGTTACGGAAACACATCGAAGGGTAGTTTGCTGTGGGCATTCGGTCTTCTCGCATGACTAACATGTAGTTATGGAGCAGCTAGAGCACAAGTCGTTCATTTATCACTGGCTCGAGCACTACTTTCATCATGAAGTGGTGCCGGATCATCTGATCATGGCGGTGTTCGTAGCGGTGCTGCTCGCCGGCTTTGCGATCTGGTTCCGGGGGCGCATCAGCGTCGAGAATCCCGGAAAGCTCCAGCTAGTGCTCGAGGCGATCGTGCGCGTGTTGCAGGACCTGCTGGTCGCCAATATCGGCACCAAGGGAAGACCGTTTTTGGGCCTCGTCGGCACGCTGGGTTTGTACATCCTGGTGTGTAATTTGATTGGCCTCGTGCCTTATTTCTCGTCGCCGACCACGAGCTTGAACATGACGCTCGGTTGCGCTCTGGTAGCCTTTCTCTACTACAACTACCAGGGCATCCGCGCTCACGGCGCCGCGAAATATTTCAAGCACTTCCTGGGACCTCTTCCAGTGCTAGCTCCCCTCATGTTGCCGATCGAGATCATCAGCCATTTCAGCCGTATCGTTTCACTATCGTTACGTTTGTTCGGCAACATCTTTGGTGAGGAGCTCGTCATCGCCGCGCTCGGCATGATGGTGGCTTTCCTAGTTCCTGTGCCCATGATGCTCTTCGGTGTCTTTGGAGGAGTATTGCAGGCTTTCGTTTTCATCATGCTGACCATGGTTTATCTCGGTGGCGCTGTCGCTTCCGAGGAGCACTAAGTTCGCGTTTGATCCCTTTTCCAAGGAGGAAACCTGGTGATTAGAAAAGTTATCCTGGCGACATTCTCAGCCGTCGCCTTTTTTGTATTGGCCGCACCCGCCTTTGCTCAGGATCAGGGGCACCAACCGATAACTGGCTGGTCGTCGGAAATGTACAAAGCGGCCTTGTTCGCGGGCGCTTTTGGGCTCGCAATCGCCGCGGCGTCGGGAGCCTACGCCCAGAGCCGTGCCATCGCGGCCGCCTGTGACGGCATTTCTCGCAATCCGGGTGCTTCCGGCGAGATCCGCTTCGCACTGATTCTTGGTCTCGCTCTCATCGAGTCGCTCGTCATCTACGTGCTGCTCATCGCTTTCATCATTTTTCTAGTGCTCTGGGGCGCCTAGTGGGAGAACGTTAGCCCGCCGCGCGCGGCGGGCTACCGAGCCCGAAGAAGATCAGTACCGCGTAAGCCGCGAAGTACTGCGTGAAGCCCAGCCAAAATCCATAGGCGCCACCTCCGAACGCCAGATAAGTCAGTGGCGCCGTGGCGGTGAATAGGAGCCATCCTCGATTCTCCGAATACGGCGCCAGTGTGCCGACGAGGAGAAACGCCCAAGGCAGAACCTGAGGCATTACGAAGATCAAGCCGCCGAGCACGACCAGGGTCTCTAGGGGCCAACGCTTCGGGTTCTGCGATCGCGTAGCCGTCCGAAGAGACCATACGAGCCAAAGCAGAAGCGTCGCGAGAAGCGTTATCGTCGGATGGCGGGTCAAGAAGAGTCCCGCCAGTGTCTGAAGCGCAGGCGTGAGGCTTCCGCCGAGAGAATTTTCTGGCGGCCACCCGGCGCGCATGAGCCAGGAACCGGGGAAAGTGAGCGTCCACCCTAAGACGCCGATGACGAGCGCCGGTGCGACAAAGCCGCGCAGTACCCGCCCCATGAGCGGGAGAGACCCCGCGAGCAAGAGCGGTCCGTTGAGGCTGACACCGTAGGCGACCGCGGCGGCGCCCCGGAACCGAGGCGTCTGGGCGAGCCTGAGCGCCGCGATCAAGAAGAAAATCGCGACCGCATCGAGTCTCCCGCTCCCCGCTACTTCTTTGACGATCAAAGGGTTCCACCCGTGTATGAGCGCAGCGCCGACAGGCAAGCCTGCGGCACGCAGCAAGGAAGGCGCGAGCAGGAGCGAGCCCAAATCGGCGAGCGTCGCTGCGAGACGCCTCGCCTCGAACGAGGCCTCGGCGTGGTCGAAGAGCACGGCCCACGGCGTGGCGCCGTGCAAAAAGACGGCGGCCTGCGAATGATCGAGTCCGCTGCCAAGAAATTGTGTCGCCCTAAAACCGGCGGCCGTAAGAAAAACAACCGCGTAGACCGCAGTACCGTTCTTTCGGCCGGCTGCGCGAATGGCCATGGCATAAACGATGAAGAGCCCGACCCAGAGGACGTAGAACTCGACACTCTGCTCGAAGAGCCCGGAACGCTCCACATTACTCCGAACCGCAAGCAACGCATACAGCCCCGCACTGACGATAGAAAGAACAATGAGTCGCAACACGTCGAAGACCGAACAAATCTACCACGCCGTTGCAGTTCCGACGCGATGACCGTAAACTCGGTGCTTTGATAGTCCTGAATGCTGGACTGGAGGATTCGTGCTCGAAACTATTCGCTGGGACGGCGACGCGGTCGCCCTCATCGACCAGAGATATCTGCCGTTCAAGGAGGACTATCTCTCCTGCCGCAACGCCGAGGCCGTTGCCGCGGCCATCACGGACATGGTTGTCCGCGGCGCGCCCGCGATCGGTGTGACCGCGGCCTTCGGGATTGCACTCGGCCTGAAGCAGTCCGGCAAAAAGGACGCCGAGAGTCTCCGTCAATCGATGGAATCGCTATCGACCTTGATGGCGGGCACGCGACCGACCGCCGTCAATTTGTTCTGGGCCATCGATCGGATGAAAAAGCGCTTCGAAGAGCTCATTAGTAGCGGCGTCGAAGCGGTGCTCGCCGGGATGGAGCGGGAAGCGGTGTCCATCCAGACCGAGGACATCGAGATCAATCGGCGCATGGGCGCGCACGGGGCGGAGCTCGTGCCGGATGGCGCGCGTATCCTCACGCATTGCAATGCGGGTGCTCTCGCCACGGCCGGATATGGGACCGCGCTCGGCGTGATGCGTGCCGCGGTCGAGGCAGGGAAGAAGATCGAAGTCTTCGCCGACGAGACCCGCCCGTTTCTCCAAGGCGCGCGCCTCACCGCTTGGGAGCTCGTCCAGGACAACATCCCCGTCACCCTCATCACCGACAACATGGCGGGCCACTTCATGGCGCTCGGCGAGATCGACATGGTGATCACGGGCTCCGATCGGATCGCTTCGAATGGCGACGTATGCAACAAGATTGGCACTTACTCCGTCGCGGTCTTGGCTAAAGAGCACGGGCTTCCGTTTTACGCGGTAGCGCCGACATCGACTTTCGATCTTTCGATTACTTCGGGCAAAGAGATCCCCATCGAAGAGCGCTCGCCGGAGGAGGTGACTCACATCCAAGGCGTCCGCATAGCTCCCGAAGGCGTGCGCATCCGGAATCCCGCTTTCGACGTGACGCCGTCACGGCTCGTCACCGCGATCGTTTGCGAGAACGGCGTGGCGCAAGCCCCGTATAACGAGTCGCTCAGAGCGCTCGCGAAGAGTCATCAGGCTGCCTGAGCGCAGACTAGGGCCGACTAGATGCTCATTCTTGGCATCGAGAGCTCCTGTGACGAAACCTCGGCCGCGGTCGTCGAGGATGGTCGACGGATTCTCTCGAACGTCGTTGCGTCGCAAGACGAGATCCATCGCCCATATGGTGGCGTCGTTCCCGAGCTAGCCTCGCGCCAGCACCTGACGCAGATCGGACCGGTCGTCGACAGCGCTCTCGCTCGAGCGGGGATCGAGCTCGACGCGATCGACGCGGTGGCGGTGACCCAGGGTCCGGGGCTCATCGGCTCGCTCCTCGTGGGGCTCTCGTTTGCGAAATCGATCGCCTTCGCTCGCGATGTCCCTCTTCTCGCGGTGGACCATCTCGAAGGCCACATCCGAGCAGCCTATATCGAAAGCTCTGAGCCGATCGGCCACCCCGCACTTTCTCTCGTCGTCTCGGGCGGACATACGAGCTTGTTTCTGATGAAGGAAGCGTCGAGCTACGAGCTCATCGGCAAGACGCGTGACGATGCGGCGGGCGAAGCCTATGACAAGGTTGCCAAACGGCTCGGTCTCGGCTATCCGGGCGGACCGATACTGGACCGCCTTGCAGCGCTCGGCGACGCGAGCGCCCACAGCTTCACCGTGTCCAAGTTCTCGGATGGGAGCGAGGACTTCAGCTTTAGCGGATTGAAGAGCGCGGTCTTGCGCGCCATTCAGAAAGGTCCGATCGAGCGGCTTCGTGAGGGTGAGGCGCCCGACGAGCGTGGGGATATTTGCGACCTTGCCGCGGCCTTTCAACGGACCGTCGTCAGGACCCTCCTGATGCGTGTTGAGAGAGCCGCCAAGCGCTTACGCGTGCGCGCCATCGTCGTCTCCGGCGGGGTAGCGGCCAATCGCGAGCTTCGAGTTAGCTTCGGCGAGCTCGCCCGCCGCCTCGAGATCCCCGCTATTTTTCCGAGCCTCGAGCTCTCGACCGACAACGCGGCGATGATTGCGGCGGCCGGATATGCGAAGTACCAGCGGAAAGAATTCTCCGATCTCGGTCTCGAGCCAGATGTCGAGCTCCGGCTCGGAGAGGCCGGAGCCCTCCGGCGCTCACGCCGCTACCTTTGAGCCGGCCGCCATTTGGGGTAGAGCAACTTAGCGCGGCCTGCGGCCACTCCCTCCGTCTTTGCAGCGCGCGGACGCGAACGCGATCACGGTGCGGCGGGCCCTAAGACTTGCTCCGGGCGTGAGGCCTAGCTAGGATGAGGCTATGCGTGGAGTGGGGCTCTCCTTCTCGTCACTGTTTATGTTTACTGTCGCGGTTCGTTTGTTGGCCGCACAGTATCAAGGCATGGAGCCGGTCCGGGTCTCGGTGGACGAACTTGCTAGCATGGGTACCCGCTACAACGACCGTCCCGTCATCACCAAAGGCAAGGTCAAATACGGTGACATGGAAGATCAGCAATACAACATCTTCGAGCTCGAGGGAGAGATGCTCCTCACCACTATCCGCATCGGCACCGGTGGGCGGGGCTTCGAGGATCTCCGTTTCATGACCGGGCAGGAAGTCGAGGTCTCCGGCATTTTCTTCGATATGAGTTCTGTGGTCCAACCCCAATATCACCCCATCCTTCGCTACTATCCCGGCGCCAAGCGCCAGGACGGGGCGGGTTTCAACAAGGATTATTTCCTCGCGGTCTCGACCGTCGACGTCATCGTCCCGATCGAGAACCCGATGGACCCGGACAAGCCGGAGGAGCAGCCCGATATCGTCGATCCCGACATCGATGTGTCAGGCGTGAACGACGTTGATTTGAGGGATCTCGTCAAAGATCCGGCCAATTATGTTGGCAAGCAAATCGTCGTCTACGGAAAGTTTCGCGGAAACAACCTCTACGGGGACTTGTCGATCAAGGACAAACGCACCCCGCGCGACTTCATCATCAAGCTCGCGGATGCTGCCATCTGGGTCACGGGACGCAGGCCGCGCGGCGACGGCTTTCGGCTCGACCCCAAAAAGCGACGGGATACGGGCAAGTGGCTCAACGTGATCGGCACGGCCTGGCAGCACGAGGGTAGTGGTACTTACTACTTGAGAGCCGAGAAGATCGAGCTCGCGGACAAACCCGAAGAGAAGGACTTGGAGCCCGCCAAAGTCGTCAAACCCGAGGAGGAGAAGCTCGGTCCGCCGCCCGAAGTCGCTTTCTCTCTGCCTCTCCCAGGTGAGCGGGATATCCCTCTCGATAGCGAGTTCCACATTCAGTTCTCGAATCCCATGAAGGCCGAGACCTTCAACCGCAACGTGGACCTGCTCTACGCCGACGATGACGGTATCGGTAATCCGTTTCCGGAGCTCGAAGTCTCCTACGACCGCGACTCACGCACGCTCACTGTAAAGCCGAACAAACAGCTCGAGCCGTCCAAAGAGATTGAGCTGATCCTCTACGACGCCATTGAAGACGAGGATGGACAGAAAATCCTCGCGGAGCCCGGCGCTGCCGACCGCGAGGCCGGCGCTGCCGTGATCATCTCGTTCAGGACCGCTCGCCGCTAGCCTCTATTGCGGCCGCAACGAACGGGGGTTGGCCACAGAGGCAGAGAGGCACAGAGAAAGCGAGCGAAGAGCACTCTCCGGCCTTTATTGTTGCCTCGGTGTTCGCTGCTAGCAGCGTCCCGTGGACGATGACGTCGGGAGCTCCCTGGAGCGTATCGTTGTGCCCAGCGGAAGCGGTAGGTGTTTTCGAAACTCTGTGACTCTGTGGCCATTCTTGAGTCGCCTCATGCGGACGAGTCAGGAATCTTTGGGGGACGACGCCGCCCGGCGGTGATTTTCTTTCTTGTCTCGGTACATCCGCTCGTCGGCCAAGCTGATGAGCTCGTCCTTGGTCGGGGCCTCGTTTGGGAAGGTGGCCACGCCGATGCTTGCCCCGATACGGGCGTTGATGCCTTCCTCTTTGAGGTACGTCGTTCGAACAACGAGCTGGCGCATGCGTTCGCCGAGCCGTTTGGCCGCCGGGTAATCCGTGTCGGGCAGGATCACGACGAACTCGTCGCCACCGTAGCGGGCAGCGATATCGGTCTCACGGATGGCGGCGCGCAGTAAGAACCCCACTTCACGCAGCACCTTGCTCCCCCGAAGATGCCCGTGCACATCGTTGATCTGCTTGAATTTGTCGAGGTCCATGAAGATCAGGCTCAAACGCGACTTATGCCGCGCGACGAGCTTGAGCTCGCGGTCGAGGGCTTGATGGAAATAGCGAGAATTGAAGAGAGAGCTCACATCGTCGAGGATCGACGTCTCCTTCGTCTGTTGGTAGAGCTTGACGTTCTCGATCGCGGTAGAGATTTGTTTCGAGAGCTGCGTGAGTAGAGGGAGATCTTTCTCCGAAAAACCGGCACGCCTGCGTGAGCCGAGTCCGAAAGTGCCGACGATCTTACCGCGTGAGTGGATGGGCAGCAGGATGTAGGAACGAATCCCGTCTTCGTACAGAAATTGGTCTTCGATGAACTTCTTCTCTTCCTTCGTGTCCGGATGGATGAAATGCGTCTCGTTCAAGACCGTCCACCCTGGACCGGTCCCGACGAGGGGGATCAGCGACTCCATGCCCCACCCCGAATCCGTGCGCGCGCCCGAAGCGAAAATCCGAAGGTAGCTCCCCGAGCTGTCGAGAAACGCCACCAAAAGACGGTCGAAGTCGAAGAGTTTTTCCATCTCGTTGGCGAACGAGTCGAAGACTTCCTCGATTTGAAGACTGCTGCTGATGATGCGAGCGATATTGTTCAGGACCTGGATTTGCTTTGCTTGGCGTACCGTCCTCTGAAAGAGCACGGCGTTGTCAGCTGCCATCCCGATCTGGACGCCAATCGAGGTGAACAGCTCGAAATCGAACGTTGGGAATAGTTGGTCCGTCGCGATCGCGAGCTGCATGACGCCCATGACGCGGTCTTTGTTGCGAAGCGGGACCCCCGCGGCCACCCCGATGCCCGATTGTCCCCTCAGAAGCTTGGATAGCCGTGGCTCGTGCGCCAGCGAGTCGAGGAGGATCGGCTCGCCCTTCGCGAGAACGCGGTTCGCAAGCTCGCAATCCGCAGCGCTCAGGGGTTCTCGAGGCGGCTCGGAGAATCCTTCTCCCCGAACCGCGGCGATTTGGAACGTAGCGCTCTCTTCGTCGTAAATCAGAACCTCTCCGTAAACGCTTCCACTCGCCTCCATGATCACGCGCAACGATCCCGAAAGAATTTGATGAAGCTCCATCGAGTTTCGGATCGCCGAGGAGAGCGCGTTGAGCGTCGTGAGCTTGTGGTTTTGAAACAAGACCTCACCCTGCAAGAGTCGCTCTTCCGTGATGTCGCGGACGTAGACAAGAATGATCTTGCGCTCGTCGAACCCTAGGTTCATGCCCCGGACTTCGACGGGGACGACGCGTCCGTCCTTCGTCTCGAGCTTCAAATCGTCGTAGGTGAATCCGGGCTCCTGACGAAACCTCTGGAAGTATTTGAGCGCACGATCCCGGCGCTCGCGAGTGTGGAGGTCTTCGATGCGGCGATCGAGAAGCTCCGCGCGGCTGAACGCCGTGAGAAGCTCGGCAGCTTTGTTTGCCTCGAGACACGCGCGCGTCGCATCGTCGAACAGAAACGTTGCCACCGGCGATCGGTCGAACGCCGCGCGAAAGTCCCAGCGCGATTCCGGTCGATCACCTGGAAGGGAGCGAAGGCTTGACTTCGACATGGGCCAGTGTCCTAGAGGCTTTCACGGGTAAGTCTCTTTCTTCCAACAGAATACGAGAACGGATCGCCGCCGTCAAGGTCGGCATGCTATAAGTTCTGCATGGCAAACGAGCAAAGCCGTCCGACGGTGGCGATGACGATTGCCGGCTCCGATTCGGGAGGGGGTGCTGGAATTCAAGCGGACCTCAAGACTTTCGCCGCCCATGGCGTCTACGGGACGAGCGCCATCACCGTGGTCACCGCGCAGAATACGCGGACGGTCGCCGGCGTCTCGCAGCTGACTCCCGAGGTAATCGGTCTTCAAATCGACACGGTTTACGAAGATATCGGCATCGATGCGGTGAAGACGGGCATGCTGGCCACGTCGCCCGTTATCGAGGTGGTAGCCCGGAAACTGGGAGAGCACCGTGTCGACAAAGTCGTCGTGGATCCGGTGATGGTGTCGAAAAGCGGGGATCGACTGCTGCAGCCGGAAGCCGTCAAGTCTCTCCGCGACCAGCTCCTCCCCCGCGCCCTTCTCGTGACCCCCAACCTCCCCGAGGCCGAGGCGCTCGTGGGTTTCCCTATGGAGGACGAGTCCTCGATCCATGCTGCCGCTCGCCGGATCGTGGAAATGGGAGCGCGGGCTGTCGTCGTCAAGGGCGGACACGCGACGGGAGATGCTTCCGTGGATTGGTTGTATGACGGGCGTCGGTTCATGAGCTTCACGGCGCCGCGTCTCTCCGTCCGAAACACGCACGGCACGGGCTGCACCTTTTCCGCGGCCATCACCGCTCAGCTCGCCCTCGGGGTCGCCCTCGAAAAAGCCGTCGAGATCGCCAAGGCCTATCTGACAAAAGCCCTCGAGCGTGGGCTCTCGATCGGACGAGGACACGGGCCCGTCGACCACTTCATCGGCCAAAAAGTGTGGCCGGAGAGCGACTAGCCCGGCTGCTGGAAAAACAAAAGCAAGGGCTGGAAAAGCAAAAGCAAGGGGAGGTGGGGATGGGTGGAGATGTGGGGATAAGAACAAAGATTCTCTTAACCCACAAATTCTGCTGAAGACCCATCTTTTTTTATCCCCCTATCCCCTCCTATCCCCACATCCCCTTTGCTTTTTTCTTGTCTTTTCCAACTTCCCCAGATCGGCAAAGCCGTTGAGTGCAGCCGTGTGGGAACTTGTTCGGGGCTTCGGGACAGGCTACTATTTCATCGGCCATGTTTGAAATCGTGCACGATATTCTGGATTTGCGAACGCTTGCACAAGGCGTGGCCAGCGATCGCGACGGCGCGATCGCGACGTTCTCGGGGATCGTGCGAGGCACCAACAAAGGAAAGAAAGTTCTCTTCCTCGAATACGAGGCCTATCCGGAGATGGCTGTCAAAATGATGGAGCGCATAGGGGAAGAGGTCAAGGCGAATTGGGATCTCGAGAGCCTGCACATTCAGCATCGCGTTGGGCGGCTGAATGTTGGTGAGACGAGCGTGGTCATCGTGGTTTCCTCGCCCCATCGCGACGATAGCTTCGCCGCATGCCAATACGCGATCAATCGGCTCAAGCGCATCGTTCCAATTTGGAAAAAAGAAGTCTTCGAGGACGGCGAAGTTTGGGTCGAAGGCCCGGTGGAAACGGCGGAAATACTTTGAAGGTACGAGTACGCGTCTTTGCAGCCCTGCGCGAGGTCATGGACAAGGAAGAACTGGAAGTCGAGCTGCCATCGGGTACGACGGTAACGGGGCTCTGGGAGCGTCTCGTGAGCGACGAATCTCGCCTCGAGCCTTTCGGCGCCGCCCTTCAATTCGCGGTGAACCACGATTTCGTGGGCAAAGAAACGGAGCTCCAGCCAGACGACGAAGTCGCTTTTCTTCCTCCTGTCAGCGGCGGCTGATGTCGGATCGCACCACGCGGCAAGAGCTCATCCTGTCTCTCATTCGCGAAAGAGCGCTCCGCAATCAAAGCGAGCTCATCGGAGCGATGGCCGAATCCGGTATTTCCATGACGCAGTCGACGCTCTCGCGTGAGCTGAAAGCGCTCGGTATCGCAAAAGGGCCGGACGGGCGGGGCGGCTATTCTTACACCGCTGGTTCCTTGGGAGATGGCCCCCTCTCCCCCCTCTCCCCCCTCGTCGCTTTCGTGCGCACGATCGAGCGGGCGAATAACTTGATCGTCGTCAAGACCCCTCCGGGAAACGCGCAAGGCGTCGCGCATGGCCTCGACGAAGTAGCGTGGCCGCAAGTCATGGGAACCATCGCCGGGGACGACACCATCTTGATCATCTGCAGCAGCAACAAAGAAGGCGCCGAGATCGAAAAGCGACTGCGATCGATCACGAGGCGGTGATCGAGTCCGGATGTGCCTAACGGCTCTTGGATAGCCGCTTTTTCAAACGCGAGCGCCGATGGGCGAAGGCGTCACGCCACTTGAAGCGAAAAGAGAGCGTCAGCTCGTAGTTCTCGTCCAGGTAGGAAAGCGCGCGCTCACACAAGCCGAGCGCTTCCGTGAAGTCGCGCTCGCGGTGCTCGCTCAGCATCGCGAGCTCGTGAAGGGCTTGGACGACCTCGACGGACTCGCCGTCAGCGAGCTCGTCCCATAGCTTGCGCGCGTCATCAATATCGCCGCGGCGCTTGTGCTGGTCCGCCAGTGCTATGAGGGCCCGGCGGCGGGCGGCGCCCGACAAGCCGGCCTCGACGGCGCGGCTGTAATGCATCATGGAGCGTTCAGGCTGCCGAGAGCGTTCGAACAAGCGCCCGAGGCTGAGATCGTCGAGAGGATCCTCAGGAACGTAGCTTTCGTCGAGCAAGTCCGAGGCGCATATCGTGAGAGCAGCGAGCGAGAGGATGTCGTGCCGGTTGTGATGGAAGACGCGGTCGAGCTGTTCTGCGTTGCCCGTGCGGAGGAAACGAAAAAACAAGTCGGGAATCATGTGGCCCGGGATGTCCTCCTCGCGTTCGAGCCCGAGTAGACGATGCTCGAGCTCGATCAAGCGACAGCTCTCGATGCGGGCTTTCCATAGACTGCGCGCCGGGTGCAGCAAATCGAAATGTAATAGATGCTCGAAGGACAGGCGCTGTCGCGTGAGGACGAAGCGGGTCTCGAGCAGGGGGATGTCGAACGACTTGCCGTTATAGCTTACGAGCAGCTTGAAGCGCGACAGGATCTCACCGAGAGCATGGAGCATGGCGGCTTCTTCGCCATGGTCGCGCATGAAGAGCTGCCGCAGCACGAAGCTCTCGTTCTCGACCCACCCCAAGCCGATGAGAAAGGCGCACGTGCCGGCGCCGCCCGCGAGCCCGGTCGTCTCGGTGTCGAGAAACAGTGCCTTGTCCAAGGCAATCTCGAAGACGTCGTCGCCGCGTGACAGCATCGAGAACGCGTCTCTTGCTACGCTCTTGAGCCGCTCGAGTTGGATCCGACCCTGAAAATGTGCGAGCGGGTAGATACGGTCGACGCGGTAGAAGCTGCCCAAGTCGTTCGAGACTTCCTCGCCGTTGAGAACCTCGCCGAGCTCGAGCGCCGGCCCCCTTGAGATCGCCGGCGGCGGGAGCTCGCGGGGCCGGGCCTTCGTCACCGCGACCAGACGTTCGAGCCGCTCTTTGACGGAGAGCTTGCCCTCGGAGCTCGCCTCGGCGCCGAGAACCTCTCTCTCGAGGCGGTAGAGCGAGTCCTTGTTGGGTTTCTGGGGCGTGCGTTTCTGATTCTGAGGCGAAGGGAAGAGTTTGTCGAGCTTTTCCCGCGTCGTAGGCGTGTTCATGAAGCGGCCAGCCGCTCCAGAATAGCAAGTGCTAATTCCTTCCCCCGAAGTCCGACCTCGCCTACGGGACCGACGCAGGACGGGCAGCCTTCGTGACACGGACAGCCTTCGATAAGCGTCTTGGCCTCAGAAACGAGGCGCGTGTGGAGCTCGTAGAGCGGCTGCGAAAAGCCGATACCCCCCGGATAGCTGTCGAAGAGAAAGATGTTGGGCTCGTAGGACGCGTCCATCGGCTCTGAAGCGGGGAGTCCGCCGGGTCCGAGTCGCTTGAAGCCGCGCTCCACTTTAGCGGTCCCTTGCGAGTTGTCGCCGAGAGCCACCCCGATGTCTGACCGATCGCACATGAGGAAGAGCATCGCCACCGTCTTGAGAATATTGGCTAGCCCGATGACGCCGTCTCGGCGCTCTTCCGAGCTAGCTGGGAGCGAGGCCATGACCTCTCTCGGCACTGTCAGCCAATACGATGTGGTGTGCATCTCGAGCTCTGGCATGTCGAGCTCGCCCGAGCCTACATTCTCGAGGGTATAGAACTTGACCTTCTTGAAGCCCACGACTTGCGAGACTACGTGAACCTCGCCGTGATTTCTCTCACCTTGGAGAACCGTCGAGCTCTCGAACTTCTCGAGGATATTGACTTTCGTATGGGTGATAGCGTCGGTGAAATAGTCCGTCTCCCATTGCCTCACGGTTGCGCGCCTCTCGTCATAGTCGAAGCTCTCGACATAAAACTGCTGGCCTTCGAGGATATAAATGGCTTTCGGATGGAGCGTCGAATGGGCGCTGACGAAATCCACTTCGGCAATGATCTTGGGCTCGTGGGTCTCGTCATAGACGGTGAAATTGTCGGAGCTTATCGAGCGCAGGCTGACATTGTTGGCCGGATAGGAATCGCTCGTCCAGTGCCAGCGTTCTCCCGAATGGTGAACGACGTCGTGCTCTTCGAGAAAAGAGAGAATTTCGGAGAGGTTTTCGGTGCCGAAGCTCTCGCCGTCCTGAAACGGCAGCTCGAAGGCGGCGCATTTGATGTGATCGACGAGGACCGAGAGGTTGTTCGGATTGATGAGCCCATGCTCGGGCGAGCCCGAAAAGAAATAATCCGGATGATTGATCACGAATTGATTGAGCGGGTTGCTACTAGCGATAAGGATCGCGACGGAGGTGCCGGTGCGCCGTCCCGCCCGTCCTGCTTGCTGCCATGTCGAGGCGATCGTTCCCGGGTAGCCCGAGATCACGGCGACGTCGAGCGCGCCGATATCGATCCCGAGCTCGAGCGCGTTGGTCGAGACGACGCCGAGCACGGAACCTTCTCGAAGCCCAGCTTCGATCTCGCGGCGCTTTTTCGGAAGATAGCCGCCGCGATAGCCGCGTATGAGATCGCGCTGCGTCACATCTTGCTCGATCTCCTTCTTGAGATAGGTGACGAGAATCTCCGTGTTCAGCCGGCTCGTCGTGAACACGATGGTCTGGAGCCCACGCTTGAGAAACGACGCCGCGATACGGCGCGTCTCGTTGATATAGGAGCGGCGTATGCCGAGCTCTTGGTTCACGACTGGCGGGTTGTAGAAGACAAAATATTTCTCGCCTCTCGGCGCCCCGCTTCGGTCGATGAGATGCACCGGGCTCGCGATGAGCTCTTGGGTGAGCTCCTTGGGATTCGCAATCGTCGCCGAGCAGCAGATGAACTGCGGGTCCGCTCCGTAGAAGCGGCAGATGCGCCGGAGGCGCCTCAGAATATTCGCCAGGTGTGAGCCGAAGACACCGCGATAGGCATGAATCTCGTCGATGACGATGTAGCGCAGGTTCTCGAAAAGCTTCACCCATTTCGGATGATGCGGCAGGATGCCGCTATGCAGCATGTCGGGGTTGGTCACGACCAGGTGCCCGCGTGAGCGTATCGCTTTGCGCGCATCCTGGGGCGTATCGCCGTCATAGGTGAACGTGCGGATGTCGGCCCCGATGTCTTGGATGAGCCCATGCAGCGCGGCGAGCTGATCTTGCGAGAGTGCTTTGGTCGGGAAGAGATAGAGCGCGCGCGTCTCGGGCTCTTCGAGCACGCGATTCAGTATAGGAAGGTTGTAGCAGAGGGTCTTTCCCGATGCGGTCGGCGTGACGATAACGATGTTGTCGCCTTCTAGGGCTTTCTCGAAAGCTTCCCTCTGATGGGAATAGAGCTGCTCGATGCCGCGCCGCCGGAGTGCTTTGACGATCTCCGGCCGAAGCTCGTCCGGAAAATCAGCAAAATGGGCTGGGACGGCCGGAAAGTGCCTCAGGGCCGTAACCGTTGGCAGCTGTCGTGTCCCTCCTTTCAGCTCGTCAATGACGTTCTGAAGAGCGTGGCCTCGGTCTGCCGGCGCCAGAATCTGCGACATCGTGTGCTGGGAAGTTTATCTCAGATCGCGTTTCAATTCAGCATCCTGCTACCTGCATCTTGCATCGAACTCTCGAGACGGCCACTCTCAGCTATGCTCCGGCAGTCCAGAGAGTTTTGGAAGCAGGTAGCAGGATGCCGAATGCTGCTACACTATAAAATCCAGTCCAATCTGGCGGGAAGGTAAACCTGTGGTCCTTTTTAACTACGCTCTGAAGGAGTTGACCGCAAAGATTGTCTACTACGGGCCTGGTTTGTCTGGTAAGACGAGCAATCTGCAGTACATCTACGAAGATCTTCCGATCAAGAACAAAGGCCGGATGTTGACGCTGGCGACGGATACGGATCGTACCCTTTACTTTGATTTTCTCCCCGTTGATGCTGGGGTTGTCCGCGGGATCAAGACTCGGGTCCAGCTTTACACGGTGCCGGGTCAGGTTTTCTACAACGCGACTCGGAGGATGGTCCTCAAAGGCGTGGATGGGGTGGTCTTCGTCGCGGATTCACAGCTGACAATGCCCGAGGCCAACCGGGAGAGTCTCGGCAACCTGCGGGAGAATCTGGCGGCTCACGACCTGAAGCTCGAGGCGCTGCCGATGGTCATGCAGTTCAACAAGCGTGATCTCGAGGATGTTTGCACGGTGGAGGAGATGAACGAGGCGCTCAATACCATGAACGCCCCGTTTTACGAGGCCGTCGCCAAAGACGGCATCGGCGTCGAGGAGACGCTCCAAGCGATCAGTGGCCTCGTGTTGAAGTCGGTCATCGACCGCTATGGCGGAGCCCATGCGATGTCGCCCATGGGCAAGCGCGAAAAACCAGCCAAAGAATTGGCGCAGGCCGACCCTGCGGCTCTGGTCTCCGCCAGCGTCACTGAAAATATCGGAGAAAGGACTCAGGGGAGCCAAGTCGCGTCCAGCCAAGTCGCGTCCAGCCAGGACGCTTCAGCCAAGGCTGCCAGCACCTGGCCGTCCGTTTCGGAGAAAGAGAACGTGGCCTCACACGACGAAGACCATGCAGATTTAGACGCGTTCGAAAACCTCAACATCGAGAGTATCCTCGACGACGCTTTGAGGTTGGACGATACGAAAGTCGAAGACACCAAGTCCAAAGCAGACGCCCCGAGTGAATCTGAACAGGCTGCACAGGCTGCACAGGCTGCACAGGCCGCACCGGAGGCACAGGCCGCACCGGAGGCGCCCGAGGACTCGATGTTCTCCGGACTGCTCGATGAGGGCGCTGGCCTCGAGGTGACGGCGTCCGTTATAAACGAGCCGTCCGTCGAAGAGGACGTCGCACGCGACCTCGAAGCCGACCTCCTTAGCGGTAGCGGCGAGCTCGATCTGGAGCAGGGACCGAGCTCGTCCGAGAACTTGAGCGAGCTCATCAAGACTCAGGTCTCGATCACTCACGATCAAGCCACGACCGTACCTCCTGCGAGCGTGTCCGGGCCCATCGCGAATCAGCGAATCGAGATCCCGGTCACCATCGAAGTCGATGGCAGCCTTGACGAGCAAGAAATCGAGCTATTGCTGAAGATACGCTTGAAAAGGAAGTAGCGTCCAGCAAGCTGCGACGTCGCAGTCGTCGCGCCTGAATCCTGATGAAATTGCTGACCACACGCGTTCTCATCGTCGACGACGAAGCGGGCTCCCGACAAGGCCTCTCCGAGCTCGTGCGCGGCTGGGGCTACGAGACCGATACGGCGGCCGATGGCGTCGAAGGCCTTGCACGAGCCGAGAGCTTCCGCCCTCAAGTCGTTATCGCTGATCTCGTGATGCCCAGGATGGACGGCCTGGCTCTTCTCTCCGGACTCGTCTCCGAGCTCGATCGTCTCGCCGTTGTGATGCTGACCGCCAAAGGCAGCATCGGGACCGCGGTCGAGGCGATGAAGATAGGTGCCTTCGACTACCTGACGAAACCAGTCGACACAGAGCAGCTCCGCCAGGTGCTCGAAAGGGCCGTCGAGCGCAGCGCGGCTTGCGAGGAGGTCGAGCGCTACAAGAGGAATCTCGAGACGAGCGGGAGGTTCGGGAACATGGTTGGGACGAGCGATACGATGAAAGAGCTCTATGAGCTCATGAGCCAAGTCGCCCCTTCCGCAGCCTCGGTCTTCATCGTTGGCGAGTCCGGTACCGGAAAAGAAATCGTCGCGAGGACGCTTCACGAGCTCTCAGCGAGAAAAGAGAACCCGTTTGTCGCGGTGAACTGCGCTGCCATCCCTGAAACGCTTCTCGAGAGCGAGATTTTTGGACACGAAAAAGGGGCTTTTACCGGAGCAGAGGGGCGGCGCCGCGGCTTGTTCGAGCAGGCGCATGGCGGCACGCTGTTTCTCGATGAAGTGGTCGAGATGGCTCCCGCGACGCAAGCGAAGCTGCTACGGGTTCTCGAGGAGCGAAGCTTCCGTCGTCTGGGCGGCGAGAAGGAGATTCGCGTGGATGTGCGCATCCTGGCCGCGACTAACCGTGACCCCCAAGAGGCGCTCGACGCTGGCGATTTGCGCGAGGACCTCTACTACCGTGTGAACGTGTTCACGCTGGAGCTCCCGGCGCTTCGCAACCGGATCGCGGATGTTCCGAGCCTCGTCGAGACTTTCGTGCACGACTTCAATGCGCGAAGCGGAAAGGCGCTCAAAGGCATGGATGACGACGCCGCCCTAGCCTTGAAAGCCTACCCTTGGCCTGGAAACGTCCGCGAGCTTAAAAACGTCGTCGAGCGGGCTGTTATCGTGGCGAAGGGCGACGTGTTGCGGCGAGAGGACTTGCCGCCGTCAGTCCTCGAGCCGCGAAAGGAGCTGGCGTCGAAAAGCGGTGAGGAGCTTCCGGTCGGAACGACGGTGGAGCAAGCCGAGAAGAACTTGATCTTGAAGACCCTGGAATCTACGGGGCAGAATAAGACGCGCGCCGCCGAGATATTGGGAATCAGCCTCAAGACGCTCCACAACAAGCTCAAGAAATATCGCAAGACGTCTTGAAACGGCCCGAATAGAGGGGAGCCTCAATCCGGTGGGATTTCGGAGAAAACAAATCGCGGGCCTCACGCTCGTAGCGGCCGCCGTCGCCTTGGCCACGAGCCTCGTAAACCTGACGGCGCTCGTCCGCTTCTCGGTCGCCGAGACAGAATCCCGCGCTCGATTTCTGGCCGAAACGCTCCGCCATCAGGCCTCACGGGTGATTCGTCAAACCGAGCCGGCGGAGCTCCGTTCTGCTTTGACTTGGGATGCGGCCCTGATCAATTACGCCGAAGGCATCGTCGGCTACTCCGCGACGACGATGTATGTCGCGGTGACGGATCGCGACGGCTTTGCGCTCGTCCACAGCAATCCCCTCGAGCTCGGAGACAAGCTCACGCCGGCGCCTTCGCTCGAGAGCTTCGTCGCGAAGAACCCTCTCGCGCAGCTCTGGGAGCTCAGGCAAGGCCACAACGTTCTCGAAGTGGCCATGCCCTTCGACGACGGCGACGGGGAGCCTTTCGGCGCTGTGCACGTCGCGATCTCGACTCTGTTCCTGAAAGAAGAGATCTGGAATGTGGTCACGCAGAACGTGCTGCTTGCGACGAGCGCTGTCGTCGCTGCTTTTTTTGCGTCGCTGTTTTTCGCGAATTGGCTGTGGGCTCCGATCGAGCTGCTGCGCCGCGAGCTCGGCCGCTTCCAACCCGTGGACGGCGAACCACCCCTCGATTTTCAGAGCGAATCGGATGTAAGCCGCATCGCGGAGTTTTTCGCAAGCATGAGTCAAAGGCTCGATGACCAAAGGAGCGCCCGCGAGAACGATGCGAGCTGGCTGTCGACGATGCTCGGGGGGCTCTCGGACGCCGTTCTAGTTTTTAGTAACGAGGGGCGCGTCTTGTCGTTGAATGAGCGCGCCGCGGAGCTTCTCGGTCTCGGGCGAGACGAGATTCAGGGGAAACTCTTCGCGGACTTTTTTCCGGAAGAGCATCCGGTGGCGGAGATCGTCAAGACGGCGCTCGAAGGCGACGAGCCCGTCGGGCCTGTCGACAAAACGATCGCGAACGGACAGCGGCCCGTCGTCTATGCGCTGAGCGCGCAAGTCCTGCGCGACGAGAGCGGCGTCTCCGGCGTGATGGTGAGTGCGCGCGACATGGAGAAGCTCTCGCGTCTCGGCTCTCAGCTCTCCTACGCGCAAAAGCTCGCCGCGCTCGGAAAGCTGACCTCGGGCGTCGCGCACGAGATCAAGAACCCGCTCAACGCCATGGTGATCCATGTCGCGCTCTTGAGGGAGAGACTAAAGCGGGCCTCTCCGGAAACGCAAGCCTCGCTCGATACGCTCGAGAAAGAGATTCGCCGGCTCGATCAAGTCATCCAGGGATTCTTGCGCTTCACGCGTCCCGAGGACCTGCAATTGACGTCGGTTCCGTTACGGGAGCTGTTCGACGAGGTCGAAAGACTGGTCTCGGCAGAGGCGAAAGCCAGCGGCATCGAGATCGAGACCAAGGTCGCAGAGGAGCTTCCCCCTGTTCATGGCGACCGCGAGCTCCTGCAGCAGGTCTTTTTGAACCTCGTACAGAATGCCGAGGAAGCCATGCCTCACGGAGGCCGGCTCCACGTCGAGGCGTCGCGCACGGAGGACGGGGTCGAGATCGTCGTCGCGGATAGCGGGGTGGGCATCGAGCCGGAAATGCTCGAGAAGATCTTCGACCTTTACGTGACAACGAAGAAAAAGGGCAGCGGGATCGGGCTCTCGATGGTCTATCGGATCGTCCAACTCCACGGCGGCGAAATCACGGTAGAATCAGAGAAGGGAAACGGCACGCGGTTCACGATCCACCTTCCGGAGATGCGCGCGTGATGGAAGTCGGGTGCCACGTCACATGAGGGGTCTTCTGCGAAGCGTCCTGGGCTTACTAGGCTCTTGGCTCGTGCTCAGCGTCTTGGCGGGATGTTGGCGCGCCACACGAGCGGATTTCCCGCGCCCGCCAGCTGCAGCATCGACGCCAGTGAGCGAGGACCGTCCGGAGCCTGAAGCCCCCGAAGAGACACGGCTCGCTGAAGAACCTGTCGTGGAAGTGGAGCCCGAACCCCGCCCTGACGAGGGGCCCAAAAGCAACCCCCCGGCTCCGCCACCACCCGAGCCTCCCGACCCAGCCCCCGAGCCGCCTGCGCGGGAGCGCGCCGGGAGCGAGCGTCTTGACCCGGAGCTCTCGGCGAAGCTCGAGCGCGCGAGCTCACTCATGAGCGCGCTGAGGGCGCGCGAGCTTTCCGACAGGCAGCGGCAGCAATTCTCGGCGGCCCGTGGCTTCGTGGCTCAGGCGCAACGGGCCCTCGATGAAGGGGATGTGCGGCGCGCCGTCTTCCTCATCGACAAGGGCCTCATCCTCGCTGAGGACGTCGAGCGCTCGACCCGCCCCTAATCGCTGCCCAAACCCCGAAGGGCTCGCCCGCCGAAGTCCGAAACGGGCTTGCCCACCGAAGCCCGAAGGGCGAAGGCGGGTGGCAAAAAGTGACGCATGTGTGGCACTCGAGTGACAGTATTTAATACGGTCCCGGAAGCCAGTTTCTTCAAGTTGTTTGTCTGCTGCGGCTTACACCTTGGCCCCAATTTGGTACGTCTCTTGCTTGTTAACGAAGTCAAATGACCGACCCACAACGTGTTCTCATCGTAGAAGACAACGCATCCATGCGCCGAACTCTGACGATTTTCCTCGAGCAAGCTGGGTTTGACGTCGTGGCGGTCGCGGAGTTTCAGCGCGCGCTTCAGCTCATCCGTGGCGAGCTCTTCGACACCCTCGTCACCGACCTCGACCTTCCCGGCGGAACGGGGCTCGACCTCGTCCATACGGCGAAAGCGCTCCATCCAGATATGCGCTCGGTACTCATGACGGGCTTTGGCTGCAGCGCGATCCGCCAACAGGTGAACGAGCTCGCTCTCCACGGCTACTTGGAAAAACCGTTCGACCCGGAGGACCTCGTGGCCAGCCTCAAAAAAGACTAGCCCGCCTTCGCCCTTCCCGCCTTCGCCCTTCGGGCTTCGGCGGGCGAGCCCGATCCGCCCTTCGGGCGCTTGTTGAGCTACTCTTTTAGCTCGAGCTCGTCTTCGAGACGCTCGACGCCGCGGACGCTCGCCACCCGCGTCCGTATGCGCTCCATCAGCGCCTCGGATGGGATCTCACCTCTCAGGATGACCTGGCCCGACGAGACGCGTATATCGACATCCAGCTTGCGGACTTCTCTGTCGAGATGAAGGGCCGTGCGTATTTTCGCGAGAAGCGCGGCGTCATCGAGCCGCTCACCGAAGCTTTTGCGCGTTTCGCCGTCGGTATCTTCGAGCCCAGGCTCGATCTCGAGATGATTCGCGATCTCGTCGACCCCTTCGATCGTCGCCGCTATCGCCTCGGCCTCGGCCTTCTCTTCTTCGGATGCGACGCGCCCCGAAAGCGTGACGACGTTTCCGGTCGTTGATACGTCGATGGGCCGATCGGCCAAGTCCCGGTGGATGGCGAACCCCGCGCGGACCGAAGCGGTCACGGCCGTATCTTCGATGAGGCGCTTTAGGACAGGAAGCTGCCCGGACTCGTAAAGGTTGTACAAAACGAAGGCCGTGCCCGCGAGTATCACGAGCGTGATCGCTCTAAAAACCATGCGGAAAACGAACCGAAACATTTCGAGAGAAGCTTAACTCAACCAGCACCCGCGTACCACCACTAGCGTCTCCCAGATGGCATCAGGCTATAATCCGATCATGAGCAAAGCCCAGACCCTCGGTGAACTGCAGAATCGTCAACGGCGCGGCGTGCGCGACGAGATCCGCGACAACTTGATCCAGAAGATGAGCTCGGGCGAGGAGCTTTTTCCCGGAATCGTCGGCTACGGCGATACCGTCATTCCCCAGGTCGTAAACGCGCTCCTGTCGCGGCACCATTTCATTCTCCTGGGGCTCCGCGGCCAAGCTAAAACAAGGATGCTCCGAGGCTTGACCCGATTCCTCGACGAGGAGATCCCGGTCATTGAGGGTTGCGAGATCCACGACGACCCGCACGCCCCGATCTGCAGCGCGTGCAAAAAGCTCGTCGCGGAAAAGGGCGTCGACACGCCGCTCCGGTGGCTCCATCGCGAAGACCGATATGTCGAGAAACTGGCGACGCCAGATGTGACCATCGCCGACATGATCGGTGACCTCGACCCCATCCGCGCCGCCAGAAGCGGGCTCGATCTTTCCGATGAGCTCACCATCCATTACGGCCTCGTACCGCGCGCACATCGCGGAATCTTCGCGATCAACGAGCTCCCCGACCTCGCTGGGAAGATCCAGGTGGGTTTGTTCAACATCCTTCAAGAGGGGGACATTCAGATAAAAGGCTACCCGCTCCGCTTGCCGCTCGATATCTTGATGGTCTTTACCGCGAATCCTGAAGACTATACGGCGCGGGGGCGGATCATAACGCCGCTCAAGGACCGCATCGGATCGGAGATCCGTACCCACTACCCAGCGACGCTCGAAGAGTCCATCGCGATTACGAAGGACGAGGCTTGGACCGACCGCGCGGGACGCGACGTTCTTCACATTCCGCATTACCTTCGGGAAATCGTCGAGGAAGTGGCCATCCAAGCGCGCGCGGATCGGCGCGTCGACAAGCGGTCGGGGGTCAGCCAGCGGCTCCCGATCTCGCTGCTCGAAAGCGTCATCTCCAATGCCGAGCGTCGCGCGATCGAGCGTGGCGAGGCCGCCACGGCGCTCCGCGTTTCGGACGTCTATGCCTCGCTTCCCGCAATCACGGGGAAGCTCGAGCTCGAATATGAAGGGGAGCTCAAAGGTGCGGATGTCGTCGCTCGAGACCTCATCAAGCGCGCCATCGGCGAAGCCTTTCAGAAATACGCCTCGAGCGAGGATTTTGAGAGCGTCATCGAATGGTTCGACGGCGGCGGCTATTGCCGCGTGCCGGAGACCGCGTCTTCGGAAGAAATTCTGCAAGCCCTTTCAGAGATCCCAGGCCTTCTCGCCCGTACATCCGTTGTTCAGGTGACGGAGCGATCCTCGACGCCCGAGCGTGTTTCCGCCGCCGAGTTTCTTTTGGAAGGGCTGGCCGGCGTAAAGAAGATTTCGAGAAACCACGAGCGCGGCTACCATCGCAACGAGGAGCGGCAGCCGGAGGTCGGCTATGAGGAGCCGCTCGATCACACCAAGTCGCATTTGAACTAAAGTTAGGACTAGGCCGATGTCCACGACCAAGTACAGCAAATATCGCCCCGACCTGTTCGACGATTTTGATATCACCGACTTGCTCGAAGGGCTCTCGGACTACTTTCTCGATAGCGGATTCCAGAACATGTACGGGTTCCACGAGCTATCGGACGACGTGATGCAGTCGCTCCGCGAGGCCATCCTGAGAGCGCTCCTCAAGCAAGGAAGGCTCACCCAGGCGGATATCGAGCGGCTCATGGGAGATGCCGAGAGCTTCGGGGATTCACGCCTGCGCGAGATTCTCGACGAGATCATCCAGCGCATGCAGGACGAGGGCTATGTGAACATCACGCTCCCGGATCCGAACCTCACGGCCGCGGGTCATCCTTACCCGGCTGACACGGACGAGATGGGCGATGTGTCGGAGCCGCGCTCGATGCGCTTCGAGCTCACCGACAAGTCGGTCGATTTCCTCGGGTTCAAAGCGCTCAAAGACTTGCTTGGCGGATTGGGGCGCGCGAACCTCGGCCAGCACGATACCCAGGAGCTCTCGACAGGCGTCGAGGTCATAGGAAGCTCGAAACGCTACGAGTTTGGCGACACGTTGAACTTGGACGTCTCGCGCACGCTTCTGTCCGCGGTGAGGCGCGAAGGACTAGGTGTTCCCCTCAACTTGATCCCGGACGACCTGCACGTGCACCAGGCGGAATATCGAAGCTCGTGCGCGACCGTGCTCATGCTGGACTGCAGCCACAGCATGATCCTGTACGGAGAGGACCGCTTCACCCCGGCAAAGCGCGTCACCCTCGCGCTGTCCCACCTCATCCGCACTCAATTTCCAGGCGATAAGCTGCATTTGGTGCTGTTTCACGACAGCGCCGAGGAAGTGCCCTTGTCCCGCCTCGCGAGAGTTCAAGTCGGCCCGTTCCACACGAACACGGCGGAGGGGCTCCGGCTCGCGCAAGAAATTCTCATGCGCCAACGCTCCGACATGCGCCAAATCATCATGATTACGGATGGCAAACCCTCGGCGCTCACTCTCGAAGACGGGCGCATCTACAAGAACCCCTTCGGCCTCGACCCGCTCATCCTCGACCAGACGTTCAAACAGGTCGTCGAATGCCGCCGAAGAGGGATCATGATCAACACGTTCATGCTCGCGCGCGACTACTCCCTCGTGGGCTTCGTGAAGAAAGTCACTGAAATCGTGCAAGGCAAGGCCTATTTCACGACCCCCGCCCAGCTCGGGCAGTACGTGCTGATGGATTACGTGAAGCGGAAGACGACCAAGATTCATTGATCCAGCATTCAGCATGCGGCATTCAGCTCCTTGAGACTAGGGCTCTGCGCAGTCCGTTGAGAAGTCGGCCTGTCTCAGATACGAGTGCCAAGGTCCTTTGGCGCTCTTCCTTCGAAAAGAAATCCAGTCTTTCGGCCAGTTCAAGCTGGGTCTCTAGCTCGCAAAGGGAACCGTAGGCGATATCGACGAATCGCTTGAAATCCTTTGTGCTCCGCCGGCCCCGGCCTTCGGTGATATTGGAGATAACGGAGACTGCAGCCCGCCGCAGTTGACGCGACAAGCCGAAGCGCTCGACGGATGGAAACTCAGCCGTGACGCGATAAATCGCCTCCGCAAGGTCCATTCCTCTTTGCCAAGCAATGAGTTTCCGATAATTCTGGATCATGTCGCCTCCTTCGAGCATGTCACAAGGACATAGGACGACAACGAAAGCCGGTAACCTCCGTCGAGAAAAATAATTAGGCGCCCACCGTGAGCTGAACCCGAGCCCGCAACTGGATGCGGAGTCCAGGATCCTGAACGCTGAATTCTGAATGCTGGAAATTGCGCTCGCTGCATCTAACGAGTATCATGGGCCTTACAGCCCAAAAATTTGAGCAACGTCTTCTACGCTGGAAGGGACCTGCACATGTCGGATACATGGCAAGGAAATGAACGGCGAGAGCACCCTCGCGTTCCCATTGCGGGCGAGCTGCATGGCAAGATCGAGACCACGATCGACGTTCCGCTCGTGGACGTTTCGCTCTCCGGAGCGCTCCTCGAGATGCCCTCGACACTTGCCGCCAACACCCGCTACCGCCTAAAGGTCGTGGCGTCGGACGCCGCGGCTTTCGAGGCCGAGATCGAGGTCGTTCGCAGCTATGTGCATGGATTCGATCGCGGCACGGCCGGCCAGCCGGCGGTCAAGTATCGCGTGGCCATACGGTTTGTCGAGCTCACGGAGCCGCAAGAAACATCGCTGCAAGAGCTCATGGATCGCAGGAGCGGGGTCACTCTCCGGGCTCATCTATCCAGCTAAAACCCTCGTAGTCAACATTTTCAGCCAAGCGCTCCACCTACACATAATTTCTCTATTTCACATGTTGACGATAGGGATTTGCGTTATGGCGAGTTCTATGCTTACTATGGTTTGAGTGGGGCGAGAGCCCATACCCAATAAAATACCGATGAGACTGGGACCACCAGTCGCCTTCGGGCGGCGCGCTTCCTTAAAAACACTCCTTGGTTTTACCCTCCTTTAATTAGGCCCTTGCTTCCATTCACTCCTCTCGCCAAACCCTCGTTTTGTTGACTCGAGTCATCGGCTTGGCCTAGGATAAGAGATTCCTTTTGTGGGGCTGTGGCGCAGCTGGGAGCGCGCCTGAATGGCATTCAGGAGGCCACGGGTTCGAACCCCGTCAGCTCCACCAACTTACAAGGATTGGGTGCACGATGATCAACTCCGCTGCGACGCCCGCGAATCGCGGGGGAGCTCTCATGCGGCCGCTGCTATTTGAAT
>SMYC01000320.1 GCA_004356105.1 Acidobacteriota bacterium | reverse complement strand
GAGCACGGGGATGCCCGCTTGCTGGAGCTCGGCGTGACGATAGAACGGCGTGCCCGCGCCGCGACGGTTCGCGTAGAACTTCTCCTGCTCGGGAAGCTTCGCGCCGCTACAGTTCACGAGCCAGACGAGCGGGATGTTGAGCCGCATGGCCAGATCCGTAACGCGGAGAATATTCTCCGACTGCCCGGGAAGCCAGGCTCCCGCCATGACTTTGTTGTCGAAGCCAATCACCACAGCCCAGCGCCCCGAAATCTTCGCCAGACCGTCGATGACGTTGGTCGTCCCCTCAACGTTATCGAGCGGGTTATAGAGCGTATGGAGCGGATGCCAGGTGCCCGGGTCGACGAGATATTCGAGCCTCTGCCAAATGGTCATCCAGCCACGCTTGTTGATCTTCTCGGTCGAAAAGCCAGCCTCCTGGACTTTCTGACTCGCGGCCTCGATTTCGGCCTCAACCTTGCGCAGCTCCTCGGCGCTTTGCGCAGCGCGTTTGATGCGTCCCGCTTTCAGCTCCTTGCCGAAGCTGTCCATTTTCTCGAAATAAGGTTTCATACGAGCCTCAACGATTGGGCGCGTGCCCGCAGGCAATCCCGGAGATGATGAGCTTCTGCACGTTCGAAGTCCCTTCCACGATCTGAAGCGACTTCGCATCACGATAAAAGCGCTCGGCGGGATATTCCGAGGAGAAGCCGTAGGAGCCAAAGATCTTCATGCACTCGTTGGCCGCATGCACCGCGGTCTCGGAAGCGTGGTACTTGGCGATGGACGTTTCGTACTGATTGGGCTTGCCGTTGTCCTTCAACCACGCCGCCCGGTAGACGAGAAGGCGCGCCGCTTCGTGCTCGACCACCATCTCTGCAATCTGTGCCTGGATCATCTGATGCTTCGAAATGGGCTTGCCGAACTGGATACGCTCATTGGCGTAGTTGATCGCCAACTCGAGCGCCCCTCCGGCCACACCCAACGCCCCCGCCGCGCAGCCGAGACGGGTGTTGTTCAGCTGCCACATACAGATCTTGAAGCCCTGTCCGGGCTCGCCGAGAACGGAGTCCTTGGGAATTTTCGTACCGCTGAAGACGAGCTCTCCTGTTGGCGCGCAATGGAGCCCGAGCTTTGTCTCGATGTTCCGGGCGCTGAAATTCTCGAGCTTTTTCGGCTCGAGGATGAAGGCCGTCATGCCCTTGTGCTTTTTCTCCGGGTCCGTCGAGACATAGAGCAAACCCGCATCGCCCTGCGCGGCATTGGACGCCCAGATCTTGGTTCCGTGGAGCTCGTAATGATCGCCGCGATCATGCGCGACGGTCTTCATGCTCGCCACATCGGAGCCGCTATCGGGCTCGGTCATGGCAAAAAAGCCAATCTGCGTGCCGTCGACCCAGCCGGGAATGTACTTTTTCTTCTGCTCCTCGGTGCCGAACTTCGCGACGGTCACTGCGGGACCTAGATTCTGCATGTTGAACGGTAGACGCCACGACGCGGAAACCTTCGCGATCTGCTCGGCCATCAAAACGGACTCGAAAAAGCCCATCCCGCTTCCGCCGAGCTCCTCGGGGAGCGCGCAGGAGAAAAATCCCAGCTCCCCCATCCTGCGGACGCGCTCGGTCCGAAATTCCTGATTCTTTTCTTCTTCCTCGAGCGTGGGTGCAATGTCGTCCGCCGCAAATTGCCTGGCCGTTTCTTGAACCAGCTTCTGTTCTTCGTTGAGCTCGAAAATCATGTTCGCCTCTTTGATCAGTGATCACTGATCACTGATCACTGACAATTGCCGATGCAATCGGTTACTCGATCACGGCAAGCACATCGTCCTCTTCGACCTGATCGCCCACCTTGACCTTGAATTCCTTCAAACGACCATCGCAAGGTGCATAGACGACCGTCTCCATCTTGAGAGCCTCGAGAACCAAAATTTCGTCGTCTTCTTCCACCGATGAGCCGACCTCCGCCGCCAGGGACAAAACTTTCCCGGAAAGAGGTGCGCAAACTTCTTCTGCCATGCTGAACCCTCCAAGACCTGCTACTTGAAAATGGTGAGAAAAATCCCCGCCGCAATCACGGTACCGATCACGCCGGCAAGATTGGGCCCCATAGCGAACATTAACAAGTAATTCTTCTTGTCCGCCTCGGCCCCCATCTTTTGCACCACGCGAGCGGCCATCGGGACCGCCGAAACTCCGGCGGCCCCAACGAGAGGATTGATTTTGTCCTCGGTGAACAAATTCATGAGCTTCGCCAAGAGGATGCCCGTGGCCGTGCCGATCATGAACGCGAACAAGCCGAGAAAAAAGATGAAAATGACATCGCTCCGCAAGAAAGTCTCCGCGCTCATCGTCGCGCCGACGCTAATGCCTAGAAAGATGGTCACGATGTTCATGAGCGAGTTCTGAACCGTGTCCGTCAGTCGATCGACAACCTTGGACTCTCGAAAGAGATTCCCCAGCATGAACATGGAGATGAGCGCGGCCGATTGCGGTACGAGGAGTACGATGACGATGGTAGCGACGATCGGAAACAAGATCTTTTCCAGCTGCGGCACCTTGCGGGACTTCTTCATCCGGATCTTTCGCTCTTTTTCCGTGGTCAAAGCCCGCATGATCGGCGGCTGAATGATTGGAACGAGCGCCATATAAGAATACGCCGCCACCGCGCAGGCCCCGAGGAGCTGAGGCGCTATCTGCGCCGCGAGAAATATGGTCGTAGGACCATCCGCGCCACCGATGATTCCGATCGTCGCCGCTTCCTCCAACGAAAAACCCACGGCGTGTGCGACAAAAAACGTCACGTAAACGCCTCCCTGCGCCGCCGCCCCCAAAAAGATAAGACGAGGCTGCGAAAGAAGCGGCCCAAAATCCGTATGGGCACCAAGCCCGAGAAAGATCAGAGGGGGAATCACCTCCCACTCGATGCCGTAATGATAGAACCGCCAGAGAAGTCCCTCCCCAGGTTCCATCAGATGCGTGAGCGGAAGATTCGCGACGAGGATACCAAAGCCTATGGGGAGCAAAAGGAGCGGCTCGTACTGCTTTCGGATGGCTAGGTAGATGAGCACCAGCCCGATGCAGCCGGTAAACACCATCCCGGGAGTCAGGGACCAAAAGCCGAGCTGGTCGAAAAAAGCCACGGTCAGCCAGACTTCTCAATCTTGGCCGACTTCCGGCCAACCCAATCGGCCACCAAAGCGTTGACCTTCATGGTGACATAAAGGGCCCCCATGCCGGCAAAAACGCCGACCATGCCGCTTACAAACACACTGAATGCAGATTCCACTCGGCTGATTCCCTCGCTTCGGACCGGGCCTCAACGACCCGCGCAACCGCTTATCATGTCAGATCGCCCCGACCCCTTCAACGAGGCCGACTTCCTGGGTGGGCCGGCTAGGTCACCATTTTGAATAGCGACCACCCGAAACCACCGCCACTGGAGCCCGCTTCTCAACTTTTGAGTGCGCGAGCTCCGTCGAAAAAGGTAAAAGAGTCTAGCCAAAGTTCTTATTAAAGGAGACTAGTCATGAGTGAGATTCCAAAAGACCCGGCCGGCGTCGAAATGTACGAAAAAGTTCTCGGCCAGCCGGAGCCCGCCGATCGACCGCTAACAGGGATTCGTGAGCCCTCCATCAACCACCTCTTCGCTAAAATCTGGACGCGGCCCGGCCTCGGAATCCGGGATCGCCGACTCATAACGATTGCACTTCTCGTAGCGCAAGGTCGGCCGGATCAACTGAAATCACACATCCGCGGCGCCCTGACGGGCGAGGACAGGCTCACGAAAGACGAGCTCCTCGAGCTCATGATCCACGTGGCGCACTACGCCGGCTGGGCTGCAGGTGCGAGCGGACAAGGCATCGCTCTAGCCGTGTTCAAGGAACACGAAACATGAACCGTACTCGGCGTCACACGCCGTCGTCATCCGCGGCTAGTTCTCGGACGGTGCTGTCCCGCTGATGATGCCGTGCTGCTCCAAGAAAGCACGGATGACGCGCATGGCTTCGAGGTTCTCGTTCAGGTTGAAGCCGCCATGATTCCCTCCCGCGATCGTGTGAAGCTGGTTCGGAACGCCCGCTTCCTCTAGCGCCGCATGGAGGCGGGTCGCGTGGTTGTAAGGCACGACTTCGTCCGCATCTCCGTGCAGGGTCAGAATCGGCGGAAGATCCGCACGCACATATTCGAGGGGTGAGACCCGGCGCGCCACTTCCCGCCAATTAGAAAGGCCACCCATCCATTGCACCGCGTAGATTTTCGCATTGGGTCCCTCCACTAAGTCGGCCACGTCGGTGATGCCGTACCAGTTCACCATCGCGGCAACGGGCATCTCGGGCTCGTAGGCGTCGACGCGGCCCGCGCCATCCGGATTGACGGCCGGACAGCGACGGTCGAGGCCCACACTCGCGGTGAGCATGCCGGTCGTCAGAGCAAGGTGGCCGCCGGCCGAGTGCCCGCTCACCACGATGCGCCCCGTGTCGATGCCGTACTCCTCGGCATGATCGAGAACCCACCTCAACGCGCATCGACAATCTTCGACCGCACCAGGCGCCAACGCCACCCGTCCCATCCGATATTCGACGTTGACGATCGCAAAGCCCATCTCGAGATAGGGGAGGAAGTCGAGAAAGTGGGTTTCCTTGACGCCGCCGCGCCAACCCCCGCCGTGAATGTAGAGAAGCGTCGGCAGGCGCCGGCTCGTGTCGCGCGGCGCGATGACGTCCAGCTTCGCTTCATAGCCATCGGCAACCAGATAAGTGACGTCCGGCACGATCCGGTAGCTCTGGTTCATTTCGATGGCCCAGCTGGCGATATCCTGCGCGTAGGCGACGTGCGACAAGGTGGCAATAACCGCGGCGATTAATGGAATGCGAACATGCATGGTTCGGCCCCTCTCTTAGGCGAATGGAGCATGCTAACGCAGGGAGGGCCGGCCGTCGAGTCCGACTACTATAGGCTGCGCGTGAACAATGACTTGAGCTCCGAGAAGATTCCGCCCGATGCGAGCTTCTTCCTCGCGTCCAAGTGTTTCCTGTCGAGCCCAAGGACCTTGCGAAACATATTCTTGGCTTCGCCGTTTTTTCCCATGTCTTCGTACAGCTCACCTAGATACCAGTAAGAGCTGGCGTCTAGAGCGTCGAGCTCGATAGCTTTTTGGAAATGAT
>SMYC01000319.1 GCA_004356105.1 Acidobacteriota bacterium | reverse complement strand
TTCAGCGTCGAAAGAACCTTCACCCAGCGTCGTTCTTCCGACGTAAGCTGCCAACCAACTCCTTCTGTAGCCGAGACCATGGCATAGTAACCTACCCGACGGCGGAGGAAGTGTCCAGCTTATTGTTCTGCGCCCCCTAAGACTTTGATTTCGTGATTTCAAGCCCGCGGCCGGGCTCGCCACGAGGTGGGTCCGGCCGCTTTGTTTTTCCCATGAAACTGAGCGCTGATGTTTGGCTCGTTGCCGCTCTTGACGCACTCCCCCGTCGCTCGGTTCTGCTCGTGGCGCTTCTTGTCGCTTGCACCGTGCGCGTCGTCACGCGCAATCGCGACTGGCGTGACAACGAGACGCTTTTTCGCCGAACGGTGGCCACGTCGCCGGAAAGCGCACGCAGCCACTTCCTCCTCGGCGCCGAGCTTCTCGAGCAGGCACGCTTTGTCGAGAGCGCGGTTTCGTTCGAGACCGGGCTCCGGATCGCACCGCAGCACGTCGGCGCTCGCATGAGCCTCGGCGAGGCACAGCTCGAAGCGAGAAAGGCTATCGAGGCCCAAGCAGCCTTCGAAGACGCGCTCGCGCGCGCGCCGTCGGACGAGATTCGCGAGCGGGCGCTCACGGCCGCGCTCGCGGCAGGACGCGAGAGAGCCCGGACCGGTATGTGGGACGATGCCCGTCGCCGCTTCGCACGCGCTCTCGAGCTCGCCCCACGAAACGTCGACGCGACGAACGCGCTCGGCCTCGTTCTCGAGCGGCAAGGCGATGTGGACACCGCACGAAGTCACTACGAGACGGCGATCGCGATCGACGCCGACTACACGCCCGCGATCTTGAACCTCGCCAGCGTGCGCATGCAGATGGGCGAGCTCGCGGCCGCGGTGGAGCTCTTTTCGAGAGCCGTTACTCTCGCGCCGAGCTCGTACGAGGCCTACAATGCTCTCGGGATCGCTATGGCACGACAAGGACAGACCGACGAGGCCGAAGCGGCTTTTCGAAAAGCGCTCGCGATCGATCCCGGGCTCGACGCCGCACGGGACAACCTCCTCGCGTTGGGAAAAACGCCGTGAGCAACGTCCTCGCGGCGCTTTTCTTGTTGGGCACTCTCGCCCAGGATCCCGTGGAGGAAGCCCGGGCGCTCGTGGAACAAGGCCGTAGCCTGCAAGCGCTCCAGGTGCTCGAGGAGGCCTCACGCACGCTCCCGGACAATGCGACCATTCAGCACGCGCTCGGCGCGCTCTATGCGGCCGGTGGACGGGTCGAGGAGGCCCTCCAGCACGTCGAGCGCGCGGTGGCGCTCGCGCCGAACGACACGTCCTACGCTTACGCCCAGGGAGAGCTTCTATACCGTAGCGGGCGCGTCGAGGAAGCCAAAGCGGCACTCGAAAAAGCCGCCGACGTTCCCGAATCGTTAATCGTGCTCGCGGCCGTCTACGAGAAGCTCGGGCCGAAAGACGCGATGTTCTCGGCGCTCGAGAGCTATCTCGACCTCCGGCCCGAAGACCAAAGCGCGCGGCTCATGCTCGGCCAGAAGCTCGAAGCGGAAAAGCGCTACGACGACGCGCTCGTGGCCTATAGGGGTGGCCGGGACGATCCCGTGCTGCTCTATCACGTCGCCCATCTCTTGAGCCGCGATCGTGAGAGCTATGCGGAAGCCGAAGCGCAAGTGCGGGAGGCGCTCGAGATGTCACCCGAGATGCTCGAAGCACGGCTTCTTCTCGCGCGGATTCTCGAGCGCACCGAGCGTTACGAGGAAGCGCTCCCGGAGCTCGAAAGAACGCAGGAGGACCATCCGGAAGCGTCCCAGGTCTATTACAACCTCGCGACGGCTTATCGGCGAGCGGGCCGGCTCGACGAAGCCCAGGATGCGGCTGCGCGATTCCAGGAGCTCAGCCGAGAAGAGCAAGCCAAAGACGAGCGCGAAGCAAAGAGCGCCGCGACCTACAAACGCGCCGTCGATCTTCTCTCTCGCGGGAACATGCGCGAGGCCGAAAGCGTCTTTACGAGCGTGCTCGATATCGACCCGGAGCACTCACATACGCGCTCGATGCTCGCGAAGATTGCTTTTTCCAAAGGCGACGCGCATGCCGCGTATGACTGGATCACCGAGGCCATCGAAAAAGACGACGGTGTCGGCGAGTTCTACTATCTCGCGGCTCTCTTTCTCATGCGGGCGGGAAACCTAGCGGAAGCGAAGCCCGCCGTCGAGCGCGCTTTACAGCTCGACGAGGCCTTCCCGGATGCGTGGTCGCTTCTCGGCTCCATCCTGATGGATTCGCGCGACCCAGAACGAGCGGTGGAATGTTTCTCGCGTGCGGCCACACTCGAGCCCCAAAACGCCACGACGCAGCTGAACTTGGCTTCCGCTTACGCCGCGCTCGGAAGCACGGCCGAAGAGGAAGCCGCGATGGCCCGCTATCGCGAGCTGAGCCGGCGCGATTAATCGCCGCTTCTTGCTCCGCACAAGCGACCGCTTTCTTGGCGCGCTCGTTCATCGTTTTTCGAGATTCTTCAACTTTTCCATCCAGTCTTTCTCGACGCGCTCGATACCCTCCGCGTGGTACGACACGAGCTCCGCGACACGTCTTTGGGCGCGCTCACGCGTGGATTGATGCTTTTCCTTCTCGCCGGCGAGAGTGTCTTCGGCCCGTTTCAGCTCGCCGGCCAACTCCCGCTTGGCCTTGTCTATCGACGTGCTGAGAATTCGCTTCTCGTTCTCGAGGTGGGATAGCCACGAGACGCGTGGCGAGCTCCGTCAGCCTTCGCTTGACGACGAGGATCTGGGCCTCCCGTCGTTCGACCTTTTCCTCGAGCGCCGCGATGCGCTGCCGAGACAACTCTCCACTGGGGCGGCTGCTCCTGCCCGGTTTTTCGTCGATCTCCGCCAGGATGGCGGCCGTCTCGGGGTCGAGAAGCTCGAGGAGGCGAGGGTGCAAATGTGCGGCGTACGCGCTCTCGGACGGGTCGGGTGATTCTAGCTCGGCTGCCTCGGTCGGGCCCGCTGACGCTGACATGGCACCGGTAGTGGCGTCCTCCTCTGCGGGCTCCGGGATCGAGAGCTCGAGCACAGCGGCACGAGCGATGGCGCCCACGAGCTCTTCGTCTGGAAGCCCGGCCTTGTCGATGTAAACATTCGCGTGGGCCCGGAGCTTCTCGTGCATTTTCATGTCCGCTCGCGACACCGTCGAGGTCACGATGACAACGGGCACGTTGCGCTGAGCTTTCTTCACTTTGCTGAAGGTCGTGAAGCCCGCTTTGGCGGGAAGCTCTACCGCAACCAGGACGACTACCGGGCGCAGCCGCTCGAGATGCGACAGCAAATCCGCATCGTCCTCCGCCACCGCAAGCTCGATGCCATTTCCCAACAGAAGTACTGCGAGCCTATCTCAGAAAACTTCGTCGTCGTCGAGGATGAGGAGGATGAGGGCGTAGCGGTCGGCCATCGTGAATTTCGTTCTAGAACACGGCTCGCAGGCGCACGGAGCCGCGCGCGGGACGAAGCACAGAAAAACTGTCTCTGGGTCTAGAATACCAAACTGGTTTTTCCACGACCACGGAACGCTTCGATTGTCCGACGGGAAACGGTTACATTAACGACGTGGCTGACATGTCCACACCGACATCCATTCTCTTTCTCTGCGTCAGAAACTCGGCGCGGAGCCAAATGGCCGAAGGGCTAGCCCGTTCTCTCGCACCCGAAGGGATCGGGATCCTGAGCGCCGGTTCGATGCCGGCCCAAGTGAGCCCTTACGCGATCGAGGTCATGAGCGAGATCGGGATCGACCTCTCGGCGCATCACGCAAAGTCTGTCGACGACATCCCCAAAGAGAAGGTCGCGACGGTCATCACGCTCTGCGCCGAAGAGGTCTGCCCGGTTTTCCCGGGCGACGTCGAAAAGCTCCATTGGCCTCACGAAGACCCCGCGGGTGGCGCTGGCTCGAAAGAAGAGATCCTCGAATCGTTCCGCCGGGTTCGCGATCAAATCCGCGCCAAGCTCGTCGCGTTCTTCGAAAGGTAGACCCTGACCATCTGGAAAGAAATCAACAAGGTCTCGACAACAGGTTGATCTCCGAAGTGCCCGACGGTCCCGGCACTGAGGGGAGCATTCTGTGTCGGGAGCGTCTTGGCGGGATTCTTCGATACTATTATCGGGAAGCCGCGTAAGCTGAGCGGCCGCGTTTTCACGGCCGAAGATCGAAGGCTTCCAGAAACGCGATGGTGGGTCCTGAGGGACCCCGTCGCTGACCTATTCCCGCCGCCACGCCTCAACAACCGCAACGTTGAGCATGGCAGCCGAGAACCTCCCTTTTCCTCCTTATTCAAGCGCAGCAGAGCTCCAATAATGATAGACCTTGCCTTTGGTCCGAGTTTTGGCCTTACGGGGTCCGCGTCGCCGATACAAAGCTCGAAAACGCCAGCCATGCATGACGTGCCACCTCAGGGCTGAACTTTAATTAGAAAATCCGCCTCGAGCACCGCGGAGCTCGCACCAAGCTCGATATTCTGGAGGCTCAACGTTTCGAGGCTCACGCGCCCCGCCCCGAGCGCCGTGAGCTCGGCGATGTAGGTCTCGATGTAAGGCTTCGCCCGGATCTTCATCTGCGGCGCAAGTTGGCGCTCGATGAGCTTCGAGAAGACGTCGAAGAGCTTGTGCTCGGATTCGAATCTCAGCGCGTCGAGAAAGAGCTCTCCGTCCCGATAGCTCGGAACGCCGCTCACCACGATGTCGAAATTATCTCCGGGCCCAACGCACCTGCCTGCGACTTCCGTACCCGCGCGTGCCGCAAAAAGAAATCGTATCTGAAGCCGCTCGCCGAGTGCGCTGACCCTGGGCTCCTGGATGAACGCATAGGCGCATGTGTCCTCCGGACTTCCCTGGAGATAGCGCCGGCCACCTTCGGTCAAAAACCTCGTCGTGAGGATCCGCTCGACGGACGCATAGGCCACGTCGAGCTTGGCCGCCGCACCCGCCACTTGCATGTGTAACAGAAAGAGGAGAAACACCGTTGCCTTCATTGAGCCCCCGTTCTTGATTATCCTGCCCGCTTGCTTTCCTTTTCCGATTCGCTCGAAAGATCGAAGAGTACTTCGACGATCCGGTTCTGATCCTGCTCTCCTAAATAAGCATGCATCGGAAGACTGAAGATCTTGCGCGATGTCTCTTCGGCGCATGAGAGCGAGACCGGACAGAGCGCGACATCCCGGAAGGCGTCCTGCTGATGCAACGGCTTCGGGTAGTAGACCGCCGTGGGAACGCCCGCCTCTCGCAGGCGCTCGCGATCGATGGTGCGCTGGTCGCTGAGCACCGAGTACTGCGCCCATACGGACCGGTTTCCCTCGGGGATCTTCTGAAGCGTCCGCGCTCCATTCAAGCTATCCGTGTAGCGCGCAGCGACGATCTGTCGCTTATCGATTTCCTCTTCGAATATCTCGAGCTTCTCGAGAAGCACCGCCGCCTGAAACGTATCGCAGCGGCCGTTCAACCCGATACGCACGTTGTCGTATTTGTCACGGCCTCCCCCGTGGACCCGCAAAGAGCGCAGTGTTTCCGCAACCTCATCGTCGCTCGTGAAAACCGCCCCAGCATCTCCGTAGCATCCGAGCGGCTTTGCTGGGAAGAACGACGTCGTTGCGATGGGAGCGTTCGACCCCGCGCGTTGGCCCAAGGCCGTTGCTCCGAAGGATTGGGCCGCGTCCTGGATCACGAAAAGACCTTGCTCCTCGGCGAGCGCATGGATCGATTCGTAATCCGCAAGAAGGCCGAAGAGATCCACCGCTATGACCCCACGCGCCCGGCCGAGTCCTTCGTCACGCACACAGCTGATGGCATCTCGCAAGCTTTCCACGTCCAGGTTCCACGTCTCTGGATCGATATCCACGAAAGCCGGCGTCGCACCGATGAGCGGCAAAACCTCAGCGGTGGCCACGAACGTAAAGGCGGGTACGAAAACGATGTCTCCGGGAACGACACGAAGCGCGAGAAGAGCCATGAGGAGCGCGTCTGTGCCGCTAGAACAACTCACAGCGTGCTTCACCCCAGTGAAGTTCGCGAGTTTTTCCTCGAGCTCGAAGACTTCCGGTCCCATGATGTACTTCCCGTGATCGAGCACGCGGCAGATCCGCTCCTCGATGCGCGCGCGCAGACGCTGCTGCTGGGCCTTTAAATCGATGAACTCCATATCGAGATTGTTCGCTCCCACGTTGACATTCTGGCCGAGATTGCATTACAGGCCGATCGTCGAGCTTCGTTTTTCATCAAGCGCCAAGAATAGAGTAACGCCGCCAGACGAGCAAATCGGCAGGGAGGTCGGCACTACGGTTTTCGTCATAGCTCTTGAAGGAGTTTTCTGACATGAGTGAAGGCAAGTCGAAAAACAGGCCACAAGACGCACCTGAAATCGAGAACACTTCCGTCCGGAGCTCTATTGTGCTTGCTAAGCGCAGACCTGCGAGCGGTGGCGCGCTAGGCTCTAACCCGTCTCAAACGCTTTCAGGTTTACCTGGCTAGAGTTAGACCTCGACGGCCCGGAAACGAACGCGCTCGCCCGGTAGAAGCTGGGCGAGCTTCGCGACGTCGTCGCCGACCACAGTGGCGATCTTCGGATAGCCGCCGGTCGTGGCGCGGTCGGCCAGCATCACGATAGGAAGGCCGTTCGGGGGCACCTGGACGGCGCCTAGCATCATCCCGTCGGAAATGATCTCCTGAGCGT
>SMYC01000318.1 GCA_004356105.1 Acidobacteriota bacterium | reverse complement strand
TTCAGCGTCGAAAGAACCTTCACCCAGCGTCGTTCTTCCGACGTAAGCTGCCAACCAACTCCTTCTGTAGCCGAGACCATGGCATAGTAACCTACCCGACGGCGGAGGAAGTGTCCAGCTTATTGTTCTGCGCCCCCTAAGCCTCGGATTCACGAAATTCCGGATTTCGTGTCAGCCGGCGAAACGGCGCGCCGCTTCGCCACGCCGCAGTTTGCCACTCGACGTTCTCGGAAGCGAACCCGGGTCGAGCAATTGGACCCGATGAGGAACGATGCCCATTTGGGCAGATAGGATCTCGTTGATCGCGACCCGCGCCCAATTACTTCCGGCACCTCTCGATGGGGGTCTCACTTCTGCGAGAATACAGAGGTCATCACCCTGCTCCGTCACGATGCCGACCGCGACGACGTTTCCGATGCCTTCCAAGCTGGCAACGATCTCTTCGAAGTGCTCGGGCGCATAGTTCGCCCCGCGCAGCACGATCATGTCCCGGTTGCGGCCCGTGAGAAAAAGCTCGCCGCCCTCGAGAAATCCCTCGTCGCCCGTATCGAGCCAGCCGTCTTTCAAAACGCGCCGCGTTGCGTCCTCCAGTCCGAGATAGCCGGACATGAGCGATGGGCCGGCAACGAGTATCTTGCCGACGCCACCATCCGCCCCACCCGAAATGCGCACGCGAAAATCTCCGAGTGGCCGGCCCGCGCTCACGAGCCTTCGCCCCTCGAACTCACGCGTGCGATAACTACCGCGGATCGGAGAACAGGTCACGGCAAGTCCTGCTTCGGCAAGGCCGTAGGCGGGGGTCAGCGCGTCCTCTCTCAAACCGTAGGGACGAAAACGCTCGAGGAATCGTTCGAGTGTCTCGGGCGTCACCGATTCGGCGCCGTCGAGCGCCAGAAGCCAGCTGGAGAGATCCACACCTTCGAGCTCGTCGTCACGAACGCGATCCACGCAAAGTGCATAGGCGAAATGAGGTGCGGGGCTAACGCTCGCGCGGTGTTTCGAGATCGTTTGCAGCCATCGCGCGGGGCGAGCCACAAAGAGCTCGGGCGGCATCAAAGTGAGCGGCCCCGGTCGCACGAGCGACGTGAGAAGCGAACCGACGAGTCCCATGTCATGGTAGAGAGGCAGCCACGACACCACGCTATGCCTGAAGCCATTATCTTCCGGATAGGCCTTCAAGAGCTCGTCTAGAAGCGCACGAACGTTCGCGAGGATTTGCTGGTGCGTCAAACCGATCGGCTTGGCTGTGCCCGTCGTCCCCGAAGTGAACTGTACGAGGGCGAGATCCGTCGGCGCGACCGGCATCGGGGCCATGGGACAGCGCGGAAGATCGCGAAGGGCAACGACACCGAGCTCTGTCGCCTCTTGCGGAATGGCGCCCCGCGCGCGCTCGGAAGTAATCGCGAGTCGCGCCCCAGAGGCTTGAATCATCGCGGTCGCCGCCCGGGTGTAGTCGCTCCGGGAGCCCAGGCGGCGCGGTTCCTGAAGCACAGCCGGTACCGCACCGGCAAAGAGCGTCCCGAAAAAAGCTTCGTAAAAAGCAAGGCTCGAGGGAACGGCAATCGCGACCCGGTCCGAAGGTTCGACGCCGAGCGTCCGGAGCCCTCCCGCAACTTCGAGAGCACGCTCGGCAATCTCTGCATAGCTGTAATGTGGCTCGTCGTGACGGCCGACGAACCGCACGCCGAGCCCGTCTCGACTCGCGGCGAGCTCGAGGCATGCCGGAAGCGTGTCCGGGCCTTTCACGGGGCGGAGAGCCTATGCGAGATGATGTCGACGACATCTCCGATGGTGCGGATTTTGGCTTCGTCTCCTTCATCGAAACAGATCTCGAAGGCGTTCTCGAGCTCCACGATGAAGGTGAGCTGCTGCACGGAGTCGAGCTTCAGATCCCGAAACAGATCTGTCTCTTCTTGCACGTTGGCATCAATGCACACATGTTCTTCGAGAACCCGTCTTACATTCTCGAGAACCCGTCCGCGCTCCATCGCTATCGGCAATGCGCGGCGAGCGCGCCCTCCTCACAACGGATGCGCACCGAGAGCATCCATGCATTGAGCAAGCTGAACCCGATCGCCGTCCACCATGCGCTATGCATGAGCGGCACGGCAAAGCCCTCGACCACGACCGCCAGATAGTTCGGATGTCGCAAGAAGCGGAAAGGCCCGGACTGAACGGCTGCCATCCCGGGAACGACGATAACGCGCACGTTCCATCTCTTGCCCAAGGTAGCGATAACCCAGTAGCGAAGAAGCTCGGCGAGGACCACGAGGCCCAACATAAAAAACGCAAGCCTCGGCAAGAACGGACGGCCGAGAAGAACCACCTCTAGCGCGCAGGCAATGAAAAAACCCGTGTGAAGCGCCTTCATGTAAGGAAAGTGGCGCGCGCCATATTCGACGCCCCCTTCGCCAAAGGACCAGGCCGCGTTTCTCCTGCTGATGAGAAGCTCGACGACGCGCTCGAGCGCCAAAAGCGAAAGAAAGATGAGATAGACGGCTACCATTGAAGCAGAACGAGCTCGGAGCAGAATCCGGGCCCCATCGCCATGAGGAGGCCGTAGCTGCCGGGAGGCGGCTCGCGCTTCTCGAGCGTATCGGCGAGCACCATCAGAACCGACGCGGAGGATAAGTTCCCCACGCGTTTGAGACTGTCCCATGTCAGAGCAAGCGCGTCTTCGTCTAGCTCGAGCGCGTCTTTGAAGGCGTCCAGAATCTTTGGGCCGCCCGGGTGACAAATATAGGTCTCTATCTCACCGCGCGTCAGCCCCTGCGACCCTAAGAACGCGTCGACGTTTCGACGGATCTCGGCTTGGACGAGAGCCGGGATCTCGGGAGATAGCACAACTTTGAACCCTTCTCGAGAGATATCCCAGCCCATCACGCGATCGGTATTGGGGTAGAACACGGATCGCGTCGCGAGCACCGAAGGCCCGCGCGACGCACGTTCCTGTCCGACGAAGAGCGCCGCGGCCGCGCCGTCGCCGAAAAGACCGGAAGCAATGATGTTCGGGATCGAAAGATCCTTCCGCTGAAGAGTCAGGCTGCAGAGCTCCACGGATAGAAGCAGCACCGTCTGTGCGGGATAGGCCTTCAAGTAATCAAAGGCGCGCGAGACGCCGACCGCGCCCGCGGCGCATCCGAGCCCGAAGAGCGGCGAACGTTTGAGATCGGGGCGTAAGCCGAGCCGGTTGACGAGGAGCGCATCGATGGACGGCGTGGCGATACCGGTGGTCGTCACAAAGAACAGATGATCGATCTCGCCGAGCTCGACGCCGCTCGGCTCGAGCGCGTTCTCGATGGCGCGCGCGCCCACATCGACCGCGGCGCAGATATAGGCGTCGTTGGCCTCGGTAAAAGAATCGAGCTCGTCATAGCGCTCGAGCGGCAAGGCAAGAAAACGGCCGCCCACGAGCACGTTCTTGTGGAGCTGCTCTAGCCGCGCGAGGTTGAAATGGCGATGCGCCCAATTTTTCTTGAGTGCTTCCGACAACCTCTCCTGGGAATAGTAGTGAGGCGGAAAGGCCGTCCCAACGCTTTCAATCCTCATCGAGACTCACTGGAGAGAGCGTCTTGTCGGAAGGCGTCCTCGGAGAGGCCTTGATTCACTTCGACGTCAGAGAACGTCAACACGGTCGTGCTGTCCATTTTATAGTCGCGGACCTCGATCCGATGTGCGAGCTTGACACCGTCGCCGAGATCGCGCACATCCGTAAGAAATGCTTCTTTCACGAGAACGCCGTCGTGGTCGAAGAACGCGGCCTGGACGGTGATGAAATTCGACTTCTGAACATATCCCCGGAGCTTCCCATAAACGATGCGATGGCGCGGCGTACCTTCGAGCACGTAGCAGGGTTCACCTTCGACGGTCTCTTCCCCTATCAACCGGTGGCGCAAATCATCGAGGTGCGCTCCACCAGCAAGGTCCGCATAAGTAATGTCCGAGCCGAGAAAACGATCGTCCTGATTTTTGCCCAGGATAGGACGCACGAGATCCAAGTCCGGGAAATAGGCCCATTCTTTGTTCCGCTTTCCCCTCTCGGCGTGGACGAGAAACTTCGTGCCCGCCATCGCCCGGGGCTCCGCGAGCACAATGAGCGCGCGATAGTTCACGCCGTCTCGCTTCATGGAAAGATCGAATCGACGCGTTTTGACGTCGTCGCCGGTTCGGATCTCGAGATGGACTTTCGCACGCAAATCCTGGATTTTGAGATCGCCTTCCTTGACGCGGGCAACGATGGCGCCCGTCGAGAGCTGTGCGACGACAAGGACGGAGAAAAGGATCATGCGGGATATTGCCGGCTCAACCGTTTCAAGGCGACATAAAGATACAAGAATCCGAAACCGACGAGCGCGGCAAAGCTCGGCCAAACTTCCGTGAGCGGTTTCTTGCGAAGCATCAGGTCGTTGAAGCCGTCCATCGCCCAAGCGGTGGGGAAGATATGCGCGAGCTTTTGAAGCCAATAAGGCTCGATCGTGATCGGCCACCAGCAGCCGCCGATCGCAGCCATCGCGACCACGGTAATCGTGCCCATCGGAAGGATCGCTTCGCGCGTCGGAGCGAGCGTCGCAGCGAGAAGGCCGAAGGCCGCCGACGCAAACGCGATGCCGAGGATCACGAGTCCGAGCGCTAGGAGTGACGGGCCCAAAGAGATACCGAATACGAACCGCCCAAAGGCAAAGAGGAGCACCATCTGCGCGACGCCGATGGTGAAACGCGAGAGAACTTTCGCCGTCGCGAGCTTCCGAACGCCGACGGGCGTCGCAGCCACGCGATCCAACATGCCCCAGTCACGCTCGTCCAAGAGCCCGAGCCCCACCCCGAAGAGCATCCCGAGGAGAAGAAAGGTGATGCTGAAGCCAGGCACGTTCTGGTCGAAGGTGTTGAACTCGATCGACCCGGGAAAAACACTCATCTCGTTCAAGCCCACGGATTTATCCAAGAGCCGCGCGGCGAGCCCGGCCGAGTCTTCGAAAAGCGCTTCGAAATCCGCATCGCCTGCATGGGTAAGGACTTGGACGACGGCGATCCGCGCCGCGATCTGTGTGGTCGCGAGCCCAGCTTGAGCTCTCTCCACCGCCGCGCGGATCTTGAGCGCCTCGATATGTTTTACCGGGTCGCTCCAAAGCAGCAGCTCGATGGGCTCTCCCGCGCGAAACGCTTCTGAAAAACCCTCCGGGATCACGAGCGCAGCTCCCGCACGTGGGGTGTCGGCCACGAGGCGACGAGCTTCCTCGGCGCTCACCAGAATGACCTCGAGCTCTTCGGAGGCTTCGAAAGATTCGAGAAGCCGCGCGGCGAGCTCACCGCCATCGAGGTCGGCCACCGGAAATAAATGCTCCGAGCTGCGGTAGAGCGTCGCGAGCGAAAGGCCGGCCACGGTTATCACGATAACTGGAGCCGCGACGAGCAGCACGAAGGCGAGAGAATCGCGGGATAGGAGCCTTAAGTCTTTAATAAACAATATGATGAGAGAGCGCACGTCGTGTCACTAGTCGTCACTGCCAGACGAGAAGCCAGAGTATAAACCAGACCCGACAACCTCCCTAATCCAGACCCTAAATACTTGACAAAATAGTCAGGTATTGAAAAAATAGAGTCGATGAAGGTGACAGCGCAAGAAGAGTACGGTCTCAGGTGCCTCCTCCAATTGGCCCGCCACGCCGAGAAAGGACGCCCCATCACGGTACGGGAGGTCGCCACGAGCGAGGGTCTTTCGGTCGCTTACGCGGAGAAGCTCCTGCACCAATTATCCAAGGCCGGCCTGGTAGAGTCCGTGCGCGGTGTCCGCGGGGGTTTTCGTCTCAAGGGCCGTCCGGATGAAGTCTCCGTAGGCGATGCGGTGCGCGCGCTAGGCGGCTTTCTCACCCACAGCGCCATCTGCCAGCGCTATACGGGCGACGAAAGCCAGTGCGTCCACAACAAGAACTGCGGGTTGCGGCCGGTCTGGACCACTGTGAACTACCACATTCAAAAACTCTTGGACAACATACCCCTTACGCTTCTTCTGCAAGATGAGCGGCAAGCGCGCCAGGCAATCGTGGAGATGGTGTCGTTTCCATTCACACCCGAAACAGCAGGCAGTGTCGTATGAGGACGGACGTCGATTTCGAATATCTTTCGCCGCCGGCATGCGCGGTCGAGTCGAATAGCCAGGAGCTCCAAGACCAGAGCGATCTCAGCTACTTCATGAAGTTGGCCGGCCGCCGCGAGCTCCTGAACGCCGAGCAAGAGCGTGAGCTTGGCACGCGTTTGTGGATCTTGCGCCGGCGCCTTCTGCGGATCCTCAGAGCTTCCGAGAGCGAGAACCGCGACATAGCACTCGAGGTTCTCCCGCCGAAAAGAGTAGTCACAGCGTCGACCCGCCGACGATTGGCAAGAGTCGAGCGTCGGGCGCGCGACGGCGCCCTGGCCTCGAAGCGTCTGCGCGGCGTGCTCGCCGACACGGTCGCCGAGATGGATGACATCCGGCGGATTTTCGTAGAGTGCAACTTGAGGCTCGTGGTGTGGGTCGCCAAACGATTTCGAGGCCGCGGCTTCGACTTCATCGATTTGATTCAAGAAGGGAGCCTCGGCTTGATGCGAGCGGTGGATCGTTTCGACCCCGCCGTGGGTGCGCGTTTTTCGACGTTCGCGACCCATTGGATCCAGCAAGGAATTCGCCGCTCGCTCGCCGAAAAAGCCCGCACGATCCGTATCCCGGTGAACCGAATAGCGGAGGTGCGCGAGACGCTCCTGGCACGGGCCAAGATCGCGGAGAAGCTGGGACGTCCTGCGCTGCCCGAAGAGATCGCGGAAGCCATCGGCCTCCCCAAACACAAAGTCGAAGAACTGCTCCCAGCCATCGCACCCATCGATTCGATCGATTCCCCACTGGCGGCGACGGAGTTGAAGCTCGGCGACACGATCGAAGATCGGACGACGCCCACACCACTGGACGAAGCGATGGAGGAAGAGACCCGACGCGCCATCGCAACCGTCCTCGACGCACTCCCAAAGAGGCAACGCGTCATCCTATCGATGCGCCACGGCATCGGCTATCCAAAAGAGTGCACCCTCGAAGAAATCGGAGACGCGCTAGGCCTCTCCCGCGAACGCATCCGCCAAGTCGAAAAAGTCGCCTGCGCCTCCGTCCGCGAACGACTCCAAAAAGATCGACCCAAACTAGCCGCCCCCGTCTAAACCTAGCCAGGTAAACCTGAAAGCGTTCTAAATCCAAACCACACAGCTGACTCTCATCCCCCCATCCCCTCCATCCCCCCATCCCCTTGCCTTTAAAAAGGCCGCTAAAAGCAAGGAGAGGTGGGGATAGGAGGGGATGGGGGGATAAGAAAGAATTTGCTTCAGAACGTGGTACAAAATCCTCGGTTCTGACGGGTTAGAGCCTAAACATAGTGCGGCTCGTCTGGCCGCCACCCATAATTGGCCACAGAGGCACAGAGGCACAGAGAAACCCTTGTTTTGATTTCTCTGTGGCTCTGTGGCTCTGTGTCTCCGTGGCGGTTTTTTTCCTTGGCTAGTCGCGGAGGCCTTTTCCGGTGAGTTGTAGGAAGACGTCACCTAGATTTGGGCGGTGGACGTTCAGCTCTTGGACTTCGTTGCCCTCGGATGCAACGAATGCGAGTAGGTCGGGGAGGGCGCGCAACTTGTCCTTTCCGGTGAGCAGATAAGTTCGCTCGTTTTCGGGGTGCGCACCGAGTGCGCTCAGGCGGCGGGCAAGCCTCTCGTTTGGCGGGCGTTCGAGCTGGAGCTCGAGGCTTCGCTCGAGGGAGGAGCGCGCGACGAGCTCTTCGACCGATCCCTCGGCGATCAAACTGCCTTCATCCATGATCACGAGGCGGTCGCACAAACGCTCGGCTTCGTCCATATAGTGGGTGGTGAGTAGTAGCGCCATGCCTTCGGCGGCCAAGGCCGTTAACGAATCGTAAATCCGCTCGCGCGACTGCGGGTCAACACCGACCGTCGGCTCGTCGAGGAGCAGCACCTCGGGGGCGTGCACCACACCGCAGGCGAGGTTGAGGCGTCGTTTCATTCCGTCTGAGAACTCGGCGACGCGTTGTTGCGCTCTTTTTGAAAGCCCCGAAAGCTCGAGCAGTTGGTCGCGGCGAGCACGCGCCTCGCTCTTAGACAAGCCGTAAAGACGTCCGAAGAAATCGAGGTTCTCCTCCGCCGTGAGAGACGGGTAGAGTGCTACCCGCTGAGGGACGAGACCCAGCGCCCCGGCACATCGCACGGTGCCGCTCGAAGGCGCGAGAATGCCGGCGATCACCCCGATGGTGGTCGTCTTGCCCGCCCCGTTCGGCCCGAGGAGGCCGAAGACTTCGCCGCGCCTCAGCGAAAAGGAGACGGACCGCACGGCTTCGCGCTCGCCATAGCTCTTAGAGAGCGCCTGGACTTCGAGAACGGGCTCGGCTGTCATCGAGCCAATTCTACAAAAGACGCTTCACGGTCTCGGCGACGCTGTCCGCGGTCAAGCCCAGCTTTTCGAACACGGTGTTTCCCGGCGCGGAGGCGCCGAAACGATCGATGCCGATCGCGCGGCCCCTCGAGCCCAAGTAGCGCTCCCAACCAAGAGTAACCCCAGCTTCAACCGAGACGCGGGCTTTGACGGCCTCGGGAAGCACGCTCTCACGATACTCGTCCGTCTCCGCCTCGAAGAGCTCCCAGCAGGGCATCGAGACTACACGGACGCGAACGCCACTCTGGCTCAGAAGATCGCGCGCGGCGAGCGCGAGCGTGACTTCTGATCCGGTCGCCATGAGGATAGCGTCCGGCAGGCCTTCACCTTCCGCGTCGGCCAGCACGTAAGCCCCGCGGCGCGTTCCCCGAGCACTGCCTGGCTCCTCTCGATCGAACGTCGCGATCTTTTGCCGCGTCAGAACGAGCGCGGTCGGACCGTCCGTCCTCTCCATTGCGACGCGCCATGCCTCTACGGTCTCGTTGGCATCCGCCGGACGCAGCACGTGGAGATTCGGCACGACGCGAAGCGCCATGAGCTGCTCGACCGGTTGGTGGGTTGGTCCGTCTTCTCCGAGGCCCACCGAATCATGCGTCCACACGTAAATCACCGGCAACTTGCTCAGCGCCGCGAGGCGAATGGAGGGCCGCATGTAGTCCGAGAACACGAAAAACGTCGACGCGTAGGCGCGCACACCGCCGTGATAGGCCATGCCGTTCACGAGGCTTCCCATCGCGTGCTCGCGGACACCGAAATGCACGTTCCGGCCCTCGCCCGTCTTTCCATCGAACGAGCCCATGTCTTTGAGCGCCGTCTTGGTCGACGAGGAGAGATCGGCATCGCCGCCCACGAGCTCAGGCACGGTCGACGCGATCGCGTTCAACACTTTCCCCGAGCTTTCCCGCGTGGCCAGTTTCTCGCCGGCCTTGAAGCTCACAAGCGCCTCGTCCCAACCGTTGGGCAGCTCGTGACGGTGCCGCCGTTCCCATTCGAAAGCCAGCTCCGGATAGGCTTCGCGATAGCGCGCGAAGCGCGCTCGCCAGTCGGCTTCGGCGGCCTCGCCTCGATCGAAGGCTTCCCTAAATTGCGCCTTGGCTTCGTCGGGAACATAGAACTCACGGCTCGGATCCCAACCAAGACCCTCCTTCGTGAGCGCAACTTCATCGGCGCCAAGCGGCGCGCCATGCGCGGAGGAGGAGCCTTGCTTGTTCGGCGAGCCATAGCCGATCGTGGTGTGAACGATGATGAGCGATGGTCTTGCGGTTTCCATTTTCGCTTCTCGAATCGCCGCGTCGATAGATTCGAGATCGTGATCACCGTCTCGAACCCGTTGCACGTGCCATCCATAGGCCTCGTAGCGACGCGCCACGTCCTCGGTCGAGAACGTGAGCGAGGCGGGGCCGTCGAGGGTCACTTCATTGGCATCGTACAAGTAGGTAAGCTTCCCAAGCCTAAACTGTCCCGCGATGGAAGACGCTTCGGCCGAGACCCCTTCCATCAAATCGCCATCGGAAACGAGCGCATAGGTGTGGTGGTCGACGATGGTATGGTCCGGGCGGTTGAAACGATGATGCAGCATCCGCTCCGCCATCGCCATTCCGACCGCGTTGGCCGCGCCTTGCCCGAGCGGACCGGTCGTTGCTTCGACGCCCGGTGTCTCGAACGATTCGGGGTGTCCGGGCGTCCGGCTGCCCCACTGGCGGAAGGCGAGAAGATCGTCCATCGCGAGGTGATAGCCCGTCAGATGCAGCAGCGCATAGAGCAACATCGAACCATGGCCCGCAGAGAGCACGAAGCGATCGCGATCCGGCCAGGCAGGGTTTTTGGGATAGTGGCGAAGGTGGCTTTGCCAGAGCACATAGGCCATCGGCGCCGCACCCATCGGAAGCCCCGGATGGCCCGAGTTGGCCTTTTGAACCGCATCGATGGCCAGGGTGCGGATGGTGTTGACGCACAGCTGGTCAAGCGAGATGGCGGTGCTCATAGTCTCTATCCTCCAAACGCAATTTCGCCATCGGCTCCCTGCCAAAACGTCATGGCGACGCGACCCCTTGTCGTGAATTTAGTGTTCGCAAACCTCGAAGGATGCGGGAGAATATCAAAGACCGGGGCGCTGGCACAACCCATGGCTAATCACATATTCAGCAACTATTTACAGCTGTTCGCCCAAAAACTCAATGCGTTAAGTTCTTGACAGTCCCGTGGAAGCAAGGCCGTTAACGTGGCTGTATGGCTAGTGCTCGAAACGATCAGCGACAAAAGCGCGAGCGTCGAGTACAAATGCTGCAAGGGCGCCGAGCGCCAAACGTAGGCAAATCCCCCCGGACGCGGCTCCGAATGAATTCGCTAAAGGTCTCGCACGCTTCGGCCGATAACCCGTGTGTGGACCGCCCGCTAACCGTCTCCACCCAAACGTCGGAGCAAGAGGTCGAGCTCGAGCACAAAGAGCCATTAGGGCCGACGCGGACCCCGCAGCACGCCGATCAATATATCCTTTATGTAGACGACGACGCGTCCGCCCGGGAGGCTTTCGCCGATGCGGCGAGCTCCTTTGGCTACTGCGTGGACACCGCGGAAACTGGCGGAGACGCGCTCACGATGGCCAGCCAGAGATCCTACGAAGTGATCGCGGCTGATTTGCGCATGCCTAGCTTGAACGGGCTCGCGCTCATCCAGCTTTTGCGTCCCAAACGGCCCGAGGCGAGCTACCTCATCGTCACCGGAGCGTCCCATCTCGATCTTCCCGAGCAAGCCAGCGGCGAGCCCCTAGTGGACGAAGTCGTTTCCAAGCCATGGTCACTCAGCGACCTCGCCAAGATTCTGAAACGCGCCGTCGATCGGTCGCAGCATCGACGAGCCGATAGTTTGGTCCAAAAACGGAATCTTCCCATTCTTGTCCTTTCAGAGAGCGCCGAAGACGGCACCTTCCTACGACGGTTGATTGCCGAGGCGCTGCCCAAGAACGACGCTCATGTCGTCAAAGACCTTTCTGATGCCGTGGAAGTTTCGCAGCGGCGTGACTTTCAATCGATCATCGTCAAGATCGAGACCGCGGATAGTAGCGCGCTCGAAAAGATTGCAGGCCTTCGACGCGCAGCGCCCGAGCTTCCAATCATTGCGATTGGCAACTCCGACGACGATGACAGAGAACAAAAGGTGCTCACGGCAGGCGCTTCGGATTACGTCATCGAGAAGAAGCTGGACAGCTACCATCTGCGGCGTAGCCTACGGCTGGCCTCCGAGCGCAAAAGCCTCGAGGATCGCCTCGCTTACCTAGCCGAACGGGATCCCGTCACCGGACTAGCGAATCGCGCGGCGCTCCGCGATGAGCTTTCGCGCGCCATCGCGCGCGTCCATCAACGGCACAACCGGCTCGCCTTGCTGTTTCTCGATCTCGATCGCTTCAAGAACGTCAACGAGTCGCTAGGACACGACTTGGGCGACCGTCTGCTCCAAGTCGTCGCGAATCGACTGCTGGAGAATCTCCGTGACGTCGACATAGCCGCTCGTCTCGGCGGCGACGAGTTCGCGATCGTGCTCGAGGGCCTTCGCAACGAAGAGGAGGCGGTCGCGACGGCGCAACGTCTTCTCGAGGCCCTCACCCCGCCCGCACGCCTTCAAGGCTACGAAATTGCTTGCACCGGAAGCATCGGGATCGCCATCTATCCCGATCACGGCGAGACGGGTGCCGAGCTCATGCAACATGCTGACCGCGCCATGTACCGGGCGAAACAAAATGGCCGCGACGGCTATCACCTCTATAGCAATAAGGACGGAGAATCCCGATCCGGCGTTCTCGAGCGCCTACAGTTCGAGAGCTCGATCCGTCACGCACTCGAACGCGACCAATATGTCGTGTTCTTCCAGCCTCAGCTTACACTCGATCGCAAACAGCTCGTGGGGATGGAAGCTCTCGTGCGGTGGCAACATCCCGAGCTCGGGCTCGTACTACCGGGGCGCTTCATGCCTTTCCTGGAAAGCTCGGGCCTCATCAAAGGTGTGGGAGAGTGGGTGCTGCGGACAGCCTGCCGGCAAGTCAAGGAATGGCAGGACTACATGTTTCCCCACCTGCGCCTCTCGGTGAACCTCTCGGCGCGGCAGTTCGAAGGCTCCGACCTCGTCGTTTCGGTGGAGCGCGCGCTGGCCGAGTCCGGGCTTCCGGCCACACATCTCGAGCTCGAGATTACCGAGAGCTTGTTGATGAAGGATACCGAGCGTACGCGCTCGACGCTTCTAGAGCTCAAAGCTCTGGGTGTGCGGATCGCCATCGACGATTTCGGAACCGGGTATTCCTCTCTCGCCTACCTCACGACGTTTCCGCTCGACTGCCTCAAGATCGATCGCAGCTTCGTACACGACATCACGACGAACGAGGACGATCGGACCGTGGCCGACGCCATCATCGGTCTCGGCCACAGCCTGAGGCTCGATGTCATGGCGGAAGGAGTCGAGACCCAGGAGCAGCTCGAATTGTTGAAAGGCTGCGACGGTTTCCAGGGCTTCTTGGTAAGCCGACCCGAGCCGCCCAAGACCGCACGAGCTTTCATCGAGCAATACCGCAACCCCGAATCCGCGTCTCTGGCCCCCTGAGTTTTCTGCAGCGCAGCCTAAGCCTACGGCCGCAAACCTGGCAGACTAATATCCCGAGCTCTTTCGAAACAGCATGCGGTTGCCGCTCGGGAAATGAATGGTCATCGTCTCTTCGCCCACTTCTGCGCGACACGGCTCCTCCGCCGCATCCTCTATTTCTTTCACACTCATCCGAAGCGGTGACGCCGCGATGGGTCCGATTTCATCCCCGGCAGACAAATGATAGAAGTGCGTGAAGGTCAAGGTGTCGCCCACGAGTAAATAGGTGCCGCCTTCTCCGGATCCCCGCCGGGGCTCACCGTTCTCATCCTCGACGAAGAAGAGCACCGTCCAATCGCTCTTGGTAAAAAAGATCAAGCCCGAGACGTCGAGCTCCGTCCCGTCTTCGAGAACATATTGCTCTGGGTGCCAAGCCCCGAGAATGTCGGCCTCCCCTGCCTCTACTGCTTGTATCGATACCAACAAGACGGCCACGGCCAAGAGATTCGAGATGCGCATCGTTTCCTCCCGGCCACAATCCTTGCACCCGAGGCACCCTCTTGGCTACTCTGAACCATGGCGGTTGGTTAAGTTTTACTTGGCAGGGGCTACGGGGTACGATCCAATTCTCTTCGAGCCTCGAATGAAACGACTCGCCATCATCTCGATCCTTCTCGGGCTTTCCGCTTGCTCGCTCAAAGCGCGCGCCGTCGACACGCTCGCGGAGGTGCTCGGCGAGGCGGAGAGCGTTTATTTGTCCGACGGAGATCCGGAGCTCATCGCCGCGGCGCTTCCATTCAACCTCAAAACAATGGAGACGCTGCTCGTGTCCAGCCCGGAGCATGTCGGGCTCCTTCTCGCGGCCACCAAATCGTTCATTCTCTACGCCTACAGCTTTGTCGAGCCAGAAGGGCGCAGCTACGAATATACGGAATTCGATCGCGCCGAGGCCGTGCGCCATCGTGCTGCGAAGCTTTATCGCCGCGCTTACGACTACGGCATCCGAGGGCTATCCTTGGATCATCCGGGGATCGAGGATCGTCTCCGGAAAGATCCGGCCGGGACGGCAGCGGAGCTCGAGCTCGCCGACGTTCCGCTCGCGGTTTGGACCGCGGCGGCTCTCGGCGGCGCGATCAGCACCAGCAAGGACGATCCGGAGTTCACCGCCGATATCGCCGTCGTCGGCTCGCTCCTCGAGCGCGCCCTCGCGCTCGAACCGGACTACGACAACGGCACGATCTACGAGTTTCTCTTCGTCTATGAAACGAGCCGTGTCGGCGGCTCGATCGAGACAGCCCGGGAGTATTACGAGCGCGCGCTCGTTCTCGGACCGGCCAAGTTACCCTCGTTGTGGCTAAGCTGGGCAGAGAATGTCTCCGTGAGCGAGCAGAATCGGGCGGAGTTCATCGAGCTGGCCGACAAGGTTCTGGCCTTCGACGTCGAGCTTTATCCGAAGAATCGGCTCCTCAATGTACTTGCCAAACGACGCGCCTCATGGTTGAAACAAAATGTCGACGAGTTCTTCCTGGACAGCTCGGACAGTGGTGCCTGATATGAAACCTATTTGGATAGCCGCAGCGATGGCCACGCTCCTCTCGACCGCCCTCCCTGCCGAGGCTCGGGTCACGATTCGACTCGGCACGGTCGCCCCCAAAGGCTCGTCTTGGGAGCTCATTCTGCGCCGCATGGGCGCAGAATGGGGCAAGGCGACCGAGGGCGAGGTCCGCCTACGCATTTACCCGGGCGGCACCGTAGGCGACGAGGGCGAGATGATCCGCAAGATGCGGATCGGACAGTTGCAGGCGGCGGCGATCTCGAATTCCGGGCTCGCGGAGATCGACCCCAGAGCCTATGCCCTCATGATGCCGATGATGTTCGACTCTTACGAGGAGTGGAACCATGTGCGCCAGGAGATCAATCCGATCCTCGAAGCGAACTTGAAAGCCAAAGGCTTCGTCGTGCTCACGTGGACGGATTTGGGCTGGATCTATTTCTTCACGAAACGAGCGATGCGAAGCCCGGCCGATCTTGCAGACATGAGGCTCGCGGCCTCGCACACCGAGACCAAGACGATCGATATCTTCAAATGGGCCGGCTTCAACCCCGTGCCGATATCGTTCGTGGACATGATGACCGGCTTTCAAACAGGCCTCATCGACGCGACCTACGCGCCCGTGATCCTCGCGGAAGGCTCTCAGTTCTACCGCCAGGTCTCGAACATGACCGACATGAAGTGGGCGCCCCTCCAAGGAGCGGTCGTGATGCACGAGAAAGGCTGGAACCAGTTGAGCGCGGAGCAACAAGAAAAAATGTTGCGCATCACGCGAAAGGCGGGCGCAGAGCTGCGAACGTCGAACCGGGAGCAGGAGCAACGATCGCTCGATGCCATGACCAAGCGCGGGCTCACAATTGTCGCGGTCTCGAACGAAATCCGTGCCGAGTGGCGCGCAGTCGCCGAGAAGGCTTATCCCCGCATGCGCGAGAGCCTCGTAACACCCGAGATCTTCGATCGCGTGAAGAAGCTACGGGACGCTTTCCGCGCCCGTTGAGTCGTGAAGCGCTCTTTCGACAGCCTAGAAAACGGCCTGGCCGTCCTCGCGCTGTTTACGATGGCGCTTCTCCCTTTGCTCGAAGCCGTCGTCCGCACGTTTTACCCTAGCGGCATCTCCGGCTCGATAATCTGGGTCCAACACCTAGCGCTCTGGGTCGCCTTTCTCGGCGCAGCCATCGCGGCGCGGCGAGGCGAGCTTCTTTCGTTGACCGCGGGAGCGCAGCTCGCGAGCACTCGACAATCGAAGTGGATCGACCTCGTCGTGGGCGGCGTCAGCTTCGCCGTGTGCGTCGTGCTCGTCCATGGGAGCCTCGAGCTCGTGAGCGTCGAGCGCGAAGGCGGCCGCGCGCTAGCCTACGGGTTTCCCGTATGGGTCGCGCAAGCCATCATGCCCATCGGCTTCGCTCTCATCGGCTGGAGGCTCTTGTACCGCGCGGCATCAACGTGGCGCGGACGGGCGCTAGCCGCGAGCTTTGCACTCGTTCCCCTCTTGCTCTACCGCTTCGAGTCACTCCAAGAAACGGGCATCTACTTGCCCCTCATCCTCATCTTGCTGAGCGCAACAGCGCTCGGAGCGCCTATCTTCGTCGGCATCGGAGGCGTTGCGGCGGCGCTCCTGTGGCACGATCTCTTCCCCGTTGCAGCGATACCCACCGAGACCTACAACCTCGCGATCAAGCCAATCCTTCCGACCATCCCGCTTTTCACCCTCGCAGGCTTCATCCTGGCCGAAGGCGGAACACCGCGAAGGCTCGTCGAGCTTTTCCGCGCGCTCGTGGGTTGGATTCCGGGCGGTATCGCCATCGTCGCCATCGTGGTGTGCGCATTTTTCACGAGCTTCACGGGAGGCAGCGGCGTCACCATCCTCGCGATGGGCGGGCTCTTGTTCCCGATGCTCATCGAGCGAAAGTACACGCCGAAATTCACGACCGGGCTTCTGACGTCAGCAGGATCGCTCGGACTGCTCTTCCCGCCGTCGCTTGCGGTCATTCTTTATGGGCTCGTGGCCGGCGTCGAGCTCCGACGTCTCTTCGTGAGCGGGTTCGTCCCGGCCATCCTGGAGATCGGACTCGTCGCAGGTTTCGCACTCTACGCGGTAAAGGGTGTGGGTATCGAGCGCGTGCCCTTCGATGTTCGTCGAAGTCTCACGGCCATCTGGAAGGCCAAGTGGGAAATCGCTATCCCGGCCGTCGTGCTCGGGAGCATCCTCGGCGGATTCGCCACCCTTGTCGAGGCCGCTGCGATCACCGTTCTCTACGCTTTCGTGCTCGAATTCATCGTCCACCGCGACTTGAAAATCACAAAAGATCTGTTGCGCGTTGGAGCGGACGCGGCAACATTGATCGGAGGCGTGCTCATCATCCTCGGGGTTGCCCTCGGCTTGACCAATTATCTCATCTTCGCCGAGATCCCCCAGCTCGCGGTCGACTGGGTACAGACGTTCGTGAGCTCCCCGCTCTTCTTCTTGCTTCTGCTGAATGTGTTCTTGTTGATCGTCGGCTGTCTGATGGACATTTATTCGGCCATCGTCGTCGTGGTGCCGCTCATCACACCCCTCGGCATCGTCTTCGGCATCGACCCCTTTCACCTCGGGATCATTTTTCTCACGAATATGGAGCTCGGCTACCTGACGCCGCCGGTGGGGATGAATCTCTTTCTGGCGTCCTACCGGTTCAAGCAGCCCTTGCCCGACGTCTACCGGGCGACGCTTCCGTTCTTCGCCATCCGCGCCGTCGCGGTCGTTCTCGTGACCTACCTCCCGTGGCTCACGCAATTTCTCCCGGCACTTCTGTTCGATTGAGGCAACCCAGGCAGGCCTTCATCCGTCTAATCTTGTTCGACACTGGGACCGGCCGCGTCCCAAAAACGCACAAGAGTCGTGAGGTCCAAGGGTTAACACATCGACATCCTCAACTTATTAAATGACTTACAAGACACTCACTTTTATGGAACAAATGGCACGTCATTTGCGCATATAAGACCAGGTAGGAGGAGTTGGTTTTGGACATCAAACGTGAAGGGTTCGCTCGAAAAAAGCGCATCCGCATGATCGTGATCGCGGGCTCCGTACTCGCTGGCATCGCCGCCATCAGCTTTGGATTGTCCCGGCTCGAGCCCGCCGCCCCGTCCGTCAACCGCGCGACCGTGTGGATGGACAGAGTAGAGCGAGGCGAGATGATCCGCCAGGTACGCGGTCCGGGAACGCTCGAAGTGCTTCCCGAGGCCATCCGTTGGGTCGCGGCCCGCACCCGTGGCCGGGTCGAGCGGCGCGTTCTTTTGCCGGGGGTCGAGGTCGAGCCATCGACCATCATTCTCGAGCTCTCGAATCCCGAGCTCGATCAACAGCTTCGAGATGCCGAGTTTCAACTTCAGGCCCAGGAAGCCGAGATGGCCGACCTGCGGGTCACCGTCAAGAGCCAGTTGCTGAGCCAAAAATCCATGGCCGTGACGGTTGCTTCCGATTTCAACCAAGCGAAACTCCAGGCGGTGGCCGACGAACGACTCTTCGCCGAAGAGCTCATCGGAGACTTGATCCTCAAGCGCTCGAGAGTCCGCGCCGAGGAGCTCGCCTTGCGGCACGACTTGGAGCAGCAACGGCTCGACATCGCCTCCGCC
>SMYC01000317.1 GCA_004356105.1 Acidobacteriota bacterium | reverse complement strand
TGATTCAGCTTATGGTGCACAAAAACAAGGTACGCTTCTCAATTAATTTGATCGCCGCCCGGCAGGCGAAGCTCAACATTCACGCGTCACTGCTGGCACTCGCCCGGCACGTCATCCAGTAGAAATCGGCTTCAGTCACGGGCGCTACTGCCCGGACCCGCGAAACTAACGCGCGCTCAAGCGGTAGACGAAGCCGAGTATCTCGGCGACAGCCCGATAGAGCTCGGGCGGGATTCTGACGTTCACGTCCAATTGCGACAGGAGTGCCGTGAGATCCCGATCCTCCTGGACCGGAACGCCGTGCTCTCGAGCCAGCTCGATGATGCGGTCGGCGAGCGGCCCGGCTCCTTTCGCGACGACGTGTGGAGCGGCATCGTTGTCGGCCTCGTAGCGGAGCGCCACGGCCTTTCGGCGCCTGGCCTCGTTCTCTGTCATTCTCTAGGTTCTCTGGTCGATGCCGGACAAGGTGCGCATCCAGCGCGCCGTTTCGGACAATCGATCACCTCGCCACTCACTCGTCTCTACGATGGCATCTTCGTAGCCTGCAGCCTTTAACGCCGAGCTCAAGCTCGGTGAGGCCTCCTGAATGACGGCGAGCGTCTCCGGGCGCTCGGCCCGGAATCGACAGCGGCATCGACTCCCGTGGGATTCGAGCGTCACCCAAATATCGCCGAGCTTGGACGTCGAGAGATCCAGCACGACGCTTGCGTTGCGGAAATCGGCATCTCTGTCACGGCCCCTGCGTTCGCCGAAGAAATGGACCAGCGCTCTCTGAAGGGGCGCTTTAGAGCCGAAAGGCACTTCGAAAAACAAGTACGGGTGCTCCATGGCCCGGAGATTCTGAAGGTCGCGAGCAGCGAGGCGGCTTACGAGGGCCTTGACGGCGCTCTCGAACGCTCCCCGCTTACCGACGCTCTCGGCAAACTCCGTGAGCGCCCGGTCGCCCAGGAGTCGAAAGATCTGTGACTTGAGATCTTCTCTCAGGTGGGCGGCGAGCCCGTGACGATGTCCAGAACGAAGCGAGCGGGCAACCCTCGCTTCCGTCGAGGCACGCGCGTCGGCGGCGAGTTTCTCGAGAAGCGCTGGCAAGCTCCGGCCCGAGAGCATGAGCAGCTCCGACAAAAGCTTGGCCAGTTCGCTGCTTCCCGCAGCGAGAGACAATCCCGCAGCTTGCGCCTGGCGAAGAACGGAGGTGACCAGGTCCAAAGAAGGTCCGACGCCACGTCGAGACAAGAGGAGAGAAAGGAGCTCGTGCACCGCCAACGCCCTAGAGGCGAGCTCCGCGGGAGCCCGTCCCGCCGCCGTCGACGGGAGCGTGCCGCCGAGTTGTTGTAGGAGTCGAGGCAGCAACTCGGTAAGCGGGTCCGGGGTTTTCTGAAAGCCGTTCTGTTTGCGCGGACGAGGCATAATGTGAAGGACGACTTCAGGTTGCGTGCGCGCGACTTCGACGCGCACCCTCTGGCCGGGCTCGAGGGGAACAGTCGCGGGAAGAGGGAACTTTTTGCCGGCGAGGAAAAGAAACAAGCTCCCCGATTCTCCGCGAACCGCCGAGGGGAAGGCCGCCCCGGTTCGGAGCGCGAGACCTGGCGGAAGGGCCACATCCTTGAATACGAAACGGTTGACGGAGGCGGAGACTCTCATGCGAAGACTTCCTATGAGAGAATTCGGCTGCTAGCTTGAGGACTTTAGAAGGCACATCCGCAACTCGATAACCTCGTCCAAGGAGACGCCTATGGCTGAAAAGAGCTTTCAAGAGCTCTACCCTGAGGAGACACAGCATTGCTATGGATGCGGCGTGCTCAACGAGCGCGGGCACCGGATCCAGAGCTTCTGGGACGGTGACGTGTCGATCTGCCAATTCGATCCCGAGCCGCACCATATGGCACTTCCCGGTTACGTCTATGGGGGGCTCATCGCATCGCTCATCGATTGTCACGGCACCGGAACCGCCGCGGCCGCGGCGCATCGGGCGGAAGGCCGCGAGATGGGGACGGACCCGCCGCTTCGATTCGTGACCGGCTCGCTGCACGTCGATTACTTGAAGCCCACTCCTCTCGGCGTCACGCTCACGCTCCGTGGACGCGCGAAAGAGATTCGAGGACGCGTCGTCACCGTAGAGGTCACGCTGTCAGCGGAGGCGATCCAAACCGCGAAAGGTGAAGTCGTCGCCGTGCGCATGCCAGAGGACTGGGTCCGTAACCTGATGGCGCCCAAAGGAACCTAAGGGCCCGCGATGAACTCGCTGCTGGAGCTCCTTCCGGAGATGGAGGCGCTCGAAGGTCGTGAGGCGATCCTTCTTGCGACCGGCTACCGCACGCGGAAATGGACTTATCGCGAGCTTTATCGCCACATCCAAGGGGTCGCCCGCGAGCTCGACGCGCGTGGTCTCGCGCCAGGCGATCGCCTTCTCCTTTGGGGTGAGAACCGGCCGGAGTGGGTCGCGGTTTTTTGGGCAGCGCTCGCCCGCGGGGTCACGGTGGTCCCGCTCGATTTTCGCTCTTCGAAGTCGTTCGTCATGCGCGTCCAACGCAACGTCGAAGCGAAGCTTCTCGTCCACGGCGCCGAAGTCGATGCCGGAGCGATAGGGCTCTCGCAACTTTCACTCCAGGATGTCGGAGAGCTCGACTCGGAAGAGCCTTTGGAGCCGATTGCCGCGACAGGCGACGACATGGTGCAAATCATCTATACCTCGGGAACGACCGGAGAGCCCCGAGGTGTGGTGCATCGCCACAAGAATCTCGTCGCGAATCTCGGGCCCATTCGAAAAGAGATTCGGAAATATGCGGCCTATGCACGCCCGTTCCAGCCGATCCGTTTTCTCGACCTCTTGCCCTTGAGTCATGTCTTCGGACAGTTCACCGGGCTCTTCGTCCCAGTCGTGATGGGAGGCTCGGTCGCCTTCATGCAAGCGATCCATCCGTCGGCAATCATCGAGACGATCCGGCGGGAGCGGATCTCGGTTCTCACCACGGTGCCCCGATTCCTGTCGGGCTTGCGCGGCGAGCTCGAGCGCCGATTCGATCTCGCGCCGGAAGAAGAAGCGGGTGCCCCAGGCGTCGGCGTCCTCGGGGGGCTCGCGCGCTGGTGGCGCCACCGCGACGTGCACTCCGCTTTTGGCTGGAAGTTCTGGGCCATACTTTCCGGCGGCGCGCGGCTTGCGCCCGAAGACGAAGCGTTCTGTTGGCGGCTCGGATTCGTGCTCGTCCAAGGCTACGGGCTGACCGAGACGAGCTCGCTCGTCGCGACGAATCATCCCTTCCACCCGAAACGGGGAGCGATCGGCAAAGCGGTCGGAAGCCAGCGGATAAAACTCGCCGAGGACGGAGAGATTCTCGTTCGCGGCGACAACGTCTCGCTCGAATATTTCGGCGAGGGCGCGCCTTGTGAGTCTTCCGAAAAAACTTGGCTCCACACGGGAGACCTCGGCGAGATGGGCGACGACGGCGCGCTCTACTACAAAGGGCGCAAGAAGGACGTCATCGTGGGCGCGGACGGCATGAACGTTTACCCAGCCGACGTCGAAGCCGTTCTGAACGCGCAGCCGGAAATAAAAGAAGCCGTCGTTGTCGGCCAGCCGAGCGACAAAGGCGACGTCGTTCATGCCGTGCTCCTCGGCCAACCCGGAGAGCGTCACGCCGAGGCCGCGATAAAGCGCGCCAATGCCGAGCTCGAGCCACATCAGCGGGTACGCGCATGGACCGTCTGGCCCGAGGACGACTTCCCGCGCACGAAATCGACGTTCAAGATACGGCGCGGCGAGCTGCTCGCGCGTCTGAAAGCGCTCGGGTCAGACGAACGAGCTGCATTGGCCGCACCATCTCGTCCTGTGCGGGCGCTCCTGGCAGAGCAGATCGGACGATCGGGTGAGACGATGAGCGACGCCGACCGGCTGAGCGAAGAGCTTGGCCTGAGCTCGCTCGATCGTATCGAGCTTTTGACGCGCCTCGAAGAACAAAGCGGACGGGAGCTCTCCGAGGAGGAGATGGCCCGGGTCACGACACTCGGAGAGCTCGAGCGCTTTTTCGAGAGCGCTGCCCCGGCGCCGGGGGGCGGGCCCGAGGCTTCGCCGCTTCGCGGTCTCGTGCGTTATGGACGCATCGCGCCACTGCGCTTCGCCCGAGCCGCTTTTCGGGAAGGCGTCATCCGACCTCTCTTCCGGCACTATCTTGCGCTCACGGTCGAGGGGGAGCTCGAGCTCGAGAATCTGAGCGGCCCCGTCATCTTTGCCGCGAACCATCAAAGCAACCTCGACACGCTCGCCATTCTCACCGCGCTACCCTTTGCTTGGCGAGGGCGTGTCGCGCCGGCGGTGCAACAAGAATATTTCGACGCCTATCTGAGGAAAACGGGAAGCGCCTTGGAGAGCCTTTCCGCCGCGATCCAATATTGGCTCGCCATCGTGCTCGTCAACGTCTTCCCGCTCGCGCGCACGAGCGCGGGAGCTCGGGACGCGCTCCGCTTCGCCGGCGCCTTGGCCGATGACGGCTACTCCATCTTGATCTATCCCGAAGGCCACCTGACGCGGGACGGTTCCATCGAGCCTTTCCAAGCAGGCGTCGGACTTCTAGCGGCGCGTCTTCAGATCCCCGTTATCCCGATCCACTTGAGCGGGCTCTTCGACATCCTGTCATTTGACGACCGCTGGCCGAAGCGGGGCCCGGTGCGCGTCCGATTCGGCAAGGCGTTGTGTTTTCGCGAGAGCCAGGATTATCGAGAGGTGACGCAAACGATCGCGGACGCGGTTAAGACTCTGGCTCAACGACCGGATTCGTCGCCATCGACTCCAGATGGAAATGTGTGAGCCGCCATCGGTTGTCCTCGCGCAACAGGACATAAGTTGTTCGCCCCGTATCCCGATACATTTGACCTCGGACTTCGTAGAGTGACGTCCCGCTCTCGAGCACGATCGCGACGTCGCCGTGAAGCTTGATGGTCTCGATCTCGCCGGCGAGCGTTCGAAACTTCGCCTGCTGCACGAGACCTCGAAGATATTCCATGGAGCTTTCTTTGCCCACGAAAATGCGCGGATCGTCGAAGGCTAGAACGACGGCGTCGTCCGTGAAATGCTCGCGAAAGAGCCTGACGCTACCTTCGGTGAGGTCGTGTCGAAGCGCATCGAGCAGTTGCTGGATCTCTCGGCGTGCGCTTTCGAAACCTTCACTCACGACATCCCCCAGACCGAAGTGATGGTATAGCAGTCACGAGGTGGTTACAAACGATGAGCGGCGATGCGTCCTTCACGCGGGCGCTTCGGCGCCGGGTAGACGGCCGGCGAGCACTTCGGCAAAAGGACGCGTCGTCTCGAACCGGTCGAGCACAATCCGCAGCACCGCGGTGATCGGCGCGGCGAGCAGCATACCGACCACGCCCCAAATCAAACCCCAAAAAACAAGAGCAAGCAGGATCGAGACTGGATGGAGTTGCAGCCCGTCCCCCATGAGCTTGGGCTCGATCACGTTTCCAATCGTCAGCTGCACCGCGCCGGGAAGGGCCAGGATGAGACCGATATGTACCCAGCTATCGAACTGCACAATAGCGAGCGGCAGCGGGAGCAAGATCGCGATGAGCGAGCCGATATTGGGGATGAAGTTCAAAAAGAAAGCGAGCACCCCGAAGACGAAGGCGAGGTCGAGCCCAAGGATGCCGAGAATGATACCGACGAAAATTCCGGTCGCCGCCGAGGTCGCGACTTTGGTGACGAGGTAGCGCCGGATCTTGTCGTCGATCTCGCGATAGATCCCGACGCGCACTTCGCCCGGCGCCCTGCCGGCGAGCAGGAAAATCGTAAACACCAAAACGAGAAAGCCGTTCGTGATGAAGCTCACGACGCCAGAAGCCGTAGACCGGACAAAGCTGAACACGGGAAGGTTTTTCAAAGCGTCGAGGATCGCTGCCTGGCCAAGGTCGATCTCGAACCGGTCGAGGATCGAAAAAATACTCTCCGCCATGCTCGCGAGGCGCTCGCGATAAATTGGAGCACTGTCGGCAATCCCGCGCGCCGAGACGGTGATGAGCATGATGAGGAGGGTAATGAGCCCGAGCACGACGAGAAGTGCGAAGAGAATGGAAACGCCGCGTGGCATCTTTGGCTTCATCTGCATCCAGTCCACGATGGGACCGACGAGATAGGAGAACAATATGGCTAGAACGAAAGGAACCATGACCGCACGTGTATAGATGAGCGCCACCGCAAGAGCGACTCCTGCGAGGACGAGTAGCGACACGGTGCTCAGCCAGGTGAGCTCATCCGATTTTTCCGTCATGGAGTAAGGGCGACGATAGGTCGAAAGCGGCTCGATGTCAACGCGAGCCGCTTACGCCAGCGCCTGCTCCAAGACCTCGCGGCACCGTGTGGCCACGACGAGATGGTCCTCGGGCTCCATCATCCATACCCCAATCTCGAGCCGAGGCTCTCCCGGATCGCTCGGCCGCACTTCGATGCGGGGGTCCCCCTCTCTGAGAGCGTCGACGAAGTCTTGTCGCGTCAGCGTAACGCGCTTCGGATCCCACATGATGCCCGCGTGCGGGACGGCGTTGGCTATCTCGGGAACGAAGCGCTCGCCACGAACGCCCGGCACTTTCGCAACGGTAGCGAGGATATGGCGCACCGCCTCGTCCCAAGCTTCCCACTCGGCCTCGTGGTCCCGCGTCGTGTAGAGCTCCACGGCTTTCGTGACCCCCACGATCTCTTCCTTGCCTACTTTGGCGATGCGCCCGACCGAGTTCGAGTGCGGAGGCCCGTTCAGATAGGCCGCATGGATGAGATCTTTTCGCCCCATCAAGATCCCGGAACATTGCGGACCTCGGAGCGCCTTGCCGCCGCTAAAAGCGACGAGGTCGTAACCCATATCGTTATAGGCGCGGAGATTACCCACCGGCGGCAGGTCGGCCGCCGCGTCGATGAGAGTCGGGATGCCTTTCTCCTTGCCGAGCCTCGCGACCTCGTCCCGCGTCATGGGGCTGCGGTTATTCGCGAAGTTCAGATAGAACAGCATCGCCGTGCGGTCGTTGATAGCACTCTGCATGTCCTCCCTGGACTCGACTTCCACGATCTTGGCGCCGACATTCCGTATCGCGTGGTCGTAGCCGAAACGATGCTCTTTGAGGAAAATGACTTCGTTTTTCAATCCGTCCGTATCTGGCGCGCGACGGATGGCCTCTTCGTCTTCTCCAAGAACGCAGGCCGCCGTCGCTAGAGTCAGTGCGGCCGCGCAGCCCGCGGTGACGAGCGCCGCCTGAGCACCCGCGAGCTCGGCGATGCGGGCACCGGCAGCTTCCTGGAGCTCGCCGAGCGAGACGTAAGCGCGCGACGCTTCGTCCATCGCGGCACGCACCTCCGGCAGCAGAAGGGAGCCACTGAGCGCGGTATAGGTTCCCGCGGCGTTGATGAAGGGACGCACGCCAAGATCGGCATAGACATCTGTCGCCGCACCCTGATAGGCGGCCACACGGCCGCCGCGGCCGCCGGAGAGCGAAGCAAGACCAAGCCCGGAAAGAAATCCGCGCCGCGAGAACCGAAATTGCATGGTGACCTCCCTATTAGCCTCTAACCCGACAAACTTGAATTTTGTTCACGTCTTAGGCTAGAAAATCTCACCGCAGAGGCGCAGAGCGCGCCGAGAAGAATAGGTGCCCCTCGTCTCCAATTCAACGAAATTCTGGATTTTCCTCTGCGTCTCTGCGTCTCTGTGGTTCAAAATACTTTCAGGTTAGAACAGCCACTGGAACGTGATGCCCTTCCAGATCGCTTTCCCGAACGCTTTGAAGCCGCGTCCGATCTTCTGGAACTGCACGTCTTTGACGTCCTCGTTGGACATCATGCTCGGATAGTCGTGAGAGTTCCACTTCGGAAAATAGACCGTGCGTAGAAGCCGCTTCCCTAGCTCGCGTCGGACCTGGCTCGCCATGCGCCCCATCACATATTCATCCTGTTCGAATTCCGGATCGAGCTCCGCGAGGATCCCGGAAATCGTCAGCTGCGACTTGATGAACATCGTCGCGTCGAAGCGCAAGGAGTAGCCGTCCCGGGCGAGACGCGCGATGAGCTTGTCGAGAAGCGCGAACATCCCTTCGCCGCTCTCTTCCTCGAGAAGCTTTTTCATGCGCGCTTTCATCACGGCAAGGTCCTCCGGACCTTCGGGCTCCCACTCGACGAGCACGTCGACATTGTTCGCGAGGCGCTTCGCATGGCGAAGAGTGAGACCGAGCATCAGCTGCACCATCTTTTCCCGCTCCCGACGATTGAACTCGGCCGCGAGCCCCCAATCGATGAGGGCAATGCGATACGGATCCCCACCGTCTTCTTCGACGTGGAACACGTTGCCCGCGTGCGGGTCTCCGTGAAAGAGCGCGTTGTCGGCGGGCGAGAACAAGACGTCGTATGTCAGGGCGTCGCTCAGCCGGCGGGCGAGAACGGCCCGTTTTTCTGCCTCGCCGATATAAGCGTCGGTGATCTTGACGCCTCGAACGAGCTCCATGCACGTTACGTTCTTGGTCGAGAACGGGTAGAGCGCGGGCACGAGGACCTTCGGCTGGTCGGCGTAATAGGCGTGCGCCCGCACGAGATTCCGCTGCTCATCTTCGACCCGAACCTCCCGCGACAACGCTTCACGAATCTCGACAAAGATCTCGACGAGCGGTGTCGCGCCGAGATTGTAGAAATCCGCGTTCTCTTCGAGATAGAGAAGAACATGATCGATGATCGCCAGATCTTCGTTGAGCGCCGAAACCGCGTAGGGTTTCAGGACCTTGCACGCGGCGCGCTCCTTCTCTCCCGTATCGGGATTCTTGAACGTCGCGGCGACGACGGCGCCGACGCTCGCCTCTGCCAACAGCGTATCGTCGAGCTCGAGCTCGTACCTGCTCCACACGTCCTCGCTCAGCTCGCTTTCGATCTGTGCGTAAACGGCTTCATATTGCGCCGTGTCGAGCCCGTTCTCCACCGTCTGGAGCGCGACGCGGAAATCCGCGTCGATCCCCTGGTTTCTCGCGAGCATTTGCGCGAGTTTCTGAAGGCTAGGTGTATTGACAATGAACGCGAGCGCGCGAGCGCCCCGGCTCGCATCCCGCGGCAAGTTCACTTGAGCGACTAGGCGTTCGATGAGCCGCTCTTCGCTGAGCCGGTCGAGGAACAACAGAAGCGCGTCGTGGACGAGCGGCGTCCAGTGCGCATAATCGGTCGGCACCACGCCGAGAACGTTCGAGCCATGCAGCAAGAGTCGCAACAGATCGGGCCGGAAATCGGTCCAATCCGCCGATTCCAGAAGCTCGCGCGCTTCGGCGACCGTGAGCACATCCTGGGCCCCGGCCCTCGCGTGCTCGAATAGCTCCATCGCCCGTGCGCGGCTGGCTTCGGGGACCCTCACGGCAAGCTGGACCATGAGCGTCTGAGCCGCTTTTTCCGCGTCGTATTCCTCGTAATGGGACGCCGGGGTCGGAAGCTCGATCTGCGCGAAAGCCGTCGACCCCGACGCGACGGCAAGCCCCAAAAAAGCTAATGGTCTCAGCACCGGTTCGAGCATCCTAGGGGCGCGCGGCGCTCTTGTCAAAGGGGCGGACTAAGGTTGGCGCAGAGCGCCCGGGCGCGCTATTGTGGGTGCTTAGTAAGAAGTCGGCCTTCCCTCGAACGCGAAGCAATCGTCTGTTTGTCGCCGATTCTTCGCAAGAACGACACCTCACATTTATAAGAACCGAGCGCGAGCTGGTGTGTGCGTGACATCAATGTTTGGGAGATTTGGCCTGTCACCCGTTTCCAAGAGGTAGCAAGGTGATCAAAGATCTGAGCACCATCCGAAATATCGGAATTTCCGCGCATATCGACAGCGGCAAGACAACGTTGACCGAGCGGATTCTTTTTTACACGGACCGCGTTCACGCCATCCACGACGTCAAAGGCAAAGACGGCGTCGGTGCAAAGATGGACTCGATGGAGCTCGAGCGCGAGAGGGGTATCACCATCGCGTGCGCCGCGACCCATTGCAACTGGCTCGGCCATCACGTGAACATCATCGACACGCCAGGGCACGTCGATTTCACGATCGAGGTGGAGCGGAGCCTCGCCGTCCTCGACGGCGCGGTCCTCGTCCTGTGCGCGGTCGCGGGCGTCCAGAGCCAGTCCTATACGGTGGACCGGCAGATGAACCGCTACCACGTGCCGCGTATCGCCTTCGTCAACAAGTGCGATCGAGTGGGCGCCGACCCGGTGCGCGTGCGCGATCAGCTCCGCGAGAAGCTCGGCCACAACCCAGTATTGCTTCAGATCCCTATTGGCCTCGAGGATACCTTCGAAGGCGTCGTGGACCTCATCCGTATGAAAGCCCTCTTCTTCGAAGGCGAGAACGGAAACAAAGTCGTCGAGAAGGCGATCCCAACCGAGCTCGTGGAGAAAGCCGCGACGTTTCGCGAAGAGATGCTCGATGCGGTGTCGATGTTCTCGGACGAGCTCATGGAATCGATCCTCGAAGAGCAAGTCACCGAAGAGCAGATCTATCGGGCCGTGCGCGAAGGGACCCTCGCACTCCAAATGACCCCGGTGCTCGTCGGCTCGGCCTACAAGAACAAAGGGGTCCAGCCTCTTCTAGACGCCGTGGTCCACTACCTCCCGAGCCCCCCCGACATCAAGAACGAGGCCATCGACCTCACAAGCGAGGACAAGGCCAAGGTCCTGCTCGATCCGGATCCTGACAAAGGAATCGTCGCGCTCGCTTTCAAGCTCGAAGACGGCCGCTATGGCCAGTTAACTTATGTGCGCATCTACCAAGGGCACCTCGACCGCAGCCTGTTCGTCACCAATACCCGCACCGGAAAGCAGACGAAAGTCGGCCGGCTCGTTCGGATGCACGCCGACGAGATGGAGGAGATCGAGGACGTCGGTCCGGGCGATATAGCCGCCATCTTCGGTCTCGAGTGCAGCTCCGGCGATACCTTCACCGACGGCAAGCTCAAATTGGCCATGACGTCGATCCACGTTCCCGCGCCGGTGATCTCGCTATCGGTCAAGCCCGTCGACAACAAATCTCAAGTCAACATGACGAAGGCCCTACATCGGTTCACGAAAGAGGATCCGAGCTTCAAAGCGGGCGCGGATCCCGAGTCCGGAGAGACCGTTATCCACGGCATGGGCGAGCTTCAGCTCGAGGTCTATATCGAGCGGATGAAGCGCGAATATAATGTCGAAGTCAAAGTATCACCGCCTCAGGTCGCGTACCGGGAGACCCTCGGCAAACAAGTCTTTTTCGACTACGTCCACAAGAAGCAAACCGGTGGTTCGGGCCAATATGGTCGCATCGCCGGCTATCTCGAGCCGAACACCGATAGTGACTTCGAGTTCGTCGACAACATTAAAGGCGGGGTCATCCCGCGCCAGTTCATCTCGGCGGTGGAGAAGGGCTTCAAGTCGATGCTCGAGAAAGGCCGCAAGATCGGAGCACCGGTCGTGAACGCACGAGTCGTCATCAACGACGGCGCCCACCACACGGTGGACTCGTCCGACGTCGCGTTCCAGCAAGCGGCGCGCGGGGCCTGGCGCGAAGCCTATGACCGAAGCCAGCCCAAAGTGCTCGAGCCCATCATGCGCGTCGTCGTCGAAGCCCCCACCGATCACGCGAGCGGTGTCTTGACGACGCTCATGCAGCGCCGCGGCGCGATCATCGGACAGCAGGAAAATGGAGGCACCACCATCACGGAATCCGAGGTTCCGCTGGCCGAAATGTTCGGCTACGCCACGACGCTCCGTTCCGCGACGCAAGGCAAAGCCGATTTCACCATGGAGTTCTCGCGCTACTTACCGGTTCCCGAGGCCATCGAAGAAGAGCTGGTGGCGAAGCAAGAAAAAGAAAAAGCGATGGCACATTAGCAGGCGGATGAAAATACGGTCGCCTGCGCGAACGAAGAGAGAGCGAGCAATTAATATTAAAGAGGAGATCAGCAAAAATGTTTCGAAAGCAAGTCAACGAGAAGAGCCCTCTCCGGATTCTGGAAAGCTCGACCAAAGGTGGTCTGGGCGCCGGGAAGCTCGGCGTCGTCATGGCACGCGCCGGTGTCGGCAAGACTGCGTTCCTCGTCCAAATTGGACTCGACGACGCGATGCGCGAGCGGCCCGTCCTCCACGTTGCACTCGGGCAAGAGCTCGAGCACGTACAGTCGTGGTACGACGCTCTGTTCGACGATCTGGCAGAGCTCACCAAGCTCGAAAATCTCGCCCAAGTGCGCCAGATCGTGAAGGCAAACCGAATCATCCAGGCCTATGCCGATAACGGGTTCTCGCATGAGCGCCTCGACGACGTGCTCTCCCTCTACGCGGACACCGGCTTCGCGCCGAAGGCCATCTTGATCGACGGCTTCGATTGGGAATCCGGCAAGATCGTCGAGCGCGCAGCCGAGCTTGGAGCGTTCAAGCTCGCGGCAAAGAGGCTCGGTGCCGAGCTGTGGATGACCGCCCAGACTCATCGCGAGAGAACGCCCGAAAAGCCGACGAGTATCTTGCCACCTTGCGAAGCTTACGCGGACGTGATCGACGTCGCCATCTTTCTCGAGCCCGAAGGCACCCATGCTTCGGTCCGCTTGCTCAAGGACCACGACTCCGCTGTGCTCGAGGAAACTCACCTCCACCTCGACACGGACACGATGCGGATCGCTAGCAATGGTGCGTCGAGCGCTCTCCGCAAGCTCCCGTCGTCCTCGTACACGTTACTCTCGGGAGGCGCCAAAGGAAGTGAGGCGGCGTTCGGCGAGGCCGCCGAAAGGTGGGGAATGAACGAGATTCATTATTCCTTTCCAGGCCGGGCCGCGGTGCGCACACGCGGTATCGTCGAGCTCAGCGAAGACGAGCTCGAGCGCGGAAGCGTCAGCGAAGCCTACATCAAGGCGCAGCTTCATCGTTCGTTTCCAAAGACCGCGATGTTCCAGCGCTTGCTGAAGACCATCTGGCATCAGGTCGCGACAGCGGGCGAAGTATTCGTCGTCGGTGAGATCGTCGAAGATCAAACCGTCAAAGGCGGCACTGGCTGGGGCGCCGAGCTCGCGCGCCACTTCCACAAGAGACTCCACGTCTTCGACCAAACCAAGAACAGCTGGTACCGGTGGTCCGAGACAAAATGGGAGAAAGTCGACGCGCCGAAGATCCAAAAGACCCGCTTCACCGGAACAGGAACGCGGGAGCTCTCCGAGTCGGGACGTCAAGCGATCGCAGAGCTCTTCGAGAGGTCGTTCGGCCCGGCTTGACGGATTGTCACTGTACAGAACGTTTGGTGACTTCTCACCTCTAAGCGACTAAAATGCTTTTCCATCGGCTCGCCGACCAGGGGCGTGGAAGCGGCGCGTGTAGTCACTTAAATCATGGAGGAGTGATCATGGATACGAATAAAACACTTTCCCGTCGCGGTTTCGTAGGCAGCTTGGCCGCGGCTATCGGTTATCTCGGGCTCGGTCCCAAAAGCGTGCTCTGGGCGCAGACTGGGCGCAGGCCGCGCCGGCGCTACACCGAGGCCGAGTACGACGCTTTCGCCAAGCTCTCGAGCAACGAGAACCCCTATGGGCCGTCGGATGCAGTATTGGAGGCGATGAACCACGCCTTTAAATACGCCAACCGATACGGCTATCCCGACGGCAACATCCTCCAGGCGATCGCAGAGCATCACGGTGTCGAGCCGGAGAACGTTCTGCTCGGCGCCGGGTCGGGCGAGATCCTGAATATCGTCGGCAGCACGTTCCTGCGGGTTCGCAAGAAGGTCGTCGGCGTCGAGCCCTCTTACGGCTCGGTGTACCGGCAGGCGAGCGGCATCAAGGCCGATGCCATCAAGCTGCCGCTTCTCTCTGACTACCGCCAGGACATCCCGGCGATCATCGATGGCACGAAGAAGAACTATCGGGATGTCGGCTTCGTCTATATGTGCAACCCGAACAACCCGACGGGCGTCATCGTCACGAAGAAGGAGATCGACACCCTTCTCGACGGAATCCCAGAGGACATGCCTGTCCTGGTGGACGAGGCCTATCATCACTTCGTCGAAGACCCTGACTACGCGACGGCGGTTCCTCACGTGCTGGAAGGACGCCAGGTCATCGTCGCGCGAACGTTCTCGAAGATCTCGGGCATGGCCGCCATCCGGCTCGGATATGCCATCGCGCCCAAGAACCTCATCGATCAGATGCGCCCCAACGGCACGGGGAGCATCAGCGCTATCGCGAAATGGGGCGGCGCCACCGCCATCAAAGACACGGCGGAGCAAGAGAAGGTTCGGGCCGTAACACTGGAGCTGCGCAAGAAGACGACCGCCGAGCTCGAAAAGCTCGGCTTCGATTGCATCCCGTCGGAGACCAACTTCTTCATGGTGCATCTCGGCCGACAGGTACAGCCAGTCATCGATGAGTTCCGTAAGCGCACCGTTCTCGTGGGACGTCCCTTCCCGCCGATGCTCGAGCACTTGAGGGTCTCGGTCGGTACCGCGGACGAGATGGAGCGGTTCATGGTCGCGTTCAAGGAGATCTTCCCGGACGGCAAGCCCGCTCCCACAGGGGCGTAAGACGAGCTCTTCAATACCCCACAGGATGTAGGAAAACTCCTACGCATTCTGGTGCGAACGTGGGCGCGAAGCCCTGCCCGCGTTCGCAGCGCCTTTATCAAGTCTTTTTCCGAGTTACGGTTAGCGTCCCTCCTGCGGCCCGGCCGATGGCATCGTCATTGCATGATTAACGACGTCCGAGGAGAGATCGCGAATGGCCGAAAAAAAAATCATGATCGTCGATGACGAGGTGGACTGTCAGGAGCTCACCCGGGCGCTGTTGCTGGAATGGGATTACAGGGTGATCGCCGCGTCGAGCGGTCCGGAAGCCATCGAGAAAGCCAAGCACGAGCTTCCCGATCTGATCCTCATGGATGTGCATCTTGGAGACATGAACGGACCGGACGTCTGCCAGAAGCTCCGTGAACATTTCTCCACGCGCTTCATCCCCATCATCATGTTGACGGTGGATGACCAGGTACACCGGAAGGTCGAGGGCCTCGCTAAGGGCGCCGATGACTACTTGATGAAGACCATCGATCCCGTCGAGCTCAAGGTCCGGGTCGAGACCCTCATCCGGCGAACGACAGAGCAAGCGAATGTGAACCCGCTCACGAAGCTCCCGGGTAATATCGTGATCGAACAACTCGTCCGCGGCCGGCTGGAGAACGACATCACCTTTTCCGTGTGTTACTGCGATCTGGACAACTTCAAGGCCTATAACGATCGCTACGGCTACGCGGCCGGAGATCGCGTGCTGCTGCACACGTCTCAGTTGATCGTGCAAAGCGTGAACGAAATGGGCGGAGATCAGGATTTCGTCGGGCATATCGGAGGCGACGATTTCGTCTTCGTGACCACTCCGGACAGAGAAGCCGAGCTCAGCAAAGCCATCATGTCGAGCTTCGACGCGAGCATTGCCCAGTTCTACGACGAGGAAGACCGCAAGAACCAAGGCATTACGCTCGAATCCCACGACGGCAAGCTCGAGCGCTACCCGCTCATGACGATCACCATCGCCGCGGTCAATAACGACGAGAAGAAGTTCGAGAGCCACCGCATCCTCGCCGAGCGAGCAGCCGAGATCAAGCACTACTTGAAGCGCTCCGAAGGCAGCAATTTCCTGTCCGATCGAAGGGGCGCGGAAGAGAAGCGTCACAGCAAAGCTCCGATGGTTAGGGGCTAGTCTCAGACCAGCCGCTCGCGCAGCGCCCGGCTGCGGATAGCACGGCCAACATGCAGGCTGAGCTATGATCACGGCTCTGTGAGCCCAATGACTGCAACTCTGGCCACGCTGGTCATTTTCATTGCTCCGGGTCTACTCCTCGTGGCGGCTCTCGGCGGCAAGCGGGGCGTTTCTCTGACCGCCTTAGAGCAGATCTACCTCTCGGTGGCGGGAAGCCTCGTCATCTCCGGCTGGGTGGGGCTGGGGCTCGCCGGGCTCGGCCGTTTCACGCCCGTGAATGTTGCCGCGCTCGTCGCCGGACTCGTGGCCCTCTCGGCGTTCATCGCGAGAAAGCGGCTGGCTCTTCGTCCGGGGACGTTTGACGCGCGGGAGCTTGTCGTCGCCGGCGGACTGCTCGCCTTCGCCGTGGTGGTCTATTTCCCGCCCTTCGAGCACATCCTTGGCGGGCGCGATCCGGGCATCTACATCAATACCGGATTCCACTTGGCACGCGAGGGGAATCTCACGTTCACGGATCCTTTGATCGAAAGCATTCCGCAAGAGGACTGGGCCTTGTTCTTCCGGGTCGACAAAGAGGTTCCGGACTGGAGCCATTTTCGCTTTCAGGGCTATGCGCTCGAGTCGCCGGCCACGGCGCGCGTGACGCCGCACGGCCTTCACCTCTACTCGACTTGGATCGGCACGGCCGCCGCGCTCTTCCAAATGAAGTCGGGCCTCTACGCAACGCCTTTTTTCTCCATGATGGGCGCGCTCGGCTTTTTCTTCGCGATGAAGCGCTTGTTCGGGCTCGAAGTGGCCGCTTGGGCAGGTGCTTTTCTCACGGTCTTTCAGATCCAGATCTGGTTCGCCCGTTTTCCAAACTCAGAGGTCGTCGTACAATTCCTCTATGCCACGTCACTTCTGCTGTTCTATTTCATGGAAGAGAAGCGCTCGGCGCTCGCGGGCGCTTTTGCGGGCGTGGCTCTCGGATCGACCCTCCTCGCGCGCATGGAGAACGTTCTCTTTCTCGTGCCCCTCGTACTCTTTTTCGGGTGGAAGAGGCTGCGCCGCGAGCTCGGAGCTCCGGAGCTCGCCTTTCTCGGCGGCTTCGGCCTCGTGGCCCTTCACGCGATCCTTCACGATCGATTCATCGCCTGGCCTTACGTGTCGAGCGTTCTCGGCCGCCACTATTGGCGCTTTCTCGGAGAGAACCTCTTTCTGGTCGCTCTCATAGCGGCAGGCGTCGCTATCGCCGTCGACCGCCTCGCCATGGCACTTCCGGCTTCGATTTACGATCGCGTGCGATCGGAAAAGCTCCGTGTCGCCCTGGCAATAGGGCTCGCGGGCTTGGCGCTCTTCACCTATTTCGTGCGCCCTTTCTGGCACGGCCCGCGCACGGCGCCCCATGACGCCGAAGCGTTTCTGCGCATGAGCTGGTATCTCTATCCGGTCGGGGTCGGCTTCGCGGTGGCGGGGGCGATGTGGCTCATCGTCCGGGCCCGGAAGAGCCAGGTCTTTTTCCTCCTCGTCGGGCTCACGTTCTCGCTCTTCTTTTTCTACAAAGTCCGCGTGTGGCACGACCACTATTTCGCGATGCGTCGGTTCGTCCCCGTCATCCTGCCGACCTTGATCGCTTGCATGAGCCTCTTTCTCGCAAGCCTCCACCTGCCGGCACGTCGTTTCATGAGCGCGGGCTCGCGTGTGATTGCTGCGCTCCTCCTCGTGCTCTACCTCTCCGAAGGCCGGCGCCTCTGGGCGGTGTCTGGACACGAGGAGTTTCCCGGGAGCCTCGACTTCGTGGAAGACCTCGCGCGCCACATCGGGGATAACGACGTCGTGATCTTCCCGCGTCGGGAAGGCCTTCACCTGCTCGAGCTCCCCTTGGCCGAGCTTCAAGGCAAGAAAGTCCTCGAGTTCTACTCCTTGAAACCTCCCCGCGATCAGCTGGAAGATTTGCTCGTGCAATGGCGCGGCATCTACGGTGACGTCTACTTCGTTACCAACTACAAAATCTCGCTTTCCGGGCTCTTCACCCGCCACGTCAAGGATTTCTGGTTCGCGACCGAGAAGCTCCCATATGCCTATACGAGCCCGCCAGCCGGGGCGGAGCCGTTCCACCTCCGCTTCACTTTGTCGAAAGCAGTAGACCTCGACGATTTGGCCGAGCGCGTTCCAAAGCTTCCCTTCCTGGACATGGGTGGCAGTGATGATCTACAAGTCTCCTGGTTTCACGAGAAGGAGCTCGACGCAGAGGGGACGAGCTACCGATGGAGTCAAAGGATGTCGTCCGTATTTCTTCCCGCCATCGGCGGCGGTTCGCAACAGATCGCTATACGCCTAGCCGGACCCAAGGAAGAAGAAGCGCCGAATCACTCCGTCGAAATCCGCCTCGGAGAAGAGCTTCTAGGAACGATCACGGCGAGCCGACACTTCGAGACGCACCTCTTTCCCGTTCCGGAGGCCCTCGCCATGCGCGAGGACGTCACGTATTCGATCCTCTCGCTCAGAACCGAAACCTGGCGGCCTTCGAACTGGATCGCGGGCTCGACGGACGTACGCGATCTCGGTATTCGCGTCGACTCGATTGAAGTACGGTAAGCAAAGGAGAACGCATGCTGTTGTTAGTGCTAATACTCACTTTTACCGGCGCGGCGGAAGCGGCGCGTATCAACAAAGCCATCGAGCTTCTCGCCCAGGGACAACCCGTCTACTACACGACGAGCCGCGGGGGCTACGAAGAAGGCAAAGCGCTCGCGCATACTTGGGCGGACTACATCAACTACGAGCTCGAGCACGGCGCCTTCGACCTCACCAAGCTTCGAGAGTTCATGCAAGGTCTCGTCGATGGCGGGCCGACTCCGAGCGGGCACCGCACACCCACGGTCATTGCTACCATCCCCGTGCTCGGACTCGATGAAGCGACGATGCGCGCCAACGGATGGGTCGTGCAACAAGTGCTCGCGGCTGGTGTACACGGCATCATCCTGTGCCACGCGCGTACGGCTGGCGCCGTTCAGGCATTCGTGCAAGCGGCGCGCTACCCGTTTCACGAGCAGGAAGTCGGTGACGGCTTGGAAGAAGGCCTCCGCGGGAGCGGGAGCCAGCATTTCGCGGCGCAGATATGGGGGATTTCGTCGGGCGACTATCTGCGGGTCGCCGATACATGGCCGTTGAACCCGGAAGGCGAGATCTTGCTCGGCTTGAAGATCGAGGATCGACACGCGCTCGAGAACGCCGAAGCCACGACCAAAGTGCCGGGCGTCGGGTTCGCGGAGTGGGGTCCGGGCGATATGAGCTTCTCCTACGGTTTTCTCTCGAGGCCGCGGCCCGACCCCCAGGTTCTCGTCGACGCGCGCGCGCGGGTGCTCGCGGCGACCAAAGCTGCGAAGATTTTCTTTCTGAACTCCGTTTCGACTGAGAACGTCGAGGCCCAGATCGACGACGGGATGATGCTCGGCGCCGCCAATGAAGAGGCGGCTCGGAAAGGCCGCGCTTATTCGCGCCGCTAACCCTCGACTAGGGTGCTGACATGCGCGACGGTGGCTTTCGCCAGGCCGTCGATGTTGTAGCCTCCTTCGAGTAGAGATACAAGGCGGCCGTCACAATATTGGTCGGCGACGTCCATTGCCGTCCGCGTCATGCGGCGAAACGCGTCGTCGGTTACGTCGAAGCAGCCGAGCGGATCTTCTTTGCGACTGTCGAAGCCGGCCGAAACGATAACGAAGTCGGGCTCGAACTTGGCGGCGGCCGGAAGCAGCTTCTTGTCCCAGGCGCGCAGCATGTCCACGTCTTTGGAGCCGCATTCGAGATGGACGTTGATATTCAACCCGCTTCCCTCCCCTTTGCCCTCGAGCGCGGGATCGCCCGTCCCTGGATAAGCTTGCCAGTCATGGCTCGAATAAAAGAGCACGGTGGGATCGTCATAGAACGCGTTCTGAGTGCCGTTGCCGTGGTGATAGTCCCAATCGATGATCAAGATCTTCTCGTGCCCAAAGACGGACTGCGCATATTTTGCCGCGATCGCGGCAGTGCTGTAGAAGCAAAACCCCTCTTCCTCCCCGGTATTGTTGGCGTGGTGGCCCGGGGGCCGGATCGCGCAGAACGCGTTGCGCACCTCTCCATGTGACACGGCGGAGACCGCGGCCAGAGCCCCGCCAACGGCAGCTTTTGCCACCTCACCCGAGGTTTCGATCTTTCGGATGGAGGCCACATGCTCGGCGGTGTGATGGGCCTCGATATATGGAAGCGGAGCCTCGAGTCTCGAGATCGACGTGACCTCCTGGTCGAGGCCCTCGCGCTTCATTTCGAGAAGGATGCGCCGAAGCCGTTCCGGAGATTCCGGATGATCGGGTCGAAGCACATGATCCAAATAGATCTCGTCATAGACGAATCCCGTGGACGGTCTCGTTTCACGAGACAGGGCTATAGGTGCAAGAGTCAGCGCTCGGACGAATTCGCGGCGAGTGGTCATGGGAACCTCCCGGCCAAGTCTAGCCGAAGTCGGTAGGTTTTCGCAGCTCTTACGGTGACGGAGCGGCGGGGACTTGCAGGATGCGGATCGTCGGTCCCCATAAACGCTCGGGCTCGGGGGCGAATTCTTTTACGAGCGGACATATGGCGAAAAGCTTCCTGTAGTTCTTCGTCTGGCGGTGCTCAGGCCCGAACCGTTCATAGCTCGTCGACGTGACGATGAGATATTCCGCTCCCGCGTCACGATGGGCGGCGACGCCGATATTGATGATGCGCTTGGACGCGCTGACGCGATAACGCTCGAGATCCAACACCGGTGTATGCCGCTCGACCGCGAAACTGGTGCCTGGCGGGATGCGCGCCTCGATCCACTGCGCCGCCATCGCTCCCGTATCGGGAAGCGTCACGAGGCGATTCCTCTCGAGCGTCTTCGACGTCGGAAACCAGAGGGCGGCGACGAGCGCCGCGACGAGCGCCAAAGTCTCGAGCGGGCGCTTCGCGATCGGCCGATTGCGAAGCCGCTTTTCGAGCACCTCGCGGAGGAAAACGATGGTTTCGACGATCCCGTAGGCCGCCAGGATAGCCAAGAACGGATAGACCGGCATGAGATTGCCGGCGAAGTTGATTCTCTGCGAGCTATAGAAACTGTAATAGAGGATCGGGTAGGCGAGAAAGACCGCGAGCCTGCGATCGATGCGATAGAGGGCAAGCGCGAGTCCGACGAGGCAAGCGAGAAACGGAAGAAGACCGGCGCCGTAATTGATGGTGTAGTTTGCGTGGGCGGCCCAGTTATCGATCCCGTCGGCGCCTGCGAGGCCGAGAAAACCATAGTTGAAGAGACCCGCGGCAACGTGATCGAAAAAGCGCGTCAGATCCGCGTAGAAGTAAGGGCAGCCCGCTGTGAAACCGACGACGGTACCAAAACCGCCGAGATAGAGGTCGGGATGCGCCAAGAGGGACGTACCACGCCGGAACAACGTCGCGCCGATGAGCGGGATCCAAAGAAGTGCCGCGTTGTACTTTACCGCGACGGTGAAGCCGATCGCAGCACCCGCGGCAAAGGCGAGGCCGCGACCTCCTTTTTCGAGATAGATCATCGTCACCAGTACGCTCACCGTCGAGAACAAGACGACGAGAGCGTCCGGCTTGTTATATTGAGAGACCTCGACGACACCCGGCGCCACCGCGAGGAGCGCCGCCGCAAAGAGACCGACTCGCGTCCCGAAAACCCAGCGGCCGAGAACAAACACAAAGAACACCGCCAGTGTTCCCGGGATGACCCCCGCGCTGAAGCGCCCCCAGAACAACATGTCCTCCACTTGGATTTGGTGAACGCTCTGCCAGCGCCCGGTGCGCGCCTCCAGAAAAAACACGACCAGATAAGTACCGATGTTTACGTAGGGCTGAACGCTCGGGTGGTGCCACCAGCGCGGGTTCATATCGCCGCGCTTGATCATCTGAAGGTAAGAGTGAACGTATTCGTACTCGTCGGGAATATAACTCTGCGGCAGCCCGCTACGGATGCCTTCGAAGCGCACCGAGAACGCCACCCCGAGAATAATCGCGAGCAAAAGAGGTGTCTTCGCCCGACCGAGAAGCTCAGAGAGCTCCCCCCGGCTCTTCGGAAGCCCGAAATGGCCGACCAAGAACCAACCTCCCGTGAGCGCCACCACCATGAGCGCGAGCCCCTTTCGAGACAACGCGGGCTCCAGGAATCGCAGATAGTAGCCGTTCGTCAGAAACGTCGCTGTCGACAGCAGCAGCAAGCCGAAGCCGACGCGCTTGAACGTGACCGGGTCGGGCCGCCATGACCCGCAGCCTTTTGACAAGGATGTCATCGCGCCGCTCGTCTCGCGCGGTCTATCTTGCCTGGGCAGGTGGGCCACTCGGGAAACGGGAGCATGCGAGAGATCATATAGGTAATCGCAAAGATGCAAAAGCGACCGTCTCGAACTCTTGAACGAGACGCGCCTGGCTAGCCGACGCGCAGGATCGAAAGCGGCTTGTGGCGGAGCACGTCAAGGGTCACGATGACGCCAACGACGCTGACCGAGGCGGCGGCGATGAGCACGGCGACCGTGTTCGTCAGAAACGCGAACCGGAACGGGATCTCTAGCACTTGGGTGCTCAAGAGAAACGTCAGGACTTGCGCACCCATCGCGCCGATGAAGCCCGCGACAACGCCTAAGGTCGCGTATTCGAAGAACATCATCATCGCCACCCGGCCGCGGCTCGCACCGAGCGTTCGGAAGATCGCGGTCTCGTAGCGGCGTTGATATTTCGTCATCGCCACCGAGCCAAGCAGAATGAGCACGCCGCTCAGAAGCGCCACGTTCCCGACAACGGAGATCGCAAGGGAAATCTTCTCTACGACTTGTACGAGCGCATCGAGGATGTCGCGAAGGTCGACGACGGAAACGTTGTGGATTCCAGCGAGCACGCGGCGTTGGAACTCCGCGCGCTCGAGCGCGTCGTTGGGTGCCTTGATGAAGCCCGCATAAGTGTTCGGAACATTTTCTAGCCCGCCCGGCCGGAAGACGAACATGAAGCCGCCATTGCGCGCGTCGCTCCACTCCACATCGCGCACGCTCGTGATCTTGGCTTCCATCGATCGCCCCATGATGTCGAAGGTGAGCTTGTCGCCCACGTCCATCTCGTAGCGATCGCGCAAGCTCGACTCGATCGAGACTTCGAGGTCGGGAGAATGGCTCTCGTCCCAGAACCGGCCGGCCACGATGCGCTCGTTATCGTCCAAGTGATTGCGGTAAGTAACCGTGTATTCACGGCCGAGCCCGCCCTGCTCGCGCACTTGCTCGTAGGATTCGAGCTGGGCTTTCGCGCCATCGAGGCGCACGACACGCGCGCGCAGCACGGGGACGAGCTTCACGCTGCTCGCACCTGAATCCCAAGCCCGCTCTTCGAGAATCTCGACCTGATCTCTCTGTATGTCGATGAAGAACATGTCGGGCGCGTCATCCCGCAATTCGACCGCGAACTCCTCGAGAAGATTCTCTTGGATGCTGCGAATCGTGAGGACGAAGCAGACGCCCACCCCGACGGCGAGCAAGATCACACGCGTCTGATTGCCCGGGCGGCTGACGTTCAAGACGGCATGCCTCAAAGGGAAGTACGCGTTCTTGGCAAGGGGCGATACGGCTTTGATGAGACCGATGCCCGCGAAATGAAGACAGAGGCTGACGACGGCGAACGTGCCGCAGACATAAGCACCGACCCGAAGCGAATCCGCTTGCCACGAAGCAAGCCCCACGAGTGCTACGAGCAGGAAGAATCCCGCACCGACTTGAAGCCGGTCGAGCTTCCGGAGCCACCCGCGAAGACCGCCGGTTGAAACTTGGGGCTCTAGCTGCCCTTCAGGGCGCAAGAGCCAGAGAGGCCGGACGAGACGGACGTGCAAGAGCGGAATGAGCGAGAAGAGTGTCGAGACCAAGAGACCGATGCCCACACCTTGCACGATGGCGGATCCGGTGAGGCTGAGCTCGACGTCCTGTAGATCCAGCCCGAGCCCGGGCGGGATGGCCGCCACCGCCCCCGCCGCGAAGACGACGCCGATGAGGCTTCCCACGGCGCTCATCGCAATCACTTGAAAGAAATAGATCGCGAGCACCTGGCGCGTGCTCGCGCCGAGACATTTGAGGACAGCGATGCTCTTGAGCTTTTGCGCGATGAATACCCGTACGACGCTCCAAACGCCGACGCCGCCAAGGATGAGAATAACGAAGCCCGCAAGGCTCAAATAGTTCTCTCCGCGATTCAGGCGGCGCGCAAGACGGTCCCCCGCTTCGCGATAGGACCGCACACGCACGAACTCGTTCGCAAGCGAGCCCTTCATATCCCACACGAGCTCTTGGATGCCCTCTTCGTCCATGCGCACGAGGATCTGCCGCCACACACGGCCGCCCAAATCGAGAAGCGCGGCATCGTCGATATCCGCGTAGTCGACGAAGACCCGCGGCCCCATCGAGAACATTCTGAGGCTACGTCCGGCTTCGCGCACCACGACGCCGCGGATCTCGAAGCGTTGCTCGCCAATCCAGATGCTGTCACCCACCTCCACGTCGAGACGCGTGAGAAGCTCGGGCCGGACGAGCGCTCCGCCATTTTTCAGGAGCGCGTGATCGTAGCTCGCGCCCGCGAGCTCGATCTTCCCGTAATAAGGAAAGCCTTCTTCAATGGCGCGAAGCTCCACCAACGTGGACACTTCGCTCTCTTCACCGTCGCGCCGTGCCATCGTCGTGGCCTCGATCGCGCGCGACGTTTCGGAGACATCGTGATCTTTGAGCTTTTCCTCGATGACGAACGCCGCGTTCTCCGTGAAAGCGCGGTTGCTATAGATGAGGACGTCCGCCGCCGTGAGGCTCTTCGACTCTTTCATGAGCGCCGTGCGGACGCTCTGGATGACCGAGCGGAGCGCCACCATCGAAGCGACACCTACGGCAATACAGAGAAAGAAGAAGACGAGTCGGCTCCACGAAGCGCGCATCTCTCGCCCCGCCATACGTAGAACGAATCTCACTGGCCCGAGCTCCCGGCCGCGGCCGTCTGGGCGTCCTCGGCAGGCACGTCGGGCGCTGCGTCCGTGGCAGTGGCATTGGCAATCTCAGGGCGGTGGATGCGCCCGTCCTTTAGCTCGAGCATGACGTCCGACATGCGCGCGAGCTCCATGTTGTGGGTCGCGAGCACGATCGTCATCCCTCGCCGCTCGTGAACGCCAAGGATGATGTCAATGATGTGCTTGCCGTTCGAGCTATCGAGGTTTCCCGTCGGTTCGTCCGCGAGCAGGATGGACGGGTCGTTCGCCAAAGCGCGCGCGATGGCCACGCGCTGTTGCTCGCCGCCCGATAGCTGCGACGGGTAGTGGTGGGTTCTTTCCGAAAGCCCGACTTCGTCGAGAAGCGCGCGCGACTTCTTTTCCGCATTCAAGATGCCGAAGATCTCCAACGGCACGAGCACGTTCTCGAGTGCCGTCAGCGACGGCAACAGGTGGAAGAACTGAAACACGAAGCCGATGCGCTCGCCCCGGAGGCGCGCAAGCTCGTCCTCGCCCAGCTCGACGAGATTGACTCCGTCGATGAGAACGCTGCCTTCCGTTGGCGCGTCGAGCCCAGCAATCAAACCGAGGAGCGTCGACTTGCCGCTCCCCGACGGGCCCACAATGGAGAGGAACTGCCCCTCCGGCACTTCGAGATCGAGCGGGTGAAGAATCGTGAGATCCTCAGAGCCACTGGCGACGACTTTCTTGAGTTGTTCGAGGCGGATCATTGGAGCATCGGCTTCAAGTACTTCCAGACGTTCTCGGCGACGATACGAGCGCCTCGGGCGTTGGGATGTTTCCCGTCCGACTGGTTGAGCGCCGCGACGCCCGCAACGTTCTCGAGCAGATTGGGCATGAAGGTAACGTCGCGCTCTTCGGCAAGCTGAGCATAGACAGCGAGCAGATTTTGAATGTAGCGGTCGTCCGGCGTTTCGTCCGCGCCGAGCCCGGCGAGGAGCACTGGGATGCCCCGTGCCTCCACACCGTCGATGATCGTCCCGAGATTCTTTTTCATTTCGCTCGGCGGCAAACCACGCAAGGCGTCATTGCCTCCGAGCGCAAGGACGAACGCCGCTACTTCGCGATCTTCGAGAACCCATTCGAGCCGGCGGACGCCCCCGGCGGAAGTGTCTCCAGAAACACCGGCATTGATCACTTCGTAAGGATAGCCCGCCGCATCCACGAGCGCTTGAAGCTCCGCGGGGTAGGCTTCGTTGTAACCGATGCCGAAACCGGCGGTCAGGCTGTCGCCGAAAACAACGATCTTGCGCTGGTCGTGACGACTTGGATTGGCCGAGTCGGCTGGAGCTTGCTCGGCCACGCCAGGCGCGGGCGTCTCGGGAGGCGCTTGCTCGACCGGGGGCTCGTCACAGCCCACGAGGCAGAAAAGCGCGATCCCCGCGCCAAGTAGCCGCATGGACCTAGACTAACCATCCCTTCCGCCCGACGCTAGAGGAATCGCTTGAAAAGACCGCGCACTCTGTCTAGAATCTGCCCGCACAGAGACAGATAAGGAATAAAAATGGCAAAACTCACCAACCCTGAATCCTTGGCCGCGGACGTCCAACAAGCCTTCGAAACGCTGCGCACCGAGCACGAGCTTCGCTCCGTGACGGACGAAGAGAGCGGCACCGGCATCGACCGGCTGGCCACGGGCGTCTACGGCTTTACCTATTCCCCCGCGGTCGAGAACTTTCCGCTCTTCAAGGAGCGCGATCTGCGCTGCTACGAAGGCCACAAGCTCGCGGACGGAAGCGTTTTCCTTCTCGGTTTTCTCACGGCGGCTGAAAAACAGACCGCCGACGACGCATCCGGCACCGGCAAGATCCACCTGTTCGCCGAGCCCAAAGACGACGCGACCGAGCTCGTTCGCATTCCCATGAAGCGCGTGAAGCACTCCGTGGAACATTCCCAGCGCGGCAACAACGGGCTCGAAATCGAGCTCGGTTAGCGCAGCGAGCATGCGCTCCGCCACGTCCTGATTGATGTCCGCGGGCACGGGAGCGTGCTAATCTGCACGCATGGCATCCAACAGGGCATGCAGCATCGCGACGGGAGCTCTTTTGCTAGCGGCAGCTTGCAGCGACAGTAGCTCGCCGAGCGCCCCTACCTCGGCCCCGCCACCGCCGGCTTCGACCGCGAATTTGGCGGTCTTCTCGGACCCCGGCTCCACCTTCCAAACCACCGATGTCTTCGACTCGAACGGCGAAGTGGTTCGGTTCAACACCGTCGAGAGCGCCTTGCTCTGGGTCGCGGGCGACTTGTTTTTCGACGGCTGGGTGGTCGACGGCAACATCCTCGACGAAGGTCGTCTGTACCAGGCACGCTTCGGGACTGCCGACGGCCAAAGGCGAGCCTATTTCACGGAGCGCGTTCGTGGCACGCTTTGCGACCTGTCCGTGGAGGATGGTTTCCTGCGAATCCGCCCAACCAGTTTGCTCCCCCCGTAGCGCTTGCACGCTTCTCGCGGGCAGTGTACTGTGGGGGGACTCTCGCCGCCCGAGAGGAGATTCGATGGACCGCTTCAAGAGCACGAACAGCGTACCTTTGGTCGTCGCCATTCAAGCTCTGGCATTATTCGTGGTCGCGTTCTTCCAAACGCCGCAGCTCGAGACCGACGCACAGTCGTTAGGCGTCGGCAGCCAGTCTGAGCCAGCCCCCGACACGCTGACGTCGTTGTCGGAGCTCCCCCGCGACTTGCAGCGCGAAAAGCTTCCGATCCCTCGATTTCCGGAGCGCGAAAAGCGCAACGAACCACCGGTAGCCCAGCCCGTGGAGGACTCTTCCGAAACCACACCCGGCGGCGAAGGCACAAAGCTCGCGGCACTCCGCGTAGAGAACCTCGCCATGACGGGACCTGTCGCCATCGCGATTGGGGCACCGATGTTGGGCGTTCCCGACAGCCTCGACGGTTTATCGCTCGCCGGCGGTAACTGGCTCGGTGGACGTCCCAGGGGCAGTCGTGGCTC
>SMYC01000316.1 GCA_004356105.1 Acidobacteriota bacterium | reverse complement strand
CGGTGGCGCGAAAGCGGTGTGTGGTGTCGATCAAGAAGCGGGAATGTTAGCAGGAAAAGACCGGTGATTAGGGCAGCCGGTCGCGGACACACTCGACGAACTTCAGTAGTTGAAGCTCCCGGACCGAAGTCTCGACGCGTGCGAGCTTCTTCGCGACGAGCTCAGGATCCGTCACTGCACCACCCGAGCTCTCGGGTAACGACGGTAGCGCTGAAGCACAGGCAAGAAGTCCAAGTACTCGTTCCGCCTCTTGACCTCGAAACGAAGGCGAAAGGTTCGATCGCGGTCCAGGATGAGCGCTCCGTCGCGTAAAACGCGATGGCTTAAATCCGGAGAGGCATCGTTCAGAACGATGACATCGACATGTCGGCGGAGCAGCTTCTCGAGCTCGCCCTGAACGCGAAATCGAGGTCCGTCGAGGGCACGCTCGGGCGCTTTCCTGAAGAGGACCGCGATGTCGACATCGCTGTGCTCGCCAGAAGTTCCACGGCCGAAACTCCCAAAGAGGTAGACAGCGACGATTGCCGAGGGAGCTTGCGCGAAGTAGCTCGCGACGCGCGCCCGCATATTCTCGGTGTCCATATCGATTTCATCGTACTACAGACTGCGCTGCGCGGCGCTCCTGCCGGGTGGGCACGAAAGGGGTGTGTGGTATCGGTCAAGAAGCGGGCATGTTAGCAGGAAGAGACGGATGGTACCGGTGATAGACTCCTCGTCGCGAGGCAGAGACTATGACTACAGAAATGAACCGCCGACGATTCGTCGCTTGTTTTTCTTCTCTCGGTCTCGGGACCACCTTGATGCCGGGAGCTCTTGCGGCCATCGCGAACGATGCCCCGACCGTGACGGTCGAGATGATCGACGCGGCACAGAAGATCGCGGGCCTCAGCTTCACGCCGGCCGAGCAGGAAGCGCTTCTCGAAAGGCTCAACGGTGAGCGAAGCCCCTTGAAAGGGTTCGAGGCGATCCGCGCTGCCGGTCTCGGAAACGACACCGCCCCGGCGCTCGTGTTCAATCCCGTTCCGCCGGGAAAGGCGATCCCGAAAGGCGAGAGCTCGATGGCGCCGAGCGACGTCAATGTCTCGATGCCGTCGACGGATGAAGAGCTGGCTTTTTTGCCGGCGACCCATCTCGGGCGGCTCGTCGCGAGGCGTGACGTCAAACCGACAGAGCTCACGAAGCTCTATCTCGCGCGTTTAAAAAAATATGACCCGGTGCTTCACTGTGTCATTAGCCTGACCGAAGACATCGCGACGGCGCAGGCGAAGCGCGCCGACGAAGAGATCGCCGCGGGCACTTATCGCGGACCGCTCCACGGCATCCCGTGGGGCGCGAAAGATCTTCTGGCCGTGCGCGGCACGAAGACGACGTGGGGCGCCACACCTTATAAAGAGCAAAGGATCGACACCGACGCGACCGTTTACACCCGGCTCACCGAAGCGGGCGCGGTGCTCGTGGCGAAGCTTTCGATGGGGGCCCTTGCTTCCGGCGATCGCTGGTTCGGCGCGCGCACGCGCAACCCGTGGAACACGGAGCAAGGCTCGAGCGGCTCGTCCGCGGGGCCGGGCGCAGCAACCGCCGCTGGGCTCGTCGGCTTCGCCATCGGCACCGAGACGCGCGGCTCGATCATCTCGCCTGCGACCCGCAACGGCGTGGCCGGACTGAGACCGACTTACGGTCGCGTGAGCCGCTACGGGGCGATGGCGCTGTCGTGGTCGATGGACAAGATTGGCCCCATGTGCCGCTCCGCCGAGGACTGCGCGCTCGTTTTCGACGCGATTCGGGGGCCGGACGGAAAAGACAATACGCTGTTCGACGTCCCGTTCGTCTGGGACGGAGGGCGCGACGTACGCGAGCTTCGCGTCGGTTACTTGCGTTCGGCTTTCGACGAGATCGAAGACGACCCCGAAAACGCCGATCGCGTCGCACGGCAGCGAGCGACCCAAAGAAACAACCGCGAAGCGCTCGATGTGATCCGGTCGCTGGGTGTCGAGCTCGAGCCCTTCGATCTCCCCGACGTACCTTCCGACGCCATCGGTTTCATCCTCACCACCGAATCCGCCGCGGCTTTCGACGACCTGACGCTCGAAGGCGATCTCGACAGCATGAAGGCGCCTCCCGAAGAAAGCCGGTGGCCGGAGAGCTTTCGCTCGGCGCGCTTCGTTCCCGCGGTCGAGTACATCCAAGCGAATCGTCTGCGGATGCGCATCATGGAACAGGTCGACGAGGCCCTGGGCGACTTGGACGCTTTCATCGGGAGCAACCTGGGCCTGACGAATTTGACCGGCCATCCCGAGGTAAGCGTGCCGGGCGGTTTCTTCGAAGGCACACCCACGAGCTTGAGATTCACGGGAAAGCTTTTCGGCGAGGCCGAGATTTTATTGCTGGCTCATGCATATCAATCGAAGACGGACCACCATCAGAAACACCCCACGCTCTGACGCGGGGCTCACGCGAGGAGCGAGAACACCTCGAGGTGCTTCCGTCATAACCGAAGGAGGAGATCGGATGCGACGCATCAAGCTTATTTTGTTGTTCACGGTCGTCTTTGGCATAGGTGTGTCCCTTGGGGCGGCGGTTTCGACCCAAAGAATGATGCTTCAGGACGAGGTCTATCTGAGCCCCACGAGCGGCACCACTCTGAAGATGCTGCTCGATTCGAGGAATCTTGGGGGCGGTGAGGTCGAGATAGGGGAAATTACTTTTCCGCCGGGTACGAACTCCGGAAATCACCCTCACGGCTCGACCGAGGTGTTTTACATCCTCTCGGGTGAGCTCGAGCACGTCGTCAATGGCGTGAGCCATCTGCTCAAACCGGGCATGCTCGGTTTCGTGCGCCCGCCGGATGAAGTGAATCACATCGTTCCCGGCGATGAGCCCGTCAAAGCGCTCGTGATTTGGGCCCCTGGAGGCGAGGCTCAGGGCCTCATGGATGCATGGGAAAAGCAGTAAGTCCTTGTCGCAGTGAATATTACAGGGCCGTCTCGTGTTCGGTTTCGGATCCGGCCCGTCGTACGACTATTCAAACAATTGGATTAACGGCAGGCGAAGCCTGGCTTCGCCTCTCGTGGGTTTAATGTTAAGTGTTTGTTAAGTAAGAGGTTGTGTCCGACCCATGCGCCGTACGCGACCGCAGGTAACTTGGCGCGAGATTTGCTATTCGTTGATAAGGTTGACAGCCGGTTAGTGAATTACTAAGCTCACTGCCGGTCTTAATGCCTAAGGGAGACCTGAGAGTACTCGATGGAGACAGACAGGAGCTATACCAGTCATGCTGTGTCGAGGTACGAACGGGTGGGGCTGGGGCTCCTTCTTCCGATTTTTTGCGATGCCAAACCTCAATTCTGGGGGACTGGTTTCGCGTCCCACCACTGGCTTCATTTTCAATTACAGGAGGGATTTGCATGAGAGCCTTTATCTACGTTCTCATTAGTTTCCTGCTGCTGGTACCCGCTTTTGCGTCAGCTCAGACGTTTACAGGCGGCGTGCGAGGAGCAGTGCAGGACACCGATGGCGGTGTGCTTCCAGGGACCACTGTGACCCTGACCAACGTCGATACCGGTGTAGCTCGTACGTCGGTTACGAACGATCGCGGAGAATACGTCTTCGCGGCCGTGGCGCCCGGCCGCTACAATCTTGGGGTTGAGCTCGCAGGGTTTGCGCCCTATACGCGGGAAGCCCTCGAGATTGGCGTGGCTTCGCAACTCGTGCAAGACGTCTCGCTAGCGGTCGGCGGCATCGCTGAATCGGTAACGGTAACGGGTGAGACACCACTCATCGAAACGGCCAATGCCTCCATCGCTTCGGCCATCGACAAGGCGCAGATGGAAATCCTGCCTACGCCGGGTCGGAACGTGTTCATCATGGCCGTGACGACGCCGAACGTCGTTCACGCCGGAGATCCGGTATTCGTTCGCATGCAGGATCAGTCGAACGCATCGCTCCTTTCTCTCGGTGGCGGTCCGCAGCGCGGCAACAACTACACCATGGACGGCGTCGTCATGACCGATTTCGTCAACCGCGGCGTGATCAACCCCAGCTTCGAGTCGCTCGAGGAAATGAAAGTCCAGATCGCCACGTACGACTCTGAAATGGGTCGTACTTCGGGTGGTGTGTTCAACTCCGTTCACAAGAGCGGTTCCAACAACTGGGCTGGCTCGGCCCTCTATCAGAACCGTCCTACTTGGGGCCGCTCGCCGACGTGGTTCGAGGATCGCGCCGGGCAGGACGCTTCGATCGAGCCGTACCATCTTTGGGGCGGTTCGTTCGGTGGTCCGATCGTCCGTGACAGGGTTTTCTTCTGGGCGGCAACCGAGGGCTACAAGAACAAGAGCTCCCGTGTGAGCGATCTCAACTTTCCGACGCAGGCCATGGCGGCCGGCGACTTCTCGGCTCTGGGCTTTCCGATTTATGACCCGCTATCTGGAGCAGCGTTCCCCAATGGTGTCATTCCCGCGAATCGCATTGACCAGACCGGCTCCAACCTAGCCGGGATCCTCGCCGATGTCGGCGATACCTGCCTCCCCCAGGGTGGCAGGGTCCTGGCAGGCGTGGGCAACCAATGCACCATCACCGCGATTCTCGACAACAAAGCGTGGCAGGCGAGCGGTAACATCAACTCGTCGATGACCGATAACTGGCAGTTGACCGGCACCTACATGTTCTACAAGTCCTCAGAGCCGGCCGATCCTTACTACCAGGCCGTGTTCGACGGCAATCAGCCGGTATACGACACCGGGTCCGCCACTCTTTTCCGCAACGTCAATCTCGTGGCCATCAACAGCACGCACATCCTTGGTGACACGTCCGTGCTCACGTTCCGGGTCGGTTACTCGCGCTTTTACGACACGGTCGTGGAGCCCGAGTTCACGTCCGCGGACGCCACCGCGCTCGGCTTCGATGGTCCCACGATGGAGGCGATCGGCATTCAGCAGTTTCCGGATATCGGCGCGACTAATTACGGAGACGGCGGCGACACGCATGGCAGCTGGGACAACAACAACCGTGTCCACGAAACCAAAGAGATCAGCAGTGTCTACTCGAGTTTCGTCGGGTCGCACACGCTGAAGTTTGGTGGTGTGTTCCGCCAGTACTCGATCGACTGGAACCGCCCGGCCGCGATGAATTTCAACTTCATCCCGCGTTTCACCGAGGGACCCGGTAGCGACGGTAACTCCATCGCCTCGATGCTGCTCGGACTTCCCAATACCGGTGACGCCACGATCGCCAGCCAGAACACGAACGACATCTTGTACGGTGCCGGTTTCGTCCAGGACGACTGGCGCGTCAACGATAATCTCGTTCTCAACCTCGGTATCCGGTTCGAGCACGAGACGGGCATGGGCGAGGTCAACAACCAGATCATCACGGCTTGGGATTTCGACAACCCGTACCCGATCAACCCGACTGGCAATTTGACTGGTGGCCTCCTCTACGCCGGCGTCGACGGGCAGGCCACGCGCACTGGTAACCCCCCGGGCATCAAGGTTGGTCCACGGGCCGGCTTTGCCTATTCGGTCAACGACTCGGTCGTCCTTCGCGGTGGCTACGGCATCTTCTGGTCGCCTCTCACCGGCGGTGGTCCGAGCACGGCCAACCATGCGAACCTTGGGTTCAGCGCTGTAACGACCTACAACAACTTCGAGAGGGGCGGGGCCGGCACGCTGTCGAATCCGTTCCCAACGGGTGTGAACCAACCGGTCGGCAACACACTGGGACGGCTCCAGAACGTGGGCCAGAACGTGAATTACATCGACCAGTTCCGCAACCATCCCAAATTCCAGACGTGGTCACTCGACCTACAGAAGGAATTTGCCAACAATATGGTCGTTACCGTCGGCTATATGGGCAGCAAGGGCTCGGATCTGGCGATCGGCGGGACGAACGACTCGGGCACTCAAATGAACCAGCTCGCTCCTGCAGGCGCGACTGCGCTGGGCGACGCGATCGGCACCCAAGTCCCGAACCCATTCCAAGGACAAGGGCTCGGGAACGACAACGATACGATCAGCCTAGGGCAGCTCGCGCGGCCGTTCCCGCAGTTCCAGGGCGTTACCGCCAGGCGAGTCTCTTCGGGGCGATCGCGCTACGACGCAGTCAAGCTCGAGTTGGAGAAACGCTTCCGGGGTGCCTGGGGTGCCAAGTTCAACTACACCTTCAGCAATCAGCGCGACAACATCTATGAGAGTGCCAACCGCCTGAGCGACGAAGAGAGTACGGTCTTCGTGACCAACCGTATAGACGCGGATTTCGGTCCCGCGCTGTTGAGCTCGCGGCACTGGTTAAACCTGAGTGGCCTGTACCGCTTCCCGAGCCCCGACGGCGGCGCCGCTGAGGCCCTCCTGGGTGGCTGGTCCGTGGCCATGACGACGATCATGCGTGAAGGCTTCCCGCTCGCCATCAAGCAGTCGAGCAACTGGGGTGGCGCCATCGGCTACGACCATCAGCGTCCGAATACCACGGGCGCGGATCCGAATACGTCTGGAAGCACGGCAGACCGCGTGGACAACTACATCAATCCGGCGGCATTCGCGCAAGTGACGGAAGTTGGCCAGATCGGCAACACGCCGTTCACGGATGCCGGCCTCCGGAGCCCGTGGCTGTTCAACTGGGACTTGTCGTTCGAGAAGATGACGCGCGTTGGAGGCAACCAGAACTTCAGTATCCGCATCGAGTTCGTCAACTTCTTCAACCAGCCGAACTGGAACGGACCGCGCTCGAGCGTTGGCGTAAGCAACTTTGGTGTGATTACCGGCCAGGGTGGTTACCCTCGGGTGCTCCAGATCATGTTCAAGTACCTGTTCTAAAAGATTCTCTTGAATCGAGGGCGGGCCATCACGGCCCGCCCTTTTTTTTGGTGAGCGGCGCAAGTATACTTGCGGAAGAGCACCGCGAAAACACCATGCCAGCGCTTCATGCCACCCACGTCACGTTGTTGTTGGCGCTGGCGTTCGGGTTCCGCGCAGGTATTGCGGAGCCCCAATCGACCTCTGCGGGACACCGAAATATGTTGGAGCTTCTTCGCGAAGTCGAAGCCCGTACTCCGTACGAGCACGGTGACTTGTCCGACAGGGAGGTGAGGCGTCTCCGGGCCCGCCTAGCGCACCTCGACCCGGCGACGGAGCCAATTTTCGAGTTGGAGCTTCGGTATCAACTGGGAGAAGCGGAGCTTCGGCTGGGTCGGGAGCGCGAGGCCATCGCCCATCTGACCGCGGCGTATGAGCTCATGGACAAAGCTGGCGGCGATTTGGCGCGCGGCGAGTGGAAGCTTCACGTGATCTACCGTCTAGGCGTCGCCTACCTGCGCCGGGGTGAGACCGAGAACTGCGCCCATGGGTCCTCACCCGACAGGTGTATCTTACCGATATCGGACGGCGCGCAGCATAGCCGCCGCGAGGGTTCGACGAAGGCGAGCGAGATGTTGTCGAGGTGCTCGCGGGAGCTCCGGAGACGTCCCCGCTCCACCTAGCGGCTCGTTGGCTCCTCAATATCGCCTACATGACGCTCGGCAAATATCCGGACGGTATGCCCGAGCCCTACTTGATCCCGCCACAGCGGCGTTCGCGTCCGACGCCTTCGTTCCGACGTTCACGAACGTTTCCCAGGAGCTCGGCCTTTCGAGCTTCACGCTTTCCGGAAGCGTGGTCGCAGATGATTTCGACGGCGATAACCAAATCGACCTCTTGGTCTCGAGCTATCACCCCTCGAGCCAGCTTCGCTTGTTCCTCAAACGGCGCTCACGGGGGTTTGACGAGCGAACCGAACAGGCTGGTCTTCTCGGGCTTACCGGCGGTCTGAACATGGTTCAGGGCGATTACGACAACGATGGTGACGTAGACGTTCTCGTGCTGCGTGGCGCGTGGCTCGGGGATGCGGGGCGGCATCCGAACTCGCTCCTTCGGAACAACGGTGATGGCACACTCTCATGTGACCTTCGAGACGGGCGTGGGAGAGCTTCACTATCCGACACAGACGGCTGCCTGGGCCGACTATGACCTCGACGGCCATCTCGATCTCTACATCGGCAACGAGACGACGAAGGCACTGCGAGCGCCTGCTCAACTTTTTCACAATAACGGGGACGGTACTTTTGAGAACGTAGCTGCGCGAGCCGCGGTCACGAATCTCCGCTTTACCAAAGCGGTGACCTGGGGTGACTACAACGCCGATCGCTGGCCGGACCTATTTGTCTCGAACCTCCGCGGCGCCAATCGTCTCTACCAGAACAACGGCGATGGGACGTTCACCGACAAAGCGGCCGAGCTCGGCGTCACCGATCCGCGCGCGAGCTTCCCGGCGTGGTTTTGGGATTTCGACAATGACGGTCATTTGGACCTCTTCGTTTCGGCGTATAGCGCCGACATTACCCACATCGCAGCATCCTATCTGAATCTACCGCTCGACATCGAGATGGCCGCGCTCTATCGAGGCGATGGGCGTGGCGGTTTCGACAATGTGGCGACGAAGACCGGGCTTACCCGCCCGACGGCTCCCATGGGCGCCAACTTCGGTGACCTCGACAATGACGGTTACCTCGACTTCTACCTTGGGACCGGCTACCCCGACTACGAGGAGTTGATGCCCAACGTCATGTACCTCAACCGGGACGGCGAGCGCTTCCTCGACGTCACCAGCATTGGTGGTTTCGGTCATTTACAGAAAGGTCACGGCATCGCGTTCGTCGATTTCGACGGGGATGGTGACCAGGACGTTTTCGAGCAAATGGGCGGCGCACTTGCCGGGGATAGCTTCGAAGACGTTTTGTATGAGAACCCTGGTTTCGGCAATCATTGGCTCGCGATCCGGCTCATTGGGCGAGAGACGAACCGCTCCGCGATCGGTTCCCGCATCCGCGTAGAGATTCGTGAAGCAGGTAACATCAGAAGTGTCTACCGGCACGTCAATAGCGGTGGCAGTTTCGGCGCTAACCCGCTCGAGCAAACGATCGGGCTCGGAAAAGCCGAAGAGATCATCGCGGTCGAGATCTATTGGCCGAAGACGGATCGCCGTCAAACACTACGCGACGTGCCACTCGACCGAAGGCTGGTGATACTCGAATCCGGTGCGTGGTTCGTCTTCGAGTGAGCTTCGTTCGCGTCTACGGAAGAAGCCATAGGCTATCGAGGTTTTCCACGATCTGGATCGTTCGGTCGAGCGGCACGTTTTCGAAGGTCTGTGTACGATCCGTCGTGGGCCAGTAAATCGTAAGCCGTTCGATACGCTCGGCGTTCCCGAGTCCGATGAGCTGTCGGCGGATCGAGTTGGCCCCGAAGCTGCCCCCGCTATTCACGTGCTTGTAGATGGAGCGGCCCCCGTTCGAGGTGGCGACGTCCACGCGGATGCGAACACCGATCGCCGCGCGGTTCGTCTCTCTGCCGAAGAGCTCGACGGCGAGATAGTGGTTAGAGAACCCGGGGTTCTCGTAGAGAACGTCGAAGTACTTGTCGCCGGGCAGTGCACCCCCCATTTGCTCGAAGACGTCCTGATCGCCGTCATTGTCGAAGTCGACGAAGGCGATGCCGTGCCCTTTCTGTAGGTGACCGAAGCCACCTGCGGTCGTGACGTCGGCAAAGCGCTTTCCTTCCAGGTTGAGGTACATCAGGTTGGGCATCAACGCGAAATACGCGGTGTAGCCGGTTCCCAAATAGAAGTCCAGGAAGCCATCGCCGTTCAAGTCACCGAAGTTGGCTCCCATGGGAGCGCTCGGCCGCGTCAACCCGGTGGCGGAGGTCATGTCCACGAAACCACCCTTGCCATCACCGCGATAGAGACGAGCCAGCTCCGCGGCGAAAGGCTCCCCGAGATAGGATCGCGCTACGTCATCCACGAGCGCATCGTAGCCGGTCACGTAGAGATCCAACACGCCGTCATTGTCGTAGTCCCAAAACCACGCGGGAAAGCTCGTGCTCGGTCCGGTTACGCCGAGGGATAGCGCCAAGTCGTCGAAAGTTCCGTCGCGGTTGTTGTGATAGAGGCGGTTGTCGCCATCGACGTTGGACACGAACAAATCCGGGTAGCGATCGCCGTCATAGTCACCCCAGATAACCGCTTTCGTGAACTTTCCGTTGGTTACTCCCGCACTGGGCGCGACGTCGGCGAACCGACCGTTGCCGAGGTTCTCGAATAACTGACACAAACCGGCGAGCCCGCGGTTAGTCTCGTTCCCGATATAGAGGTCCACGTCACCGTCGTTGTCGAAGTCGGCCCATGATGCCGTCTGTGTCGGCAAGTGCACTTCCCCGAGCCCCGCTTCGAAAGTTACGTCGGTGAACGTGCCATCGCCGTTGTTCCGGAGGAGCGAGTTCGGATGTTGCCCGCCTCGGCCGAGCCACGCGCCGCGCAAGACAAGAACGTCCATGTCGCCGTCGTTGTCGTAGTCGGCTTGCACCATATTGAGGCCGCCGTAAATACCTGTTATCCCAGCGTTTAGCGTTACGTCGGTAAACGTCTTGTCCTCGTTGTTCTGAAACAACCGGAGTTGCTCCGAAGGGTCGTAGGAAGAGACGAGCAGGTCGAGGAAACCGTCCTCGTCGAAGTCCTCGACAACGACGCCGCCGGAAAGGGAAAAGGTTGCTATGCCTGCTTCGTGCGCGATGTTTTTGAACCGAGGGAAAGGCTCGTCGGAGCTGAAGACATCCGGCGGAAAGAGGTATTCATGGGGTACATCGTCCGGGTAGCGGCCAAGAGTCATGTACGCGATGTTCAAGAGCCACTGCGCGGTGAGATACGCTTTCGAGCCGGGCGGGTCGTGCTGTAAGACTTCGGTGAAAAACTCGATCGCTCGTTCGGATGGCTCCTCGAGGACGTGTATGCCGCTGCCGCGAATCGGGAGAATGCAGTTTTCTGGAGCGTGGTTCAGCGCGCAGTTCTGAGTCTCCCCGAAACGAAAATGAGCCACGCCGAGCGCGAACTTCAGCCGCCCAATCCAATTTGGAGCCAAGTCGTTCTCGAGCTGCGGCAGCAGGGCGTAAGCGCGCTCGAGGTAGTCGATGGCCGCCTGTTCCCGACCAACATGTTGTTCCGCCTCACCGAGCTTCAAATACGCCTCGAACTGAACGTAGTCGGGAGCATCCGGCCCGAGCGCTTCGACGCGAGCCCTCATCGCCCGGGCTTCCCCATCACCAAGATAAAGGCTATCGTTCGGAGTATGCTCGATGATCTGTCGCAGCAATTCGAGCATGCGCGCATGCCCGTCACTCGGTTGCGCTCGAAGCGGCATGGCCTCGAGAAAGAGCAAGAAAACACAGCTCAGAAAGAAGGGCAGTGTCTTCTCGCGAGAAAAATACGCCATTCAGTTTCCGGGCTTGGCAACTTTGCGGCCTTTGCCCTTTTCGAGCGTCACGGCTTGGTCCAGCTCGACGCCGGGAAAAACTTCTTCCGATCCGTCGGGCCAGCGCACGCGAATCGAATCTGCGCGGCTCGTGCCCGGAATTCCGAAATGCGCCCTCGGCTCGTTGGCGGACAGATAGCTATAGCCGGAATCGGCGATGCGTACATAGGTCTTGCCTGAAGCGCTCACCGTGACAACGGCGCCGTGCGCATCGCGCTTGAGAGCGGGATCGTAGGCGCGCACCATCAAGTATCGGCCCTTCCTCGGAGCGTCGTTGCGAAACAAACGGGCCCGTCCCGCGAGGTTCGTCACGAGGAAGTCGAAGTCTCCATCACGATCGATGTCACCGAGGACGAGACCTCGGCTGACCTCGACGAGGGAGGTGAACCGGCCACCTTTTTCACTAACTTCGGTGAATTTTCCGCTGCCATCATTTTCCAGAAGAAAATTAGGCTCCGCGTAAAGGTTCCAATAGTCACTGAGCTTTGCGTCGGGGTTCGGCGGATTCTGATCCACGCGGCCGTTCACGACGGCGAGGTCCAAATCTCCGTCCAAATCGAGGTCCACGAAAGCCGTTCCGAACCCCGTATATTCCAGACTCGACGCTCCCAGTCCGCGCGCAGAGGTTACGTCCTCGAAGCCCCAAGTGCCGTCGTTCAGATAGAGCGTATTGGTTTGGTTGATCAAATGCGTCATGAACAGGTCGAAATCGCCGTCGCCATCCACGTCGCCGACCGCGACGCCCATGCTCGCCTCGGGACGGCCAAACGCGTTGAGAGCCGCGCCCATGATGATTGCTTGGTCTCTGAACGTTCCATCGCCGGCATTCTCCCAAAGCTGATTGGCTTCACCGTCATTGGCGACGTAGAAATCCAACAACCCATCGCCAGTAAGATCCTGGCAAAGAACTCCGAGCCCAGGGGCTTCGACGGTGGCGATGCCGGTTTTCGTGGAAACGTCCGTGAACGTCCCGTCACCATCGTTGCGATAGAGAGTGTCCCCCTCGTAGTCGAAGCTCTGTGCGCTGCAATAGTCCCGGGCGCCGGAACGGCTGATGCACTTCTTGGTGGCGTCGTGTTTGACGTAACGCGAGACGTAGAGATCCAGGAAACCGTCGGCATCGTAGTCGCAAAATGTGACGGAGGCCGTCCATGCATTGTCTGCGATACCCGACGCCATGGTGACGTCCTCGAAGGTACCGTTGCCTTTATTGCGGTAGAGGGCGTCGGGTCCGTAGTTCCCGACATAGACGTCGACGAGGCCATCGTTGTTGACGTCCCCGATGGCCACACCCGTCCCGTAGCCCGTGTTGCCCAAACCCGAGCTTTCGGTTACGTCTTCGAAAGACCCGTCGTCGTTTTGGCGAAACAGCTTGTTGGGAAGGCGCTTCGTGCTCTTGGATTCGGGGAGCGGGCCGCCCTGGAGCAGGTAGATGTCGAGATCTCCATCGCCGTCGAAATCGAAGAAAGCGCCTCCCGAGCCCATGACCTCGGGAGCCCAGTAATATCCCTCCGTGCCCGGATCTTGCTCGAAGTCGAGCCCGACCTCTTCGGTCACTTCGGTGAAAAAGGCGCGGTCCTGTGCGTCGGCATTGGGAATCGCGGGGGTTGAGAGGTAGCTGGCACAAACGAGGAGCGCTAGTCGTTGTTTCATCGAAGCCTTTGCACTGCAGCCACTTGCGTCGCGCAAGAGGCCATGGAAAATACCCTCGCATTTTCCTGCGCCCGCTTGGTCCTGTCAACCTGGTGCCTTGTTGACAGCTCGACCAGACGCCTAAGACAATATGAGACCATGAAGCGGAGCCAGCGCAAACAGCCTGAGCGGTCGACCTCCAGAAACGCTCCGAGAATCGCCGGGCTGGTTGTCGTCGGACTCGCCATCGTGGCGGTCATACGCTTTGCTACGCCGCAGGCGCCCGAGGTTCCTGACGTGGATCGGTCGCAGTTGGAGCCCGACGTAGCTCATAAGATTCAAAATTTCCGCGAGAGCGTTGAAAACGCGCCGAGCTCTCACGAGGCCTGGGGTGATCTCGGCGTCGTGTTCCACGCGCATGGCCTCGAGCGGGAGGCGGCCCTTTGCTATCAGAAGGCTCTCGAGCTCGATCCCTCGGATTTTCGCTGGCACTACCTTTTGGTGCATGCGTTGCTCGATTTCGATCGCGCCGCCGCCATGGAGGAAAGCGCGCGCGCGCTCGAAGTGCGCTCGGACTACCCGGCGCTTCTCGTGCTGCGCGCCGAGCTCTTCGAAGAAAGTGACGCCATGGATGAGGCGAAGGCGCTCTACACTCGTGCGTTGGAGCTCGATCCGAGGGATTCCTCGGCGGAGCTCGCGCTCGGCCGATTGACGATGGGCGAAGGCGACCTCGAGAAAGCCCGCGCTCACTTGGAGCGAGCATCCGAGCTGAGCCCGGACGCGGGATCGATCTACGCGGCTCTCGCGAGACTCTACCGGCGTTTGGGCGAGAACGATAGGGCCATCGAAGCCGCCGCACGGGTGATGAGCTCAGCCGCGTCCATTCCGATTGCCGATCCCCTTCATATCCAAATGTTGCGGGAATCCGTGTCCTCGACCGCCCAGTTGGGACACGCCGAAGATTTCGCGGAAGCGGGAGACCTGAAGCAGGCGGAGTCCATTTATCGTCACCTGGTGGCGCTCAGACCCGACGATGCTGCGATGAGAGTGCGCCTGGGTGACATCTTGCTGCAACAGGACAAGAATCCCGAGGCGAAGGTACATTACAGGGCAGCGCTCGCGATCAAGGGCGATGACGCAGCGGGACACGCTGGCCTTGCAGCCGTGCTCGGCCGGGAAGGCGCGTACGACAAAGCGGTGAGCCACTTCCAGGAATCGTTGGTGAGACGCAGCGATCATGTCCCCACGCTCGTGAGCTTAGCGAGCGTGTTGGCTTTTCAGGGTCATACCGACAAAGCCATGACGCATTACGACCACGCGCTCGAGCTCGAATCCGACAACGTGTCCGCGCGCCGCTCGCTGGCAGAGTTCATGTTCCGGCTGAAGCGCTACCGTGAAGCGGCCGCTCACTACCGCAAGGTGCTTCAGGTCGAGCCGGAGCTCGGTGTCGTTCACTTACAGCTCGGCGCGGCCCTGGCCGTGACGGGAGAATATGCTGACGCGCTTTCCCATCTCGAGCGGGCTCGTGACCTCGGACAGACGGTTCCTGACGCGGTCCGCGAGCGTGTCGAGATCGGGCTTCAGGAGCGTAAGTGACAAAAGTCTGCGCGCGCTTGCGAAGTGAGCACGGATTCGGACCGGCGTAATCTATTTGTAATCAGTTGGTTACGTCTTGCGGGTAATCGCCCGTGGAGGGATAGTTAGAGCTCGGTAGAGAGCCAGCACGGTGTTGCGTGGCGCGACTGAACCCGCTAATCTACAAGATCATGGCCAACTGGATTCTCAAAACGCTGCCCATTCTGCTCGTCGCCGCTGCCGCTTTAGCGGATGACCGCCTCGACAAAGTCGCTGACGACTATCGTGAGTGGTTCGAGATGGAGGTCGTGTACATCATCACCGACATCGAGAGGGATATTTTTCTCGGGCTCGAGACACGTGAAGAGCGCACGCGCTTCATCGAAGCTTTTTGGGCGCGCCGCGATCCCGATCCCGCCACGCTCGAGAACGAGTTTCAGGTTGAGCACTACCGGCGCCTCGAACACGCGCTCACCGTCCTTAATCGCGATTCTCCGCGCCCCGGCTGGAAAACCGATCGCGGCAGGTATTACATCATCCTCGGTGAGCCCGCGGAGATCCAGGCCTATGTCGGTTACAACGAAGTCGTGGAAACAGAGCTTTGGATCTATAGAGGCGATCCCGATGACGGGCTCCCGCCGCGCTTCAATCTGATGTTCTACAAGGATAACGACATCGGGGAGTTCCAGCTCTACAACCCGTTCAACGATGGGCCTCAGGCCATCCTGCGTGGCGGCTACGTGAGCCAGAACTTTCAAGTGAATCAGCACCAGGGCTTGGAAGTCATTTCGAGGCTCTCGCTCGACCTCGCTCGTGCGGTGCTGACGGTGGATTTGACGGAGAACACGGGCTTCGACATTTTCTCCGGGCGCGCCCAGATCGACCCTCTCGAGCTCAACGTTCGTCCGTCCCTTGGCGCGCAGCGCACGTTCGCGGACATCGAAATGTCACCTACGAAAAGGGTCGATACACGAGACCTCGAGGGCTACAAGCAGTTCGGCCATATGGTCAGCGCGGACTATTCGTTCAAATATTTTACCAGCCGTAGTGGCTACGCGGTGCTCTATGGGCCTGACAACATCCCGTTCATCCATTTCTCCTTCGATATCGACCCGGCCAACTTCACTTTCGAGGTGGACGAGCGCAGGACGCGGCACTATACGACGCTCGATGTCGATTTCGAAGCACGCGACCTCGAAGGCCGGATCGTCGCGTACAATTTGAACCAGCCCCTTCTGCAGATGAGTGCGGCCCAGTTCAAACGGGCGAGTCACTATCCGCTCGCTTACCGCGACAATTTTCCGTTGATCCCTGGCGACTACAAAATCAGCATCGTGTTGAAAAATCGAGCGACGAAGGACTACACGGCGGCGGAGTTCGACCTTCACGTTCCGGCCATCGAGGAAGGCAAGCCTGCCCTCAGCGATATCGTGCTCGGATATGGCGGCGAAAATGATCTCACCGGCCCGGCGACACACCGCGCGTATCAAGTCGGCTCAGTGGAAGTCTATCCCTCCGTAGGGAACACGTTCTCGGTCGCCTCCAACGTGCGCGCTTTCGTCCAAGTAATCGGGGGCGAGCCAGGGCAGGAGGTTGTTTTCCAGATCTTGGGTGCCGAGCAGAACGTGATTGAGGAGGAGCGCGTCGCCGCGAGGGACGGCGCGGTCGTGAAGCAAGTCTCGCTCCTGGGTCTCGATAGCGGTTTTTACACGATGCGGGCGCAGCTCGTCGGCTCCGACGGGACAGTCCTCGCGTCGAAACTCACTCCCCTGACCGTCAGCCCGAGAAATGAAGTGCCTCGCCCGGCGTTCATTTATCGTCACAGCTTCAACACGGAAGTGGCCGGATTGCTCGATATGACGATTGGCAGTGAGCTCATGTCGTCCGGACGCACCCAAGAAGCCAGGGCGCAGTATGAGAAAGCGGTGGCCGCCGACAATCCCAACCTGCCGATGGCGAAGTGGCGGCTGGCCGGGATTGTCCTCTTCGACCGCGATGCGGATCGCGCGCTCGAGTTGCTCACGCCTCTCGAGGACTCCTTTCCGAACGAGTACGAAGTTGTCGAAGGAATGGCTTTTGCCTATTACATCAAAGAAGACTATGCTCGCGCGAAAGATTACCTTGAGCGCTCCGCGGCGATCCGGGCTCCCGATACGACGGCGCTGAATGCGCTTGGGGATTGCTACGAGCGTCTCGGAGAGATCAACAAAGCGAAAGGTCTCTATGAGCGCTCACTCGAACTGAAGCCCGATCAAAAAGGAGTACAGGCCAGACTGGCTGGACTGCCCGGCGAATAGCCGAATCTCCGCCGACACGGAAAAGGAGGCACTCGATGCATCGACGAGTCCTAATCGCTATTGTTTGTGGGGTGGCTTATTTCGGGGCCACTAGCTTCGCCCAGGAGCAACGGAAGCCACCCAAGAAACCGGACCAACCATTCATGGTTTACGTTTTTACGGAAGGGCTGGCCAACGACGAAGTTGACATGCCCAAGGTGACCAAAGAAGTGGCGAAACGCATCGCCAAAAAGAAGAAGTGGCTCAAGGTCGTCGACGACCGGGAAAGCGCGGACATGCTCGTCGAGGTCCTGACGCACGCCGTTCACGAGCAGCACCGCCGGGAGCTCGACATGCGGGTCAACGACAGGGGCACCGGGAAGAACTACTACGACAACAATTGGATTACCGAACGGCATCGCATCCAGACCCGGGTCACCCTACCTAGTGGCGCTCAGAAGCTGTTCACGGGTGCCGACGAGCGCGAGCGCGGCGGCAGCATGAAGGGCGCGGCGTCGCACCTTGCGAAGCAGCTCGAAGAATACTGTAAAGAGAACTACTGGGATCTCGTCTCGAGCTGACGGGACTCCTCTAGCGCGGGGGCGGTGCCACGAAGGCCGCTCCGCTCTCGTAGACCGCGAGCCGTTCGCGGAAAACCGCGACCAGCTCGCTGACTCCAGCTTTTTCCGCGATCTCGATCGCTCGCTGGACGGCGTTTCGTGCCGTCACTAGGTCTCCTGTCGCAGCATAGGCGGCACCGAGCGTATCGAGCACGATTGGGTTGTTGTAGCCGGTAACCGTCGCCGCTCGCTCGGCGAGTCGCAAAGCCTCCTCGGGATCTCTCAACGCGGGCTCGGGGTGTGTCGCGAGGACCCAGGCGAGGCCGTCGAGCACCATCCAGTCATCAGGCGAGTTTTCCGGTGCCAGGTTGAGGGCCGCGCGATAATGCTCGAGCGCTTCCGTCAAACGATGCTGGTGCCGCAGCGCGGCTCCCAAAGCAGTATGGCCTTCGGCGAAATCGTTTCTGATGGCAAGGGCCCGCTCGTAGTGGGCCGTCGCTTCTTCGTACGCACCGCGCTCCGCGGCGATCTCTCCGAGATCGAAATGGGCGCGCAACAGATCGGCCTCGAGGCGAATGGCTTCGTGCAGAACGGCTTCTGCTTGGTCGAGCTCGCCGCCCTCCCGGAACATCGCGGCTGCTTTGAGTCGATGCTGCGTTTCGGGGGCGTGGCTCAAGCTTTCGCGTACCCACTGGAATGCGTCCTCGCGCTGCTCGAGCCCGAAGAAGATTTCCGCGAGCCCGAGTGCGAGGCGAGAGCGCCTTTCTTCGCCGATCCCGTCGATCTCCCACTCGTTGCGGTAGAGAAGCTCGAGGTAGTTCAGGTCGTCACGTTGACGCGAGGCGCCACCCGGCACCCGAATCCAATGATCGGTGAACGTCATGCCGTAGAAACCCTCCGACTCTTTCGGCATGTGGCAGCCGATGCAGTCCGAAGACGGCGTGACCCGCTCGTACTCGTGCGCGGGACCGGGCTCGGTGTGGCAACGCAAGCACATTTCACGATATTGGACGTGATCGGCGGCAGTGGTGTTCCTATGCGGACTGTGGCAGTCGGTGCAGGTCAGCGTACGATCGCGCGGCGACGAGCGAAAACATGCGCTCATCATTAGTCCCGCCCCCGCGTGACGCGCGAGCTTTTTGTCGTGCCCAAGCACTTCGAGCGGCTCGATGTCGATGGGTTGGCGGTGGCACTGCGCGCAAAAACGTACCTGTCCGTGTCTTGTGAGAACGCTGGGGTTGAAGATCTTGGTTGCTCCCGGTGAACCGCCTGCGACAGCGTCGATATGCGCGCTTCCGGGACCGTGGCATCGCTCGCATTGAATCCCGAGCTCGGACTGCGACGCGTCGAAGACATTGTCTTTCCATGCGATCGTGGTCGCGTGACAGCCGAGGCACTCACGTGACCCTTCGACTGTCTGGGGGCTCCCCAGAGGGTCGTCGGTGTCTTCCGTGCCCGGTGTGCGGAACCACCTTCCGAGAACGGCCGAGTAAGACAGCAGGTGCTCGCGGATGGTACGTCCGGGAGCGGCCCGGATCG
>SMYC01000315.1 GCA_004356105.1 Acidobacteriota bacterium | reverse complement strand
GGGGCCTCGGCGACGAGGCGGAGCACTCCGTAGGATCCGCGGACGTCGAGCGCGTTCCGCGCGGGTTTGGTCAGGAATTGCTTTAGTCCCGACGTAGATACATCTGTGAATCGGTTGATGATCTTGTTGATGCTACGAAACCATTCCTCGCCCGCTTTGGGGTTTGCGGGGAACTGTTTCGCAAACGTGGTCAGAATTTTCTTAGCATCGCCTGCCACACCGGCGGTGACAGACAGGAAGTGTGCCGTTCCCTGGATAGCATCGTCGCCCCAGGTTTTCGCGGTTTTTCCGAGTTTGGCAACTTCATCTCCATGATGGCCGAGTATGTCGATGAGGTTGGCGACATGCCTGCCGGCGTCGTCTCCAAACTTCTTTACCAGAATGCCTTCGGCTTTACCGAGGGAGCGGATGAAGGCCGCCGCGTCGTCCGCCCTGCTGGCCAGCCGAATCAATTGACGCACACGGCCAACATTGTCTAGACCCTTTGCAATTTTCCTTAAAGAGTCGAAGACGCCAGGTTTGAGAATGGCTCGGAAGAAAGTGACGAACTCGTTGAGGGCTTGCCGACCGCGACCCCTAACGAACTCTCTCAGAACTTCAAGAAAGTATTCACCAAACAGTTTCTGGACACGATTCGGAAGAGTCCGGAGTAGCTTTACCGCGTTCTTGAGCGAGGATACGACAACGTCGCCGACGATGGTTACCGTGGTGGCAATACCGATGAGGGCGAGTGCCAAGACAAAGTAATCGAAGGTGGTCTCGGTGCCCTTGGCAATTCGATAGAGAGCAATGATGAGGTCTCGTACGTCTCCGACGATGAAGAACGAAACGATGATGTCGCCGACGAAGGCCTCCGCGCTTTCCGGCTCTCCGAGGACGGCGCCTTCTCCCATCTGAAGGACGCTGATAAAGAGCTCGACCGTCCAGACCCAAATGATGGAGCTTTCCTCGTCAATGGCGCTGTCTCGAATCTTGTATTTGACTTCCGTGCCCCAACCGTTCGGACTCGTGGAGCGCAGATTGCCGAGCGATAACAGCGGAACGGAAGCACGTCCGTCAAGGCCGAGGACAACGCTCGTTGTCTGGCGACCACCCTCAAAGGCTACGAGCTTGGGTCCTGACAAGTCGAACAGTCGTACGTCGTCGAGATTTCCGGCGAAGCCGGTTCCGAGTCGGACAGGCCCGGTTGCCGGTATGAGACTGCCACTGGCGGCAGTGCGTTGTTCATGACCATCCACATTCAGCGAAAGGATTCCGTTTTCGAACATGGCCGAGACCGAGTGCCACTCGTTCAGGCCGAGGACGTCGGAGACCAATGCATGACTTCCGGTATTCGTGGTGACAAACGCGCGTACGCGTACCCCGGCGCCTTCCGGAGCGATGCCAAGGCCATAGGAGGTTCCCTTGGCAAGTAGGGTTGCGCTCTGAAGAGAGCTGATCTGGAACTGAAGTCCGAATCCAACCCCCTCCAAGGGATTCAAGGCTGCATCGTCGGGGACGATTACTTGCCCGGAGCCGTCAAACCGGAAGCTGCCCGCTCCGGTTGCGCCATTCAGAAGGTCGAGTTCGACACCGGTGGGTGAGACGGTTGCGCTATGGTCTCCGTACTCATCGAAAACGCTACCGTTCTCCAGGCTGTCCATGGGGTACCAGGCGACGGGCTCCACGTTAGGCCTGGTTGTACCGCCGAGCCTCAAGTCTACGGTTTCACCCGGCGCGCCTTGAATCTGGAGATTCGTGGAAGTGGAATAGCTGGCCGTTCGCAGCGCGCCTGTAAGATCCTCGAACGTAACAGCACCACCCTCTGTCCGGTTGCCCACGAAGCCTGGGCGTTCCGGGAAAGCCACGAGCGTGCCGGTAGGTGCGGTCAACTCGATGGTGCTTACCGTCCGCTGGGAGGCTACAGACGCCCAGACGGCGGCGCGGCCTGGCACCCCGATGGGACGGAATGTGGCCACAGCCTTGCCGGACGTCAGGCTCGCAGGGCTCGTGATGAGACCGAGTGTTCCCTGGACGACGAGCTCGGCGTCGTCTGAGGGCGGACCGGCGGCGCTTGTCGCGCTTATGGTGATGGGTACCGCCGTTTCTGCGTTCGCGGGTACCGAGGCTTGGGCCGGCGTGACAGTAATTTCGATCGGTGCGAGCGTAAGGGTCGTAGAGATGACGGCGTCGTCGACGCTGGCGGTCACTACGGCCTCTCCGGCTTCGTGTCCCGCGACATAGTTCATCGAAGTCGAGCCGCTCGTTGTTTCCGAAATCCGTGCTTGGAGTCGACCTGGGCCGCTAAGCACCCAGGAAACGGGTGTGCCATCCTCCACGGGATTGCCCGCTGAGTCGGCCGCGCTGAGCGTCAAGGTGACTTGGCTCGCCTCATCCGCGGGCAGTGCTGTCCTGCTGGGAGTGAGCTCGAGGCCGGCCGCTCTTCCCACGAGGATTTGGATTTCCTCGCTGATGGCGATAGGGCCACTGCCAGGCAGTCGTACTTGGATCCGGAAACTTCGTCCAGCGGTCGGTGGAGCACGAAAGAGCGTTTCGAAAATCCCGCTCGTGCTGACCGAGGTCTGTGGGGTGACGCCACCGCCCTCGCCGAGCACCTCCCACTGGAGCGCGGTCGGCGTCGGGGCCAGGGACTCCAATGAACGTCCAAGGTGAGCGTCGCTGTAGGCCACAATCTGAAGCTCGGGCTCATCGATACTCAGCTGGAGAATGTCGTTCGGGACGATGAGCATGTCGGCCTGGCTAACACGCCGTCGTGGCCCAGCGATCTCGTTTGGCGTTTCCCGGTTGACGACGAGTCTCAGTGTGGAGCCCGGTGGCAAGCGCGTCCCGAGCGGAATCGTGGAGGAACCTCGTCCATCCGATAGAGCCACCGGAAAGCTTTGAAGGACTGATGTGCCTGACAGTAGCTGAAGCTCAGCCGAATCGGCCTCTGCCCCTGTTGGAAGTAACGCGTAGTCGACGCCGAGGGGCTCTGCTGTCCTCCCGGTAAGATCCACGACGATCCGTCGCGGCATCGTGCGCTCGACGATCGCGGTCGTTGCGAGCAAGGCTGTCCGGACTCCACCGTTGTCCGTGTCGCCACCGAATGCGCTCCGCCCCGTGGAAAGAAGAAGCCCAGTCTCGGACAGCGCTAGCACGCCACCGATCATCTCAATGGTGCCCGCAAAGACCGGTTTCTCCGGATTCGCCACGTTCACGAGTGCTGCTTGGTTCTCACTCGCTACGATTGCGGTGTTTCCGGTGAGCAGGATGTCGGTTGGTGCGGTGTCCAGAGGCAGGGCGATGATGTCGAGCGTTGTTGGCGCGCTAGGCGTGGAGATATCGACCACGGCGAAGGCCCAGGCTGGCGGCTCGCCGCCGACACTTCCCCAGCCAGCGATGAGGGCAACATCGCGGCCGCCGACCTGGCCCATCTCGATGGCGGCGCCAATCGTCATAATGGATGCGGGTTCCCCGATTGTTTCCACGGGGACGGAACCCGTCGTGGCGCGGGTGACTGGGTTGACGAGGTAGAGCGGCGCCTCGCCGGTGGTTCCGGCCCAGACTTCTATCCCGATGCGGGCGGTCGCGAGGTCGGTCTGGAAGAAATCGCGGGTTGCGTCCTTCGTGAGAGGGATGGCTTGGCTGACGGCCTCTTGTCCGAATCCTTGGCCGGCGGTGTTCAGACGCCGGAGGACGGAGAAGTACTCGGACGAAAACGGAGCTCCGATGGTGTCTTGGAATAGGTCCGTCGCTTGGGTGACGTCGATGACTTGGACACCCTTGCGGCCGGTCAGAGCGTACGCGACGCCGTCGAGGAGGCGGATTCGGGAGACGAACCCGTCGGCGGCGCTCGCAGCCACGGTGGCGGCACCGATCCACCGGCTCTCGCGCTCGGAAGAGACATCAAAAAAGTAGAGATTGGAGGGCCGCGACCTGCTGGCGGGGCCGGTGGCGATGGCGATGATTTGGTCCTCGCCGACGATGTCGACGGGGCGGCCGTCGACGCTTGCTTGCGCTTCTGGGAATTCGAATGGATTGACGGGGTCGGTGACGTCGAAGACGCGGAGGGTTCCGAAGTAGAAGTTGTTCTCGACGAGATAGGCACGGTCGCCGAGAACAGCGATGCCGGCGGAGCCGAACCTCTCCTCGGTGCCACCGAGGGATTCGGGACCGAAGGTCGTGAAGCTCGTGGTGAAGGGGACGAGGGACTTGGGGGCGGGGTTGCCGTCGACGTCGGTGTCGAGATCTTCGATGGCGCTCGAGAGATTCAGCGTGTACCGCTCACCGAATTTGAGCCCGGTGATGGGAATCAGCGTGAGAGAACTCACTTTGGCGCCGGCGCTGTCGATCGGGGCGATGGGTCCATCAGGGCCAACGCCGGAGAGGGTGAGTCCGACTTCTTCGCCGTTCGCGTCGACGAGGGTTACGTTTCCGGGGATGTTGGTGACGGGCTCGGTGAAGGTGATCTGAGGAAAGATGGAAACGGGAATACCCTTCGCCTCGTTCTTGGGGACGGTCTTGAGCGTAATGACGCTGGGAGGCTCGTTGTTGAGCACATCGTTGTTGGAGCCTCCGGCGGCGATGGCGCGAAACGTAACGGCCACGTCGACCACGAAACCGTCGGGTGAGAGTGCGGTCACCTCAATCAAGAATGTCCCGGCGCGGCCCGGCGTGAATTCTTGCTCGAGGACCCAGTCGAACCGTTCGTCGGCGTCGTCGCGCCGGACGTTGAACGTCTCGCCGTTGATCGATGCCCGTTGCACGAAGTCCGTGGTGACGAATCCGATGGTGAGAAGGTCGTCCTCGACGACGAGGCCGTCGGTGCGCTCCTTGGTGTCGTCGGGGTTGCGCTTGAGGATGACGACGTCGATCGCGGGCGGTGGAGGAGCCGGTGCTCGTGACGGGAAGGTGAGGTTGGCGGTGGCGACGTTCTGGTAGAAGCGGAGTTGGCTGTCGCCGTCATCCGTGACGTTGATGGCGAAGGCGGTCGAGGTCTGGGTGACATCATCGACGGTGGCCTGGACCTCGACGATGCCGTCGCGGAAGGTTTCGTCGAAGAACGTGTAGGTGCCGTCGGCCTGGGAGATGGCGAAAGTGCCGTTCTCTACTCCAAAACCGGAAACCGCCTGAACGACGACTCCGGGGATGGGGACGAACGAGGGCGCCGTGCTTCGCGGCTGGAAAACGGTGCGTAGGACCCTTCCTGTGACCGTTCCGGTTCTCGCGAGGTTCGGGGCGTTCACGTCGTGGGTCCAGACGAGGACAAAGAGCGAGGTCACGGCCAGTGCGCTGATGAAGCCTGCAAAAGGAAATGACGCCGTGACGACCTTGTCGTCTTCGACGAAGGCGTGGTCGATCGTCTCCCACTGAACGATGCCGGTGTTCGTCTCGAATTTGCGGTAGACGTAGTAGAAGGCGCCATCCGGGGCATCGGGGGGTTTGGGAAAGGCGAGCTTGACCTCCTTTTCGAACTTCGGCATGTCCTCGGAGGTGACTTTGAGGCCGGCGCCGAAGTTCGCGTTGGGGAGGTCTGGTTTCTGGTCTGGAGGCAGGAAGTTTTCGTCGAAGGATTCGATCTTGAGGGTGACGCCTTGCTCGAGGGCGCCTTCTGGGATGCGGAGCTCGACGCCTCCGGGGCCTTCGACAGTGCCGCCGCCGGGGCCGATGCCTGTGGTGCCGTCGGGGGCGGCGAACTTGCTCTTCTCGAAGCTGACGCTGGAGCCGGCGGGGTCGGTGAGTGTGATGAGGATCCGGTCGCTGATGGAAGCAGGGAGCTCGCCCTGGAGGTTGCCGTTGTTGTCGACGGTGAGGGAGAGGACGATGCCGTTGCCTGCGTTGACGAGGAGTACGGTTGTTCCAGGGGGAAGGCCGTCGGCGCTCACCTGGACGATACCGTTGTCGTCGGGGAGCGACAGTGAGAGCGCTTCTGCGGTGATCGATAGCGCTTCTTTCGCTCGTGTGGTGAAGCTCGTCTCGGGAACGCTGACGGCGCCGCCGAAGATGTCGGCGAGGGATATTGCTTCGAGTGTGTAGTCGGTGTCGAATTTCAGGTTCTCGTCGGGGATGACAGCGAGGGTCTTACCGGAGCCCGAGAGTGCGAGGTGCGCGGGCACGGTGTCACCGTTATCTAACAGACGTACGGCGTCGAGGCTCGCGGCGTTGAGTGCTGTCGTCGAGGTGATGGTGATCTGGGTGGAGACGGACACGCCCAACGTGCCGTCCACGGGCGTTACCGTCGCGTTCGTGACTTGGCCCTGGAGCGTGAGATCGAGCGCAGTGGTCTGTCCGTCGTTGACGTCAACGTTTTGGGATGCGAGGAGCGACGTCCTGGGGATGCTGGCGGTGACGGTGACGGGACCCGTCAGTGCGAGTGCGGTGTACTGTCCCGTTCCGTCGGATTGTGAGATGAACGGGAGGCCGGCGGTCTCAACGATGGCGCTCGGGGGTGAGGTCGTGCCAGAGACGAATCCGACGGGGGAGAGGAGCCGGTAAAAAAGATAGCGGCCTTCCTCGCGTACGCCGGGGGCGACAAGACGGTCGGCCTGGAGCCCGGCCAAGGTGACGAACTCGAGACGCGGTACGCCGTGAATATGCGTGACGCGGACGAGCGCATAGACGTCGCTCGGCGAGAGGCCGTCGACGCCGACGGAGAGCTCGGCGCCGAGGGCGAGGGTTTGTCCGGAGAGATCGACGAACAGCTCCGCAAGAGGCTCGACTCCGGGGTCGCTTGGGACGAAGTCGGAAAAAGTATCGAAAGTCTGGAGGTCGATGGCGGTGTCTTCGGGGAGTGCGCCGCTCGGGACGGCGAGACGAAAATCTCCTTCTTCGACCGTTGCCGCACGTGAGCCCGCGCGAACACCTCGCACCGCCTCACGTCCCGCCAAGATGTCGAGGTTCACCTCTCCGGCGACGACCGCCGCAGTTCGAAGCTCCTCGGTCAGCGCAGACGCGATGGGGAACGTCGCCTCTAGGACGCCGTCAATGTTCCGGAACAGGACGATGTCTTCGTACCGGATTTCCTCCGAAGCGGTTTCCCCCGATGTTAGAGAGAACGTCTCGGTGATCTCGGCTTGGATCACAGTGCCGGACGGAAGAGGAATCGGAGAGAGGAGTGTCAACTCTCCCTTGGCGATGCCGCCTCCGGGAGGCAGAATCGGTGGCGTGACCACGCCCTCGGCGACGGCAGACGCGGGGAGGATGGCGACGTCGACGCCTTCGAGCATCTCGCCGACAGCGGGAACGATGAGCTCTTCGTCGGCGACGAGGAAGGCGTAGGATCCAGCTTCGGGTACGTCGAAGCTGACCTCTCTGGCGGTGGGGATGAGGCCGGATGCGACAAGGACCCATTCGTGAAGCGAGAAGCTGTACTGCGCCACGTGCACTTCCGCGTCCTGAATTCCGCTGGCCGTGGCTGTGGCGGGCACGTCCGCGATGTGGAACGCGGCCCTGGGTGCCCAGCCGAGCGGGAGAAGTGCGGGTAGCCCCTGGGCCGAAAGCGGTGTCACGACGTCGGTTCCGCGCGGCGTGAGACGTACGTCGACGGGCACGGTGCCGACGTCGGAGAGTACGGAAGTCCGACGCTCGGCCGAGGTCATGCCGTTCTTGTGAACGAACAGCACGACCTCGGCGTCGCCGGTTGGGATCGAGTACTCGCCGTTCGGTCCGGTCTCGACCGAACGCGAGCCAAGGGTGACGGTGGCGCCCTCGATGGGGAGGCTCGTCCTATCCGAGAGCACTTGCCCAACGATGACGCCGTCTTCGATGACGATGACGCCGCGGGCCGTCGAAGCGGTATTGCCCGCCGTGTCCGTGGCCTCGAGGCGGACGAGCACGGTGTCTCCCGGCAGGGCGCCATCCGGAACGGCGAGCTCGAGTGCAAAAGGTGGGCTGGCGAACGTGCCCGCGACGACGCCGTTCACACGCATCACGACGGAGTCGAGCTCCAAGTTGTCAGTCACGTTGGCGGTGATCTCGCCAGGCGTGATGCCCGAGATGGTATCGGGTGTGTTGAGCTCGAGCGCCGGTGGGAGCGCGTCCTGCGTGACGATGACGCTCGCTTCGGTGCTGCGGCCGCCTTCGTCGGTCGCGACGACGCGGATCGGGTTGTCGCCGTCGACGAGTGCGATGGTTGCGACGAAGATTCCGGGGGAGACGGATGCCGGTACCCCGTTCACCGTCACGAGTACCGCGGTGGAATCTTCCACGGTTCCAGAAATGTCGACGGTGGCCTGATTCGTCAAGATGTTCGTGGCCGGGCTCGTGATGGTGAGCTTTGGTGCGGTGAAGTCGACGAAGATGTTGCGCGTCACCGAAGCGCTGTTGCCTGCGGCATCGGTCGCGACGATCTCGAGCGCGTGGGCTTGCTCGGGGAGAAAGTCAAGCTCGAGCTGCCAGGCGCTTCCGGTAGGAGATACCGTCTGGCCGTTCACGCTCACGACGACGGCCGTCGCATCGTTGACGGTCCCCGTCAGGATGACGGGGAGATCGAGAACGGCGGATTCCGAAGGACCGAAGACCTGAAGGTTCGGCGCGATCGTGTCGAGCACGACGTCTATGGACGCGCTGGCGTGGTTGCCGGCGGCGTCCGTCGCTCCCACGTCCAGCGTGTTGGCGCCCTCGGCAAGGGTTGCTTCGATCGGGAACGCGTCTCCGACATCCGCTCCGTTCAGGGTCAGAGTAACGGCCGTCGCGTCGCTCACGGAGCCGTCGAGAGTGATCGGGCTGAGGGCGGTGATCGTGCCGTCAGCGGGAGAGGTGATGTCGAGGGCCGGGGGTGTCGAATCGACGGTGACGTTCGCGCGCGCCTCGCCCTCATTCCCCGCGGTGTCTTGAGCTCTGGCCACGATCGTGAGCGGTCCGTCGACGGCCGTGAGCGTTGTCGTGAAGCTCCCGGCGTCGGCCATCACGGCCTGGCCGTTGACGTTGACGAGGACGACGCCGGCGGGGTCGGAGACCGTACCCGACACGGTGATGGGCGAGAGTGTGATGGCGCCGTCGGGGGGTGAGCTCAGAGTTACCGTGGGAGGGTCGATGTCGAAGAAGACGGTGAGGGATTCCTCACGAGTGTTTCCAGCGGCGTCGGTCGCGACGATCGAGATCAGATTCGAGCCGTCTTGGATAGAAACACCGTTTGCGCTGAAGGACGTTCCAGTGACGTCGGCCGGCACCGAGTTGGCGACGACGGTGACGGGGGTATCGTCGAAGACCCCACCCGAGACCGAAATCGTCTGGACGTTGGTGTAGAAATCGGGCGTTGGGGAAAGGATGGTGAGCTCCGGCGGGACCGTATCGAGGGTTGTGGCCGCGCCTGCGCTTACCTCACGTCCGCCTGTATCCGATGCGGTGACGTTGATAGTGTTGGGGCCCTCGTTCAAGGGGAATGCGCATGTGAAGCTCCACGCGTTCTCGCCGCTCGGAGTGAGCGCTGCGGCGGGGCAGTCGACGGTGGCGCCCGGGTCGCGGTCGCGGAGGGTTCCGGTGACGGTGAGTGGTGTCGTGGCGACGTATGCGTCAACAGGGTCGAGCTCGAGGACGGGCGCTTCGGTGTCGACGGTGAAGCTGCGCGTGGCCGTCGCCGTCCCGGCCGCGTTCGTGACGATGGCTTCGAGCCGATGATCGCCGTCGAGCACATCGAGCGTGCCGTTGCCGTCGACGAGCTCCGAGCTTCGGTCGAGGCCGTCGATGAGGATCTGCAAGGTGTCCGCGTCCGTGAAGCTCACGCGGACCGGTACGTCCGCCGAGGGGTGAAATCCGCCGTCTTCGGGTAGCTCGATGGTGACGGTTGGGGGCGGCACCGCGATGCTCGCCTGCCAGATCTCAAAGATGGACAGGTCACCGCCGGCGGCGAAACCTTCGCCGGCACGTTGGTGTATCTCGATGAAGCCTTGGGTGACCGTGAGGGTGGGCGATTCGACCTCGAGCAGAAATGGGACGTCCGTTGCCGAGGGTGCGTGTTTGTCCTCGAAGCCGACGCGGTAGAACTCGTTGGCCCGATTCTCGATGTTCTCGACGAGGGTGATGGGCGTGGTGGAGCCGTCGCTGACTTCGATCGTCGTTTTGTGGGTCTTGTCGCGGATGTCACCGCCGGCGGCGACGAAGCGGTAGTCGCCCGGAGGCACGTCGACGCGAAAGACGATGTGCGAGCCGCCCGGCGCAGCCCCGATGAACTGGTCGTAGAGCTCGTCGTCCTCCGTGAGGACGTCGCGATTGTTGGGTGAGGTATCGAGGCCCGAGACATCGCTGTAGCCAAAGCCTTGCTCAACCCTGTAGAGGAAGTTGGCGCCGTCTTGGACGATCTTGGTGTAGTAGGAGCGCGTGTAGCCGTCGGCGCCGAAAGCGAAGGCGGCGGTGAGACGCTCGGGCGGCGGGTCGACCGCCCAGATCTCGAGGACCGACAAGTCGCCTCCTGCGGGGAAACCATCGTCGGCGATCTGATGCACTTCCAGAAATCCTTCGGTCACCTCGACAAGGGGAGAGGCCAACAGAGGAGCGAAGCGGACGCCGTCGAACTCGGGCGGTCCCAGGCCGTCGAATCCTACTTGGAAGAACTCGTTTTGCTCGTTGCGGTGGCCGTCGACGAGCACAAGGGGGACGGCGTCCGCACCGCCCTGCACGTGGAGGCTCGTTTTGTGATCGGTGTCGCGCGCGTCACCACCGGCGGCGACCAGGCGGTAGAAGCCGTTCGGGAGGTCGACGCGAAAGACGATGTGCGAGCCGCCGGGCTCGGCGCCGATGAACTGGTCGTAGATCTCGGCGAGGCCTGAGAAGACGCCGCGATTGTTCGGTGACGTATCGAGGCCGGAGATGTCGCTGTAGCCGAACCCTTGCGCCGACGCATAGAGGAAGTTTTGGCCGTCTTGGACGATTTTGGTGTAACCGGGCAACGTGAACGTGTCGGCGCCGAAGGTAAAGGCGAAGGCGCGTTCGCCGGGTGGCGTGGGCGTCGGGGGAGGTCCGGTTGATTCATCCAGGCGCCAGAGCTCGAGCAGGCTCAAGTCACCGCCGGCGACGAAGCCAACGCCTGCGATCTGATGGATCTCGATGTAGCCTTCGGTCACCGTGAGGCGAGGGGAAACGGTTTCGGGGGCTAGCTCGACCTTGCTCGAGGCGGGGGCGTGCTTGTCGTCGAAGCCGACGTTCCAGAACGCGAGGTCGGGATTCAGAAAGTTCTCGACGAGCGTGACGAACGACCCGTTTCCGCCGTCGCGTGCGCGCAACGTCGTATGGTGGTCGCCGTTTTTTGCGTCGCCTCCCGCGGCCACGAACCGGTAGGTACCGTTTGGCACGTCGGCACGGAAGACGATATCGGCGCCTCCCGGTTCGGCCCCGATGAACTGGTCGTAGATTTTGTCGGGTCCACGGAACACTTTGCGTTTGTTCGGGGACAGGTCGAGCCCGTCGAGATCCGTGTATCCGTATCCGCGTTTCTCCGAGTAGTGGATAGTCCCGCGCTTGGATTTTCGCTTGGACTTACGAGATTTTCGAGATTTGAGAGACTTGATCGACCTGAGCGACTTGAGAGACTTGGGTGACTTGAGAGACTTACGTTGCTTGATTTTCGTGTAGCGCACGCTCGGCTCGTTGGCGACGCGGCGCGTGAACTTGTCGGCGCCGAACGCGAAGGCTGCGATGAGCTGCGGGGCCGGTTCGGGCTCGGGCGGCGGTGGGTCTTGAACGATGACGGGCGCCGGTTCGAAGCCCTCGAGCGCCGAGGCGGCTTTGCGCATCTCTTCGTAGGCGCGCGCGAGCTTGACGAGCAGTGGTTCCTCCGGGACGTAGGATGTCCGGTTCGGTGGAGGTCCCGCGTAGCGCGGCTTTGGGGGCGCCGCCCAGAGCATGCTTGAGATCGCCATGACTTCGGCGAGCGCGAGCGCGACGGCTTTTCTTAAGAATGGGCTGCGTATGTTCCTCATCAGTTGGTTATCGCTACCGTCCAGACGCCTCCGATGAGGCTCTGGTTTCCGATCGGGGTTCCATCAGGTCTCGCCGGCGCGATTTGGATGCGCGCCTCACCGATGGCGGCGCCATCGGTCGAGTACGTGACGGTGACGCTTCCGCCGATGACGGTGAAGACTTTGTAAGCGCCACCACTTGGCGAGACTTCGCCGTCCAGGACGGTTCCGCCCGCCGACGTCACGCAGGCGTCCGTGTCGTCGAAGGTCGCGCAGTCCACAGCACTCACCACGACCTTGGCGCCGTCGGGCACCGTGTTGCCGGCCGAATCTTTGATGCCGCTGAAGAGCACCGAGCCCGTTTCACCGAGAGCGAGTGCCGTGGGACCCGCGGCGGTGGCCGAGCTCATGCCGTGGAGATGGACCGTACCGGAGCCGAGCAGGCTGTCGGAGGAGATGTTGCCCGTCGCATCGGCCAGCACGACAGCGATGCGCGCCTCGAGCGTTTCGCCCACGCCCGCCGCGATACTGGTGGGGCCGGTCGCGGCGTAGGCGGCGCGCACTTGACCGCCGGCCACGGTGAAGATGCGGTAGTCAGGATCGTTGGTGGCGGGGTCGCCATCGCCCGGCGATGTTCCGGCGCTTCGAATCTCACCGCCCACGGAGGCTAGGCATGTACCATCGAAATCGACAGCGGCACAGTCGGCGGCGCTCAACCCCACCTTCGCGCCCTCCGCGACGGGTGTGCCTCCGGGCTCTGAGATCTGGCTTACCGTGACCTGCGAAAGACGCTCGCTCGCGTCGCCGAGCAGATCCATGGGGCTCGTCGTCACCACCGTGCTCGGCGGCGACAGAAGCTGGATGGGAACGGTCGCCACCACACTGCTGCTGACCAAGCGATCGTCGGAGCGCATGAAGAGCACCTGTACGACGGCGGTTTGCGAGCCGCTCGTCACACTCTTGCCGTCGGCGGAATATTCAGCCACGACCTGATCGTTCGTGATCGTGAAGACGTGATAGTGAGCGGAAAGCGTTGCGAAGGTCTCGCCCCCGACGACCTGCCCACCGGCGGAGCTCACACAGACGCCGTTGATCCGCCCGGCGCAGCTACGGGCGGAAAGGGCAACGCGCGTGCCGTCCGGCACCGGCTGTCCAAAGGCGTCTCGGAATGCGCTCAAGGTGATCGTGGCGCGCCGATCGCCACCGTCCGCGATGACGCTTGCTGGACTGACGAAGCTTTCCGCGGAGGTGAGGCCCACGAGCTCGACGGGCACGACGCCAATCGCGCCGCTATCGAGGAAACGGTCGTTGCTCGCTCCCGCCAGTAGCTGGATGTTGGCGCGCTTGATCTGCCCGGGAGCAGCGATTACGTTTTGGTTGGCGTATTGCAACGTGACCGCGCCACCCTCGACCGTCAGTACCTTGTAGTGGGTACCGCTCGGTGAGCTCTCGCCGCCCAGGATCTGGCCTCCCACCGATGGGACGCAAACGCCGTTGATGCGGCTGGCGCAGGAATTGGCGGAGGCGACGACCTTGGAGCCGTCGGGCACGACATTGCCGAAGGCGTCGAGCACGGGGCTGAAGGTCACCGTTGCGACATGGAGCCCGCCATCGGCGAGAAGGCTCGGCGGCTCGGCGCTCCCCACCGCGTTGGTGGCGGCCACCAGAGATAGATTCGCGACCGCAACGGCCTCGGTGTCGAGCCGCACGCCCGCGGGGTCGGCCATCGCGATTTGGATGCCGGCCGTCTTCACACCTGCGGCGGCGATGTTCACGTTGTCGGCCGCATAGGTTGCGACCACCTCTCCGAGACTGAGGGAGAAGGCTTTCAAGCCGACACCGGTGGGCGATGTCTCGCCATCGAGAATCGTCCCGCCAGCGGAGGCGACGCAGGCGCCGCTCACGCGCGTGGCGCAGCGGGAAGAAGACACGAGCAGCTTCGCGTCGTCGGGAACAAGGTTGCCGCGGGCGTTGTGCACGTGACGCAGGCGTATCGAGACCGGACGTATCGGGAACACCACCGGCACGCTCGACGGAGACAGTTGAACCTCGGCGCCGGAAGCTCCCACTAGGGCGATGGGGGCGACGCCGAGCGCTTCGCTCGACGTCAGCCTGCCGCTGTCGTTCGCGGGCACGACCTGGATATTCGCGGTGGCGACGTCGCCGACTCCCGCGAAGATCCCCGACGACGAGTACGCGGCCGAAACAAGGCCGCCCTCGACTGTAAAGGCGCGATAGTGGCTCCCCGATGGCGACGCCTCGCCGCCTACGATCGCGCCGCCTTTCGAGCCGACGCAGACGCCGTTGATGCGGCCGGCGCAGGATCTCGCCGAGAGCAGCACCTTAGTGCCGTCGGGCATCGGACTGCCCGATGCATCGCGCACGTCGACCGAGATGGCGATCCGCCGGTCGCTCTTGTCTGCGTAGAGCTCTGCCGGCATCACCGAGACGATCGCTTGATCCGAAAGGTGTCGCACGTGCAGCTCGAGAGTAGCGATGGCTTGAGTGCCGAGCACGTTGTCGCCGGCATCGGAAGCGAGCACCTGCACCAGAACCTGGGCTCCGCTCACTGGCGTGGGCCCGATAGGCTCGGTCGAATAGGTCGCCACCACTTCTCCGCCGCTGATGGTGAAGACGCGGAAGTCGCTGTGATTCGCGGCGGCCTCGCCGCCTTCGATCGTGCCACCGGCGGAGCGGAAGGGGTTCTGGCGTGGATCGGTGGACGCCATGTCGGCCACCGCGATGGCCACCTTGGCCCCATCGGGAACGAGCCCGCCTTCGATATCGCGGATGTCGGTCAAGAGCAGGGTGGTGGTCGCCGGCGTGAGCCCGTCGGTGACCAGCGTCGATGGTGTGGCTTCGATGCTTGCGCTGTGCGGCACCTGTGCGCCGTCCGCCCCCGGAGTCAGCGTGAGCCGACCCACGAAGCGCGAGCCGTCGGTAAACGCCGCGGTCACCGTATAAGTCTCGCCTTCCTGAATGAATCTTTCATCAGCGGCGAAGAGCGTGAGCGTCGTGCCCGTGGTGACCGGGAAGCCGACCCGTCCGTCGGGGTCGTTGAGAAGCGGCGCCCCAGCATCGACGGCGACACCCAGAACCGCTCCCACGCTCGGTCGCGTGCTCTTCAAACCGTTCGGTGCCGGGCCCTCGAGATCGATGAACTCGAGCTCGCGCGTGACGTCCTCGCCAATGGAGAGGCTGATGGTGAAGACGGCGTCGAGATTACCGTCGGGCGTGAGCTCGGGGCCGACGCGATCGACGAGCACACCTTCGAATCGCAGCGAGGTGCTGCCCTCGGAAGGAGGCAGCGACGGCGTGCGGCGTACGACGATGGTGGTGGGATCGCTGACGTTGCCGAGCTCGTCCGTTGCGGTGAGAGACAACACGTCATCGACGGCTGCTGCGAGGCTCATCGCGAAGGAGCCGTCGGACTCGGCGGTGGCGGAAGCCGTGGCGCCGTTCGCCGTGCCTGCCGTATTCGTCGCATCGACGATCGCGTTAGGCTCGACGGCGCCCGCGCGGCCGAAGACGAGGGACACGCCGTTTCCCGGAGGCTCGGCCCGGATTACGGCCGCGTCCGGGGGTAAAGGCGGCGTGCGGTCGACGACGATCTCGCGGATGGCCGCGGCGACGTCGCCCGCCACGCCAAAACCGGTGACCGTGATCGGCACCGTCCCTTCGGGCGCGGCGTCGAGAGGCAACGTCACCTCGTAAGGCGCGGTGTCATCGCTGAGGGTCACCGAGCCGACGGAGAACTCGAGTCGATCCGCCGCCTCGGACGGTGTCGCCTTCACCAGGACCTCGTCGCGGAAGTGAAGGGGCGGCGATCTCGCAGCGGGCGCGGTGATGTTGACGGAGAGCACCTGGTTGTCGACGAAAACGGATACCGGGGTGCCGTCAGGACCGCTGTTGCCTGCCACGTCGACGGCGCGCGCAAAGAGAACGTGATCGCCTTCGGAAAGGAAGTTTGTACTCAACGCCCCTTCGAACGCGGGAGGAAAGAGGCTGAGAATGAGAGTCCCGCCGTCGCGTCGCACGTCGATGCGCGCGACGCCGGACGTGTCGTCGGAGGAGACGGCGCTCAGAGCGACCTGGCCCTGCACGGTCTGCCCGTCGGTGATGCCAGCGATTTGCGCCGGTGCGGGTGGTATCGAATCGACGCGGAACGAGGCAGAGAGAGAGCCGAGGTTGCCGCCCCGATCGGCCACCGCCGCGAGGACCTCGTGCAGGCCCTGAGCGAGATCGGACGGGGGCGCGAAGGAGAACGAGCTGATCCCAACGAAGCTCGGTGCAACCGCTTGGCCGTCGAGGGTGAGCGCTATCGTGGCGGGGTCCATCCCTGACAGGTTGTCGTTGACGGTGAAGTTGATGTTGGGCGTCGCCTGCGTTGTCCAGCCGCCCGGCTGAGGCGTTGTGAGCACCACGGACGGCGGCGCGGTGTCCGGGGTCGCAAAAGACGACGTAAAGGCCGTCGTTTGCTGATTGCCGAGCGCATCGACAGCGCCGTTCACGCTCAACGTGTAGCGGATGTTGTCGACGAGAGGCGCGCTCGGCGTGAAACGGACCGTGCTTGGCGAGACGAGCTCGGCCGTGCCAGCCACCACGCCGGCTGGACCGTTCAATGCGACCAGAGAACCGATATCCGTTGCGGCGCCGAGCGGCTCGTTGAAGACGACGGTGATGGAGGTGTCGACGCCGACCTGGATGGCCAGATTCGCGGGGGCGATCTCGACGACCTCGGGCGGAGAGAGATCGACGGTGTGGAAACGGCTGGTAAAGGTCGACAGCGCTCGCCGGCCCAGCGTGTCGGTGAGGCTCGTCGTCACCTCGACGGTCATCTCTTGCGCGTCGGGCCAGTTACCTTCGAGCGTGAGTGTCAGACCGTCGGGGGACAGGCTCTTCGTGGTGGCGATCGTACGGGTCCCTTCGCGCACGAAGACGGCGTTTGCAAAGGAAGCCACCGCGTCGCTGAAGTGGATGCTCACGACCTGGTCGACCGGGACGTCGAGGCTCCCGTCCGGCGGCTCGACACGCGTGACCCGCACGGGCGATGCGTCGAGATCGATGACGAGACCGTCTATGACCTCACCATTCGCGAGGAGCTCGAGACCCGTCATGGCGCCGACGGCTCCGGTGAAAGGATCCACCACGCGAAGGTCGAAAGCGCCGAGCGGCACACCCCGGACCTCGAACATCCCGTCGACGTTCGTTTGGGTGGTGACGATGCCGCGGTTTCCGGAGAGCTGGACGAGCACGTCGGCGCCCACCGCCGGCGTGCCACCGAGCAGAGCCACGCCGCGAACGATGCCGGAATCCTCCACTTGGACGGGCAGGTCGAGCTCTTCGCCGGGCCGGACATTATCGCTCGCCGTGCCGAACAGGTTTGCAGCTTCGAGCGTCGCGGTGACGGGACCGGCGAGAACTTGGGGCAGCACCACCTCGCTTCCGGCCGAGAGTGCGATCACGAACGTATACGGAAAGCTCCCCGTGCCCCGGATGACGAGTCTGCCCGCGGTGGGGACTCCGTTCGCGTCGAGGGCGCGGACGCGCAGCGAGCCGACGCCGTTGAGAGGTATGGGAACATCGGCGGTCTCACCGGGAAGAAGGTCGACGACGCGCCGTGCTTTGTCGATACCGCCGAGAACTTCGACGTCGATCGTGGCAAGTCCCGCCGGCACGCGCTCGAAGCGGAAGGTTCCATCGACGAGATCGCTCGTTGTCGACTGCGTCCCGCCGCCGACGCCGCCGACGCGGACCGTCACGAGCGATGGCGGCGCGGCGTCGGACGTCCCCGCCGACGTGACCGTGCCGGTCAGCGTGACGGAGCTCCGAAGCGCGACGTCGAGCCGAAGCGTGTTACCGTCGCCGATGAGCGCGTCCGAGTGGGTTCCCGAGAGGAAGCCCCTACCAAGGCTCGCCGTGACCGCGACGACACCCTCGGGCACGCCTTCGAGGAAATAAAAACCTGTGGCATCCGCGGTCGTGCAAGCCCGGAATGTGCCGGAGACGAGGTCGATATGTGCCGAGTCCTGGTCGATGCCGTTCGCCGTGACTTTGCCCTCGACGCGTCCGAGGCCCCGCGCTTCGATTTCGAGGACGAGCGTTTGGTCTTGGCCCGCGAGCTCGCCGGTAACGAAGCCCTGACGTGCGGTGAGCGGATCTTGGGCCTCGAGTCGGATGGGTCCAACGGGCACGAAGTCGAAGCGGAACGCGCCCACGTCACCCGCGCCGGCGGTCGTCGTCTGGCCGATCACTCTTCCGCCGGAGATGAGCTTCACGGTCCCAAAAGGGATCGCCGTAGCGCTCGGGAGCCGGAAGTGGCCTTCCACGATCCCGACGGCATTGAGACGCACCTCGAGATCGATCGTCACGCCCGGCGCCGGAAGGATCGATGGGACCCGTCCGCCGTCGCGCCCGAAAACGTCCTGGGCTTCGACGCTGAAGGGCCCTTCGAATACGTTGGTAAACGTCACGACGCCCGATTCGCTGGGCTCGATGATGGCCTCGAAGACGCTGCCTGGAAAATCCGACTCCGTGAGCTTCACGAAAGCGTTCGACACGGGTACGCCCGCGGCGTCGGTGACGCGCACCCGCACCGTGCCTCGGCCTTTCAAGCGGAAGTCGTGCTCGACGTCTTCACCCACGCGAAGGAAGAGCTGCTCGCGCGCCACGAATCCCGTCACCGGATCGGCCACCGTAATCGTGTAGAGGCCTTGCGGAAAGATCTCCGCGAAAGCGTAGTTGCCGGCGTCGTCCGTGCGCACCGTCACTTCAGGAAGAGGACCGATGGCGGTGAGCTCGACACCGGCGCCGGCCGGCGTGTTGCCGTCGGGGAGGAGAACGACGCCTGAAAGCACGCCGGCGGTCGTGTCGACGAGCTCGAGCGTGAAGTCGACGTCTGTGTCGTTGGTCAGAATGGACGTGGCGCCGACTCGAGTGTCGGCGAATGGATGGCTTGCCGTCGCACTGACGCGCCCCAAGTTGACGCCGGTGAAGGTGAAACGGCCGTTCACATCGGTGCGCCCGCTGTGGGATGCTCCCGTTCGGAGCTCGCACGCATTGCGGTCGAAGATCTGCGCGGTGAGCGAGACATCGGCGCCGATGGCGGGGTCGACACCCCCCGGCAAGAGCACCGTGCCGGTGACCTCTCCAGTGCCCGCGAACTGAATCAAACCGTGGCCGATGGCGCCGTCGCTGTCGACGCGTGCCGAGCCGAGGGCGACGTCGACGAAGTCGGCGCCGACGAAGACCGCTTTGGCGAAGTGGGTGCCCGGAGACACGTCGTCGAACGTGACTTCGCCCAGCGCGTTCGTCGTACGGGAGACGCATCCGCACAGATTGCCGCAGTTTCCGATGAGCCCTACGAGCTGATTCGGTAGCGGATCGCCGTTCCAGTCCTTCACGGTAAAGGCGGCGCTTCCGAGACCGGAGAGCGTGATGACGAGCCCTTCGATGAGCTGACCTGATTCAGAGACGACGAAGTCCGCCCGTCCGCTTCGTATCGTGTTGGGGCGGCCGGGTCCGATCGCCTGCACGAGCTGCGTTTGCCCCGGCTTCACGGGGACGCCTGGCAACAGGAACGTCCCGTCGACTCCCGTGAGCACGGCCCGCGTGCCGACGCGCACTTCGGCGCCCTTGACCGGGTCGTTGTTAGGAAGCCGGACCACACCCGCGAGCGTGGCGAGCTCGGCCTCCGAGGCGATGACTATAATAATGTTACGAACGATATCGTCTCCCGGATTGGTCTTCGCCTCGAGGGTGAAGCGCGCGTTCCCATCGAGGATGGCTTCGAGCTCGAAGTTGCCGTGCGGGAGGTCCTCGAGCGCATAGTTGCCCTGAGCGTCCGTGCGCGTCACGGCGACGGCGATGAAGGCGATGCCGCCCGGGTTCTTGATGCGGTAGACGACTTGAGCCCCCGGCAGAAGGGACGTCACACCGTCCTCTAGCTTCGAGACCGCGCCGGTGATTCGGGCTCGGCCTGGGTCGAGGAGCACGTCGACCGCGGCCGTCGTTCCGCCGCGGGCGATGCGTCCCGAGCTCGCACCGACAGCGATGCCTCGGGCGGCTTTCACGCTGACGGGCCCGACAACGATGTCGTGGACGGTATAGCGCCCGTCTCCGTCCGTCGTCGTGATACCACCGCTTTGCGAGTCGGTGCCGCTCGTCACCACCACCGTGGAACCCGGTGCGGGCTCGCCGTTCTCCGTTACGAGCCCCGTGACCGCGCCCCGGCCGAAGAGTGCGAGGTCGAGCACGATGCGCTCGCCACCCGCCCGCACGAATCCGGACACGCTCCTCAGCTCGCCCGTAGCAGGATCCGTGAAAAGAATCCGGAATGACCCGCCGCAGGGGTCGCGGCGGACGTAGTGGATCTCGTAGCGGCCGCTTGCGTCGAGCGGGACTTCGGCAAAGAGGACTTCCAAACCCGTCGAGCAGTCAGCGGCACCCCGGTAGTTCGCATAGCCGACAGCGCCGGACGACACCGGTGTCCCGTCGGCCTCGAAGACACGGCCGCTCAAGACCGCGCCTTCCTCCGCGAGGCGCGACTGGAGCACGGTGTTTCCAGGCGGCCCAACGACGCCTCGTGAATCCCGGATGCCCTCGACATCGAGCGTCGTCGTGACGTAAGGGCCTTCGGGTCCCTCGAGCGTGAGAAAGACGAGCCGGCCCGAAAGCTGTGCAACGGCGCCGCGCACCGCGTTGTCGCTCAGGGTGTAGCGCGCGACGTCTGATGCCGTGGCTTCGTCCACGACGCGATCGAAAAGCGCGGCGGCGTGAAATCCGAAGCTCGATGCACCGTCGAGGAGCTCGGGTCCGATGACGGTGGCGGACACCAGACGCGGACCTTCGGGGGTGATGGTTTCGAGCGTGAGTGGCACGGCCGTCTCGAAGATGCCGTCGCCGTCGGCATCGATCTCGACGGTGAGACTTTCGGGGCGGAACAGATCGGCGATGAGGCGGCCTGTGGCGCCGAGGTCGAAATCGAAGCTTGCCGTACCGCGCACGAACGTTCCGTCGCCACGCGGGAGCGTCAAGGCGACCGACGTCGTTCCCCCCTCGGCCGGCGCAAGAGTGAGCTCGTACGGTGACGCGGTGGGCTCGGTTACGATGCCGAGAACGCCGTTCGGCTGCTCGAATAGGGTCGCGCCGGGCGCCTCGACACCCGCCGCGTCGACGGCGAAGGAAAGGAAGTCGTCGCCAGAGGCGGCAAGGCGCGCCGTCTCTCGCTCGTAGGCGAGCAGGCCGCCCGCATCGGCGATCGCCGGCGCGAGCTCCGCCGCGAGCGCCTTTGTGAGTGCCGTCCCTGCATTCGTCGTTCGGAGTAGCTGGTCGAATCCAGCGTCGAGAGGCGCGCCGCCGTAGAAGTCGAAAAGGAGACCGCGCACGGCGCCCGCCGGTGACTCGCCAAGCTCGATGCGCAGACCGCCTTCGGCGAAAGCGAGCGCCTTCTCGATCACGATGTTCTTTCGGATGCGCGTCACGGACGGAGGGAGCGTTCCCGCAGGCGCGTTCGCGATACTCCACGCCTGTCCAAGTACCCGCATGGCGGCGTTGACGAGATCGGTCGGGAGCGCATCGACGGCGGCGGGTAGCACGAGCGTATCGGGTGACAGAGGCACGCCCCTCTCACCGATACCGAGGGTGAAGTTGACGGTGCCGTCCGCGGCGGCGTCGGAATCAAAGCGCAGGTAGGTCGCCACCACTTTGCCCGTGCGGAGCGCTACGAAATCGAAGATAACGGTGGCGGAGTCGCCTTTCTGAAGTGTTGTATCGATGCGCTGCGTCGCCTCGGCGCCGTCGGCAATCTGGAGCCCGCTCATCGCGAGGTCGTTGAAGCTCACATCGATGCGGCTCGCGAGCCCGTCACCGATATTGCGCACGTTCACGTAGAGCTTGAAAGGCTCTTCTGCGCGCACCACGGAAGGCACAGTGAAGGTGATGTCGAGGAAGGGATTGCGGACAAGGACGCCTCCGCTCGCGCGTCCCTTCACTTGGATGGGGCCGGTGACGAGGCCGTCGAGCGTGGCCGCGATGTCGAAGTCGAGCCTGTGAAAGCCTTCGGATTCACCGCGTACGAGAAACTCCGCTTGTCCCTGCTCGCCGGGATCGAGGGCGGCGGTGTCATCGGTCGTTCCCGGCACTCCGTCGGGGCCGACGCCAGCGAGGGGCAGGGTCTGTTCCTGGATGCCCGTAGTGAGCTCCGGAAGGGCGAGAGGATCGTCGGCGGTTCCGAGAACGCCGTCAGGTCCGGGCGGAAGCTGGATCGTGGCGTTCACGTCGCGTACGACGAGCCCCGAGCCCCCAGGGGTGCCGTTGGCGACGAAAAGCTGCGCCGAGAAAAACTGTTTCAAAAAACCGACATCCCCGGGGATGACGAGAACGCTCGGTATCCGGATCTCTTGTTTTGCACCGCCGGGAAGCTCGATCTCTGGGAGCTCGACGCCGTCGCCAGGCTCTAGCATCAAAGGGAAGATCGCGGGAAAGGACGGGAGGTCGAGCTCAACCCCAGTGCGCTTCGGCCCAACGAGAGGCGATAGAGGCTGCGGTACGGCGACACCTTGGCGATCGAACGCGACCGGAAAGCTGATGTTCACCGGTTTCGACTCGAGCGTCATGGCGAGCGTGAACTCGAAGCCGACGACGTCGTCGCCGTCGAAGACCACGCCCCTGTCTCTCAGCTCGTCGAGCGTGAGCGCCCGCGTTTTCACGGAGGTGATGAGCACTTGCGCTATGACGCGCACGGGAACTTGCTGCGGTGTGACGTCGAGAACCGGCTTCCCGTCGACGACGATGCGGATGTTCGAGAGCGTGTAGTCCCCCGAGACGTTCAACGCCGGAAGTGGCAGGAGGAAGGAGCTCGTTTCACTCGCAAGAGTCTTCGCGCCGGAGAGCCCTGGCCCCGAGAGCTCGGCTTTAATCTCGAAAGGTCCTCCGAGAAAGTCTTCGGCGTCCGTCGGGCTGAGCGTGTTGCCGCCGGCGGTAACGACGATGCGAACGGCGTCCGGAATGTTCTTGGGAACGACCGGGCTGAGCGGGTCGACGGTGGCCGCCACTCCCGAGAACAAGAGCTTCATCGAGCCAATCTGCCGGGCGAGGCGGTCGGTTCTCGTTGGCGCGGTGCTGCCAAGTGTAAGGCAGACCACGACCGACAAGACGATCGCGCGCAGAACGACCCCTGGAAGCATGCGTTTCGTCCGCGTGCTTCAGTCGGTGTCGATGGTGAGTGGAGCCCTCTGTTTTCGATGGAGATGCGGATTATAGCTGGACCGCTTCATGATGCCCCCTTATGTCGTATGAAGAGTTCTTATTAATGAGAGGCTTTGACGGCTTGGCAGGTTGAGGGAACCGGCCGCAGAAACCGATGAGAGATGCTAATGGAAATGGCGGCCGATGTCAAAAGGTTAACGCCTCGCGACGCCTCGCGGCCGACGGCCGGTGCCAGCGGGACGGGCTGAGACGGGCGGCGCGTGCGCCACTTCGCAGTGGCGAGACGACTATCCATCCGCTGCCGGAAGAGCAGCGCCGCTACATCGTGGAGTGCAAGGGCGCCCTATTGTCTCGGTGAGCGATGCATCAGCGTGGTGCCCAACGCCGTTGCCGTTTGCGTCGATAGGCGCAGGTCGGGGCGGCGTAGCGCGTCCCGCGTGAGATTTGCCGTCATCAAGCCACTTCCGGAGTGAGGAAGTTCCGTGGTAACTTTCTAACCCATTTCATTCCAACTGTTTCGTCGAGGGAGGAAAAGACGATGGCTAAATACCTTCTCATCGAGTCGCGGGATCCCTACGACTCGCAGGATGTCAGGTTCTGCTACGACTTGGCCAAGGATCTGGCCAAGGCGGGCAATGACGTTACTTTGTTCTTGGTCCAAAACGGTGTGTTTCCCAACGCGCCCGGGCGCTAGGAGCGGCGCGCTGTCGGACGTGGCGGCTGCGGGCGTCGAAGTACTTGCGGATGATTTCTCACTGCGCGAGCGGGGAATCGCGGAAGCGAGCCTTCTCGAGGCGGTCAAGCCAGCGCCCATCGACATCGTCATGGATCAACTCGCTGAGGGCCGCAAGGCCATGTGGCACTAAAGGGGGACCGAGATGGGCGAAAAGAAAACACTTACCTTTGCGATCATGGACCCGCCTTTCGAGAGCGCGCGCGCCACGACCGCGCTACGCCTCATGCACGTGGCCGCGAGCCGCGGCTATGACATCAACGTCTTCGCCTATGAAGGCGCGGTTGGCCTTCCCTTCACCAAGCAATCGGGGCACGCCAACGCCGTGCACGGGCACGACGCTGACGAAGAAGATCATCCGCTGCCTCACAAGTGGGTCGCTGCGTTGATGGAAGAGGCACGCAAAAACGGTGGCAAGATCGACTGGGTCAATTGTGGGCTTTGCGTTGACGAACGTGGCGTCGCCGAGGCCGTGGAAGGCGTACGCCGTGGTACGCCGGGCGATCTTTGGAAGATGGCGAGCGCTTCGGACAATACACTCGTCATCCCGACGAAGTAGGGGAGAAGCCATGAAAGCCATCAATATTATAGAGACGGCCTATCGGGCCACCGTCGAAGAGCAGGACGACACGATCGTCTGGCTCACGCATGCGATGATAGGCGCGGGCGCCGAGCTCGACGTCTTGCTGCGTGGCAACGCGGTCAATTACGGTGTCAAGGGGCAGGACGCTTCTGGTCTTCGCTTTGGCGCCGTGTCCCAGACGCAGCCGCCTAAGCTCGCGGAAGATGTCGCCAAGCTCATCGGCAAGGGCGTGGACGTCTACATCATCGAGGAAGACGTCGCGGAGCGCGGCATCGAGGCCTCCTCGCTTATCGACGGTCTGAAGACGGTATCGAGAAGCGGCGTCGCCGAGCTCATTAGCGGCTACGACCACGCTTGGCATTGGTAGCTGATTCCGCATTAGGTTCCCGGCTTCGGCGCTCGCATAATGGTAGTTGGTCGCTATGCTCAAGTTTCTGCTGCTTATTGGGTGTGTTCTTCTTGGTCTTTTCTACTTCTTTCCTTCGGAGATGGAAGAGGCCTTGGATGACGTTTCGGAAGGGGTCGCGTCGATTACTAATTCGGTCGGCTCTTCTAGCGTTTCGCTCGCGCCTTCGGATACGACCGCGCTCGAGCTTTCGCTACTTGAAGCTGCATCCGCTGGGGACGGGGCTCGGGTACGGGAGCTTCTTGGGCAGGGGGCCAATGTGAATGGGCGTCGGAGTGACGGGTCGACGGCGCTGATGGTTGCGGCCGTTCTCGAACATGATGAAGTTGTCCGCATGCTCATCGAGCGTGGTGCTTCGCTCGACGCGCGCGATACCCGTGGGCGGACGACGCTTCTCTTGATGGCGGGGAAGGGGCGGGTCGATGTCGCGAAGCTTCTGCTCGACAACGGTGCGGACCCGAATCTCGCCTCGAAGACGGGGAACTCTCCTCTCATCGAGGCGTCTCGCTACGGGAGCTCGGCGCTCGTGCGCGATCTCCTGTCGCATGGCGCCGATGTTGACGCGCGCGCGTCGAACGGGTGGACCGCACTCAAAGCGGCTGAAGAACGGGGTCATTCAGACGTCGGCGAGCTACTTCGGCAAGCGGGAGCTAGCCCTTAGTCGCGACGTTCTTACTCGTTCATCTTTGCTCGCAGCCTTCGTCCCGCCGAGGTTCGTACGCGCTAGCTGGAACGTGTCTTCTCCATAAGCGCAGAGGATGGCGCGCGACTCCGGCAGTATGTTCCACGGCATCCCGAGATATCAAGGAATTGACCTGTGCTGGAATGGTTCCCACAATAGAGAAACCCCCGGCCATACGACTGCGCATGAGCGAAGGAACGAAAAAATCCGTCGCGGACCACATCCGCCAGATATTGGCTCGTCTTCTCAAAGTCGAGCAACGCCTCGAGAGCCTGGACAGCCGCGTTCCGGCCGAGGAAACGGCGGATCTGGGGCCGCCGCTCGATCGGGAAGTGGTTGCCCACGTTCTGGAGCTCGAGACCCGGTTGACACAGATCGAGGACGAGAATCGCGACCTCGCGAGCTTGTGCTCACGTCTGAACGAGCAGAACGAAGCGATCTCGAATCTATATGTTGCGAAGCATCGTCTTCACGCGTCCTTCGACGCGGGCGAGATCATGAATATCGTGACCGAGATTTTGCACGAGCTCGTCGGCGCCCAGGAGTTCAGTATCATGTTCGTCGAGCAGAAGAAGAAAATGCTTCGGCGCGTGGCCGGCCGCGGAGCGTTGCATGTCGCAGAAGCGGTGCCTCTCGGAGAGGGCCTGCTCGGGGAGATCGCGGCCAAGGGAACCCCCTTCTACTATGAAGCGCCGAACGGGGAAGAGCGGCCCGGGGAAGTCCCGCTCGCGGTGATCCCGCTCAAAGCGGAAGAGGTGTGCGTGGGCGTGATCGTGATCTACCAGCTTCTACTCCATAAGAGTGGGCTCACGCCCGTCGACCACCAACTCCTCGAGCTCGTGGCGGAACATGCGCCAAGCGCCCTTCGTTCCGCCCGGCTTCACCGGCTGAGCAAGAGCCAGCGCGGCGCGCTCCAGACGAAGCGGTCCTCTTCCTGAGCGAGGCCTTGGACATCTGTCAGAAGGTGCTGGGGGAGGACCACGTCGACACCGCCGAAGTACGTGCTGCACTTGGACATTGCCTCAACCAGCTCGAAGACGACGCGGCGACGCAAGCCCCACCTATAATGGAGTTGTTGCCGTTGAAAGAAATAGCGTGGCCACATTCGGAAGCTACCTGCTCGCAGACATAGGAAACCTCCGGGCGGAGCTGAAAGATCTCGCGAGCGAATGCCCGACTCTTCGGGATGCCGGCCAAATCTGCGTGGACAAATTGCATCAGGAATTTGCCGAGTCTTTGGCCCTCATCCGTCTGTTCGCCACCGTGCCCTTCGCGTTTCTCCCAGAGCGAGAACAAGCGTTTGCCCGTCGGGTCGCCACGGAGCGAAAGGTGCTTTCCCAGCTTACCGAGGACGCCATCGTGCTCACTCTGCTGGCGTCTCGTGGCTCTATGCCGGAGTGGAACGATCCCGGGAGCTCGCGTCACCACCTCGCTATTTCGATTCTCAGCGCAAGCTTCATCCAGACGATTCCCCTAGTGAGCCGCGTTCTCGCCGAAACTGGAATCGACGTTCCGTGGCTCGAGAAGCAAAACACCCTGATCATGCTGAAGACCGTCGGTCAGATGGCCCAGCTCATTTACGTTGAAGATGCGAGAACGGCACGCACCAGCGATGGCTACCATCTGATTCCCAGCCAGGATTTCGTCCAGGCTCACGATATCCGCACCGTGCTTGCGCTGGGCGGAAGCTACCTGAACGGCACCGCTCTGGCTCTCTTGTTGTTCACCACCGAGCATTTTACGGAAGCGCAGGCTGCGAAATTTACACCTCTCGTGAACACGATCAAATCAGCGACGATGAAAGCTGTGATGAACAGCAAAATCCTCTGAGCTTTGTTCAGCCCAACTGGCCAAGCACTTCAACGGTTGCGTGACGTTGCAGAACCGTGTAGCGTGGCGAGTCAGAGCTTGCCTGGGCGACGACAGGCACGTATCCCGCGCAAGTAAGGGAGGTCTGAGATGAGTGATCGATTTCTCTCTGCAATAGTCAGCGCGATGGCCGTTGTCATGCTGGCACCGCTAGCTTTCGGCCAGGCCGCGGCGGACGATTGGACGCCGCCCCGCACCGCGGACGGCGTTCCGGACATACAGGGCTTGTTCACCTTCCGCACCATCACGCCCTTGCAGCGTCCCAAAGAGCTGGCCGGGAAGGAGACTCTGACGGCTGAGGAAGCGGCCGAGTATGAGGAGTATCGGAATCGACGCCTGAATCGTGATCTGTTTGATCCGATCACAGGCGCTCCGTGGGCTGGCTACGCACCGCGGGCCGAGGGTGGTGTTTTGTCCTACAACGAGGTCTGGTACGAGCGGGGAATCGAGCTCACCAAGGACAAACGCACGTCGCTTGTCGTGGATCCGCCGGACGGAAGAATTCCTTTTACGGAAGAGGCGATAGAGAGACGCAGGAAAAAGAGAATGAAGCTCACTACCGGCTGGGGGGATTCCTACACGGATCGAAGCTTGGCCGACCGTTGCCTGGTGGGGTTCAACGCCGGACCGCCAATGATTTCTGGAGCCTACAATAATAATGTTCACATTTGGCAGGTTCCTGGATATGTAGTGATCCTTAACGAGATGGTGCACAACACGCGCATCATCCCGACGGACGGGCGCCCACATGGAAAGATCCGTCAGTGGGCGGGCGACTCCCGTGGCCACTGGGAGGGCGATACGCTCGTCGTCGATACCATCAACTTCCTCCGCGAGACGAGCCTTGCTGGTTCCACGGCCGACACGCACCTGGTCGAGCGTTTCACCCGCATCGACATGGACACATTGAGTTACGCGTTCACAGTCGAAGATCCTAATTCCTACTCGCGCCCTTGGACCGCCGTGATGCCTTTGAGAAGAACGGACGGACCACTGTTCGAGTATGCCTGCCACGAGGGGAATTATGGCCTCTACAACATCCTCGCTGGAGCACGCGCCAAGGAAAAGGACGCCGAAGAGGCCACGAAACACTGATCGAGGTAACTCCGAAGACCCTTTCGACATCGCTCACGCTGAGGGAGCAGGCATGAGGAAAGTCTGTTTTCTCGTTGCGATCTTGATGTCGTTGGTGGCGAGTCCGGCGGCGGAAAGCATCTCGGGCGTCGTCGAGAGTACGAAAGGTGCGGAGCCGGGCGTCTGAGTCATCGCGGAAACGACGGATCTCCCCACCAAGTTCGTGAAGACCGTGGGAAGCTACGGGATCATTCCGAGCCCGGTAGACGCTTCCGTCTGGATCGCATCGATCGGTTTCCCGGACGCCTCGTTCGGCTCGACCGCGGCAAGAATCCGCCGGAAACGTGCATCACGCTAGCTCGAATTACTCTTGCAGCGCGAAAGCCACCAGCTCTGGAGAATGTTTGCTATCACCAATCGCGACCACAACGTACTGTCTGCCTTCGTACATGTAACTCATGGGTGTCCCCGAGGTTCCTGCTTCTAGCTCGACCTCCCAAACGGTCTCACCGGATTCTTTCTTGTAGGCGCGAAAGAAAGGGCCCCCGCTATTCGTGGCTATTTCAGTGGGCATATCTGGTGGGATGCGGCGGTCACGAAATACGTTGGTTAGGCCTTCACCTATGAACAGCAGCGTTTTTGTGAGCAAAGGCGCCGGTCTGCCTGGACTTCCCAACGGTCCAAGATTGAGGTGTGCTATGGCAGGGTGGTGGCGAGGGCCATCACCGTTCGGCACCATCCAGACATGTTCGCCAGTATTCATGTCGATAGCCGTGATCCGCCCGTAGGGAGGTTTGAATAGCGGCAAACCACGGGGCCCTGCGATCCAGCGACGGGTACCTTTTATATAGCGAAGGTTGCCCGAGTCTTGACCTACACGAATGTCCGCCACAAAGGGTGAGGTAATCGATGGGATATATAGATAGCCCGTCTCGGGGTCGAAGGCGGCGCCTTGAACGTCGGCCCCTCCCTGGGAACCGGGCAATTGGATGGTGCCCTGGGTGTCGTTGGGGCCGTCGCCGCGAATCGAAGGTGGCGTGAAGAGTGGGCCGGTCACGTAGCGCCCGGCGATTTCGAGCGCTTCGGCGCGAAGCTCGGGCGTGAAATCGATGAGGTTCTGTTCAACGGCACCCAGCCGTTCAAAGGGTGCTGGTTTGGTCGGGAACGGTTGTGTGGGGGACGTCACTTCTCCGGGTGTTTTCGATCGCGGTACGGGCCGCTCTTCAATTTCCCACACCGGTTCACCCGTCTTGCGGTCGAAGACAAAAGTAAAACCCTGTTTCGTGATCTGAGCAACCGCTTGGATTGCACGATCCTCGACGGTAATGTCCATCAGGATGGGCGCCGCCGGTAGGTCATAGTCCCACAACCCGTGATGCACCGTTTGATAGTGCCAAACCCGCTCGCCCGTTTCAGCATTGACCGCCACCAGGCTTTGGCTGAACAGGTTGTCGCCAACTCGATGCCCACCGTACATGTCGTTGGTCGACGAGGACAACGGCATGTAGACGAGGCCCAGTTCCTCATCGGCACTGAAAAGTGCCCACATGGGAGTGTGCCCGGTGTACGACCAAGCTCCGTCGTACCAGGTATCGTTACCGAACTCGTCTTCTTGAGGGATGGTGTGGAAAACCCAGCGCAGCGCGCCGGTCCGGACATCGAACGCCCTCACATCGCTACGGAAGGCTTCCTTGTTGACAAAGGTATCGGTCATCGCTTGGCCGATGATCACCGCATCACGGACCACCATGGGCACGCCGCCCCAGCGGTAACGCGGCGCGTCGGGAGATTCGATTTGCAGCTGGACTCTACCCGCGTCGCCGAAAGATGGATAAACTTCACCCGTCCTGGCATTCAACGCGTATAGATAAACGCCGCGTTGGACAAGAATACGTTGGTCGTCACCATCGGTCCAGTAAGCCACGCCGCGAGTGACGGTGCCGGGGAGATCTTCCGCGCCGCCGAATGGCTTCTGCACCCAGATCGTTTCACCGGTGCCCGGATTGAACGCTTCCACGAGCCCAACACCGTTAGGTATAAAGGCCACCCCGTCCATCACTAGCGGAACGGCCATGTAACGGGTGGAATAACGCTGCTCCGGATTCAGCGACAGGTAATACTCATCCAAGGCCGGGCGACGCCAAGCAATTTCTAGATCCGAAACGTTGTCCCCGTTTATCTGATCCAGCGGTGTGTACTTAGTACTGCCAAGGTCTGCGCCGAAAGCCTGCCATTCTCCGCCGCTTGCACCGTGCTGTGCTCGCACGTAGGGAGCCAGCAGCAAAACAAAGACCATGACCACCGGAAATCTCTTTGCTGCCAGCAAACGATTACCCTCCCGACAAATCGGCTCTTCTCCTTCCAGAGGAGACGGCCCGATTATTGATTAACCAGCACGAATTCTCAATGCAGCAAATTGACAGCTATAATGGCTATTAGATGAGCCAAACGCGAGCGCGCGTTCCCAAACGCGCCACTTATGCCGACCTTGTGGCTCTTCCCGATCATCTCGTTGGGGAGATCCTGAGCGGGGAGCTCTACGCGAGCCCAAGACCCCGCCTGCGGCACGCGATGGCGGCGACCCGCCTGACCGGGCGACTCTCTCCCCCGTTCGACGACGGTCTCGGTGGTCCCGGCGGTTGGTGCATCCTCATCGAGCCTGAGCTCCATTTGGGAGAGGACGTCGTCGTACCCGATCTCACCGGGTGGCGTCGGGAACGCTTGCCCGCGATTCCTCCGTCTACTCGGAGGCGGATGCCATCCGCGCTGAGCCTTTCGACGCCGTCGAGATCGACCTCGCTGGCGTCTGGCGATAGAACTCCTCGCACAAGCCCCGGACCTGCCGTTTAGCCGGTCGCCGCTCTCCTGATCTTCTCGGCGGCAGCATTTGCCAAGAAGGCCGACCGCGAAGTGCGCTGCCGTTTCACGAATCGGTCGATCTCGTCGAGCACCCCCTCTGTGAATGTCACGTTGACCCGGACGACCTTGGGCGCCTTACCTTCGACGTTCACAACCAACACGACTGTGTCCGCCGCCTCGGGCAACTCCATGACTTCATCCAGGGAGCTGGGAGCGGGGATTGTCTTCCGTTTGGAGAATCGGGTGACGAAAGCGTCGGTTACGACATCACTCGCCGATGGGCGGGAGTTCCTATACCAAATACCGGGCACAAGGCGGTTGGGTCATCATCCACGGACGGAACGAGACCACGAACGAATGGATCGTCGCGCAGCCGGACGTCATCGTGGCCAGTGACGGCATCCCGTTCCTCTACGGGCCAGCCTATCCACGAGGTGCGGGTACCTACGCGCGCGTGCTCGGCCACTACGCGCGAGACCGAAAAGCGCTCAGCCTCATGGACGCCCTGCGGAAAATGACTCTGTTGCCGGCAGAGCGGGTGGAGACCGCGGCGCCGGCGATGAAGAAGAAAGGCCGGGTTCAAGTCGGCGCGGATGCCCACCTCACGCTCTTCGACCCTGAGACCATCATCGATCGATCCACCTATGCGAAGGGCGACACGCCTTCGCAGGGCATCGCGCATGTCCTCGTGGGCGGCACCTTTGTCATCAAGAACTCACAGATCGTTGAAGACGAGATGCCGGGGAAGGCCATCCTCGGCGTCCGCTAGTGTCAGACTCAATAAATGGGCACGGGGATGCCCTTCCACTGACTCTCGTAGGGCTCGTCGGAAACACTGGTGACAGAACCCTTGCCGAGGTCGAGGACGACCTTTAGTTTGGGAACGTAGCCCAGGGTCCTCATCACCAGCTCCTTTCCCTCCGCTCGAGTGGTGGTGTCGATGACGATGGGCTCCATCACTGCAACCACCAGTTGATGCTGGTCGAGCTCGATAGAGTTGCCATGGGTCGAGGGATGGAAAAGCTCCGCCAACCCCGAATGCCGGTGCTCGCCTGGTCGTCGCAATCCGAGCTCGGGGACATTCCACTCACGCGGAGCAACATAGCCGAGGAGTGTCGAGAGTCCCAGCCGCTCACGTTCGCGCCGAAAGTCGGGGTCGCTGTCCAAGATTGTCTGTATTTCCATCATGGTTTCGGCCGACGTGGGAGCGAGAGCTATCAGCGTGAGACCGTCGGCAGCGTGGATGGTGATCTGATCCAGCACGCGATGCTTGACCCCACACGAGGGAGGCGAAGTCAGCGAGAGCGAGATAGACGAGCTACTTCCTAGGCTGCGAGACCCGAAAACGCGCTATGAAGCCCAATGCCGACTGGGGAGAGTAAGCGCGCGTGCCACGACTTTGGTGCCAGCGCTCCTGGCGCTGCTCGACGACCAGGACGAAGACATTCGCGGCGCCGCGGTTGGCACCTTGGGCATGATCGGTCCTTTGGCCAAGAGCGCCGTTCCTGCACTCTTGCGGATCGTGGCGGAGGGCACACGATGGCGTGAAGAGGCACTCCGTTCGCTGGGTTTGATGGGCACGGCGGCAAGGGAAGCCGTTCCCGACTTGGTGCGCATCGTTCTGGACGGCGACTGTGGAGATTTGCGTGGTGAGGCCGTTAGGGCTCTGGCACAAATGGAGCCACACGCAAATGCGATCCCGGCTTTCGTTCACGTCTTTCACGTTCCAGAGCTTCGAAGCGAAATCTATTGCGCCTCACAGGCACTGGTGCAAATGGGCGATGTGGGCAGGAGGGCGATCCCTGCGCTCGAAGAATTTGTAGCTGATTCCGCCGATTCCGAACCGCGAAACTGCGCGGCAGGAACTCTCGAATCGCTCCGTCGGCCACAGTAGCAGAGAGAGCTCTTTCGACCCGTCAGACGACCCCACTTACGAATTGCGATATGCTCCGTCTTTCGGAGGTAATCGCCGATGTCATTCGTCGATTGGATTCCCTTTTTCTAGCCGCGACCATCCAGAGTGAGCCCGCGGAGCTCTTGGTCGAGCCGACCGAACTCACGCTACGGGTTGGTGAGAGTGCCAAAGCTCGAGGTCACGGTGAAGGATGCAGACGGCCAAACCCTCGACCGTCGGGTTCTCTTCCTCCCGCTCCATGGCCAATTTTGGAACCTCGAGGAGCGGACTTGGCGCTTCAATCTATTTCGCGTGCGACCCGATGGGACCGTCTCCGCATCGCGGCCGGGCTTCCGTTCGAGGGCAAGGCAACCTACGCTCGGTGAAGGCTCCGGGGTTCTTGGTCCTCCCTGGGTTTCGTCACTTCGATCCGAGTACTTCGGAGAATCTCCGGGCTAGCTCCACGGGCTTTTACGGTACGAAGCTGTGGGAGTTCGTTCTCGTGCCCGATGCCGGCGGGCTCAAGGAGATCGGGCCCTGGAGCTTCCGCTACTTCGACCCGAAACAAAAGCGCTACCTCACGGCGTCCGCGGGACCTTTGAGGCTCTCGGTCGCAGGTGCCGCCATCACCGCTGGGATCGGGCCGGTGGCCACGCGCCGCGGTGACGTGAAACTCCTCGGCAAGGACATTCGCTTTCTGAAAGAGCCCCCCGAGACTCTCGGCGTCGCCACGTCGCCCTACTACCGGAGTAGCCTGTTCTACCTGAGCCTTGTCCTCCCCATCCTTTGGAACCTCGGCTTTGTCTTTCACCTCCGGCGAAAAGAGAAAGAGCGAACCCATGGGCACGTTTTCCGGAGACAACGGGCCCGAGGCATAGCGGGCGGGAGCCTCGAGAGGGCGGGGAAGCTTGCGCAGGAAGCGTCGAAAGAGTTCTACGAGGAGGTTGCGGTGGCCCTCTACCGCTACATCGGGGACAAGACGGCGGCGAGTCCCTCGGGTCTCACCAACGAGGGTATCGATGCCCTACTCGAAGAGCGCGAAACTCCACCGGGGCTGCGCAAGGAGTTTCTTACGGTCCTGGGAAAGTGCGAAGAGGCCCGCTTTACTCCTGGTGAGAGGACCCGTGACGAGATGCAGAGACTCAGGCATCGAGCCGAAGAGCTCATCGTTTCGCTGGAGAAGTACCTGGGCTGACGAGGACCACGGGCACCTAGCGTGCTATCCTACCGGACCCATGGCATCAACCTGCCGCCCGGCTCCTCCCCCTCTCTAGCTAGGACATTACCGCAATGAAACAGCAACTCATCGAATGCGTTCCCAATTTCAGCGAAGGGAACGACATGTCCGTCATCCAACAAATCACGTCGGAGATCGAAGGCGTCGAGGGCGTGAAGCTTCTTGATGTCGATCCGGGAAAGGCGACGAACAGAACGGTCGTCACCTTCGTGGGGACTCCGCAGGAAGTGATCGCCGCGGCGGTCCGTGCGGCAAGAAAGGCGGCCGAGCTCATCGACATGAGGCAGCATCACGGTGAGCACCCACGCTTCGGCGCTATCGACGTCTGTCCCTTGATCCCGGTGGCCAACATCACCATGGAAGAGACGGTGCTGCACGCCCACGAGCTCGCTAGACGGCTGGGAGATGAAGTGGGTCTTACCATTTATTGCTACGAGCACGCGGCGCGAACACAAGGGCGAAGAAACCTCGCTCTCGTGCGTGAAGGCGAGTACGAAGGGCTAGAGGACAGGCTCGGGAGCCCGGATTGGAAGCCGGATTTCGGTCCCGCTACATTCAGCCCGAGCTCGGGGGCCACGGCTGTCGGAGCGCGCGACTTTCTCGTTGCCTATAACGTCAATCTGAACACGACTTCCACTCGGCGCGCCAACGCCATCGCTTTCGACGTGCGCGAGAAAGGGCGCAAGAAACGCGAGGGGAACCCGCTAACGGGTCCCGTCGTCAAGGACGACAAGGGCGAGGACGTTTGGAATCCAGGGTCCCTGAAGAGTGTCAAGGCCATCGGCTGGTTCATCAAGGAGTACGGCATTGCGCAGATCTCGATGAACCTCACCCATCTCGGTGTGACGCCGGTTCACGTGGCCTTCGACGAAGTCTGCGAGAAGGCGCGGCAGAGAGGCATTCGGGTAACCGGCAGCGAGCTTGTTGGCCTCATCCCGCTTCAAGCGATGCTCGATGCGGGCCGCTTCTTTCTCAGAAAGCAGCAGCGCTCGACCGGCGTGTCGGACGCGGAGCTCATCAAGATCGCCGTGAAGTCGCTCGGATTGAGCGATCTCTATCCCTTCAAGCCGGACGAGAAGATCATTGAATATGCCATGGCCGATCGCTCGGAAGAGCGATTGATTGACATGACGCTCGCAGATTTCACTCACGAGACGGCCAGCGAATCTGCCGCACCAGGAGGTGGTTCCATCTCCGCCGCGGTGGGCGCCTTGGGCGCCGCGCTCGCGACCATGGTGGCGAATCTCTCAGCTCACAAGAAGGGATGGGACGATCGATGGGAGGAGTTCTCGAGCTGGGCCGAGAAAGGCAAACGTTTTCACGACGAGCTGTTAGCCCTCGTGGACGAGGACACCCAAGCCTTCAACAAGGTCATGGACGTCTTCGCCATGCCGAGAGATACGGAAGCGCAGAAAGCGGAGAAAAAGCACGCCATGGAGGAGGCGACGAAATACGCGATGGACGTTCCGTTCAGGGTGATGCAGAGCACCTACGATTCTATGGAAGTGATCAAGGCGATGGCGGATAACGGTAACCCGAGCTCCGCTTCCGATGCTGGTGTCGGCGCGCTCTGCGCCCGGACGGCCGTGTTGGGAGCCTATCTCAACATCAAGACCAACGCGGCGGGACTCGAGGATAAAAAGTTCGCGGACGACATGCTTGCCAAAGGCGAGGAGATCGAAACGAAAGCCATTTCTCTCGAACGAGAGATACTCGCCATCGTGAACCGACAAATCGCGAATTAGCAGCCGCTGCCCTCTTTGGGTTCCTGATTTTTTTCGTTGCGGCGTGCCGCAAAGCGACCCTAAAGTTTCTCCGTTGCCCGCCGATTGGTGTTTCTGAGTGAATTGCAGCCGCGAGCACGTCTGCGCACTCGGCTAGGTCATAAGATTGGGGTGCGGCTCTTTTGGAACGGCGGATCTGAGCGTGTCTCATGGCAGTGGGGGCTCATCTCACTTGACGCGCTTGAGGTGGCGGCCCCTGACCGGGACGACCTTGCCGTTAGAGTAGCGTGAGGCGTGATTGCGCTCGTATTCGCGCTGCTCGTGGAAGTGCCAGTACTCATCGAAGTCTCCGCTAGAGCGCAGAGCGCGAAGACGCAGCACGGCTTCGGCGCCAGCCAGGGACCAACGCGCTCCGGTCAGGTCCATGCGGTCCGACACCAGGTGGCGGCAGGCACCTTCGATCACGCCGGTAGCGATCGGGAGTCCGGCGGCGAGGTATTCGTGGTAGTGCAGATACGGGACGTGATTGAGCAAGTAGTCAGCACACTGATCCACGTTCTCCCGTTTGTCAGGCTTCAGTTTTCGTCGGGTGGCACTGCGTCGCATCCCCGCGGCCACCAGGGTGGCCTCGCCGCGCAGGATGCGGAGCAGTCGCTCTTGGACCCACACTTGGCGGGCCGGCTCGGTCTCCTCATAGAAGCCCAGCGAGGCCTTCCACACGTATTCGCAAACATGGATGAAGTCGAGCACGATGGTGAGCTCGACACGGTGCCGGCTAGCCAGCTTGTGCAGGATCTTCAGTTGGGTAGCGTTGCCATCGACCAAGCCGACCCAGCTCTTGCTGTGTGAGGGATCTCGTCGTTCAGCTTCGGCGAACGCCTCTGCGAGAACCTCCTCGGGCTCTTTGGCCAGGCTTGCCCAGACACGCTTATCTTGGGGCCGAGGCCGTTTCTCTTTCTCGCGCTCGTCGCTGGGCGCCAGCACACGGATCACGTCTTCTGGCTGGCGCATGAAGGGCTCCACTGTATAGACGGCTGCGACCGTGGCCATCCGTTTTCGGTTCCGCTTCTCGCCCTTGGTCAGCCGCTTGCCCAGTCGCCGGGAGCCTTTCTCGGCAGCCTTCTTGGTGGCTTCGCGCAGGTCCTTGCGCAGCATCACAACGCCCTTGCCGTCCGCCGTGATCGCCAGCACCGAGGCGCTGCGATCCCCTGCTGGTGGAGCGCGCTGCCCATAGAAGGCGTCGAAGTCCTCTGCCGCCCGACGCGCCAACTCCTCCACTTGGCGCTTTTGAACCTCTGCTCCGGTGTGGCAGGCGAGGCTCGCCACCGCCTCGTCGAACGCTCCCTTCGACACCTCTACCGCCGCGCTCCGCCTCAGCTCGAACGAGTACAGCTCGCGGGGAAGGTTCAGCTCGGCGTCCAGCGGATGCAGGCTATCTACCCCTTCGGCCCCGTAACCGAAACGCTTGATACGGATCTCGCCGAAGATCGTGGTCAGGCCGCGCTCGTGGGAGCGTTCCTGGTCCCGCTCCACGCCATCCGCACCTCGGACTGTCGCCGCCGCCTCGCCGGGACCGCGCGAGTCGACATGGGCCTGGAACAGCTTGCGCATAAGGTCGTGGCCCCTTTCGCGTACCAGCCTCTCCACGTCGCTGTGGCTCATCTTCCCCGCTTCGCCAGAACGCAGAAACGCGATGATCGACTCGAGCTCGTCCCTCGCCATTCCGAAGAGATCCTTGCACAGTTCGGCCGCAGGAAGTGCCATCTCTCAGCTCTCCCGCAACATCCGGCGCGGGTCCTTGACCAGAGGCAAGACCAGCACCGTTTTCGGGCAAGCGCCGTGGCGACGGTGCTCACGGTCCATCCGCCCCCGCCCCGTCGTCACCCCGAGCTCGATCCAGTTCGCGGCCCGGTAGCAGGTGCCGCGATACCGGCTCGGATCCACCAAAGTCTCCAGCAGCAAGGGCGCAACGCCATAGCGGCTGTGCCAGTCACCCGGAAGCTGGCGCGCCACCAGGGAAAGCACACGGCTCGCGAGGTTTTGTACCCGCACCCAGGGGAGGATCAGGAAGCGGCTGTTGTTGACCACTCGCTGCAGGTTCCGCCTGCGCGTGGCGTCGTCCCAGCCGATCCATCCATCTCGTGCGGCCATCCTCCACGCTGGACTCGACAACTGCACGCAGCCCACCACTTGCGCCGGCATCGATGCGTAGACCAGGTAGCGCAGTTGAGCGCCGAAGGGAACCGCGTGGCCAAGATAGTGATGCCGACCCACCAGCTCACGGAACAAAAGACGCTGCTCGCCACTCCGCACCACTTCCAAGACCACCGGCCGGATGTCGCCCAGCTC
>SMYC01000021.1 GCA_004356105.1 Acidobacteriota bacterium | reverse complement strand
TCTTCCCTTCGCCGCTTCGAACGCGACGCGCGCCACGCGGACGATTTCCTTTGTGTGGTACGTCAGCGTGTTGACCGCCTGGCGATCCTCCCCCTCTCCCGAGATGCCACGGGGCTCACCGAAGTACAGGCCTCCGGTGAGCTCGCGGACGATCAGAAGATCGACGCCCTCGAGTGTTTCGGGCTTGAAGGGTGACGTTGGCGAGACGAATTGCGAGATGACGGGACGCAGGTTCGCAAAGCTCCCGATGAGTCGGCGTAACTCGAGTAGCGCGAGCTCCGGACGTTCGTTCGGCGGCAAGTGGTCGTGCCTCGGGTCGCCGACGGACCCGAGAAAAATAGCGGGAGCGCTCGTGCACGCGTCGCGCGTCTCATCCGGAAACCCCTTGCCCGAAGCGTCGTAGCCTGCGGAGCCGAACGGATAGGGCGTGGTTTCGGTCTCGTGACCAAACTTGGACGCCACCGCGTCCAGGGTCTTCATCGCTTCGGCGACGACTTCGGGTCCGATGCCGTCGCCAGGCAGAATCGTGATCGTCAGTTTCATGCGTGATCTTTAACACGAAACGTTCGCGGCATTGGCGATAGATGGGGAAAAGCTTCGGACAAAAAAAGCTCTCGCTAAATAAGATTGGGGGGCGCCCGGAAGCGCCCCCCTATGATTCCAAAAAAAACTGTTGCCAAGGATTGTTTATGTGGAGTTGTTTAGGACGGGGTAAATGAAAAAGCAGGATAAAGTTGCGGGTTCGGTCGATGGATGGATAAGACCCGAGTTATAAAAGACAGGTCTTTTGGGGACCCCTGGCGAACTGCCCATTATGGAATCACAAAACAAGAACATAATTTAATATCTGATGATTACTAGCGTTGTGTTGGGTAGAGCAATACTATAGATGGCCCCCCTTGCTGTCAAGACGAAAAAGACGCCGCGTTCCCCCCGGCGGAACCAATCCATGGCCAATTGGCTAGTGGCGAACGGTTTATGCAACGCAATACGTTTCAAAACATCGATAACTACGGTGTTAGATTTTCCATACAATAATCGAAGAAAGGCACCGAAACGCGCGAAACGGTTGGCGCTTGATCTTCGTTCGGCTTTTCGCGTACTATTGGCAGCAGAGTTCGGGCCTGATGCTAGCTTTGGATACCACAACCGGCACATCCGCAATCGAAATCACGATTCTCAAATCGCGATAACTCTATCGGGCCGACGGGGCGTCTTCGTCTCTTCGCCCGCACTGCCGCCACCCAACATCCCAAGTGGCAGTGTTTCGAAATGTCGAAAGGAGCAGAATCGTGCAGGAGTTTCTGGTAACGGTCGTGACATTTCCCACGATCGTGTTTTCGTTCGGCCTCGCGCTCGCCCTCCTGTACTGGCTCGTCGTGATCTTCGGCGCTCTCGACCTCGACTTTCTCGACAGCGCCCTCGGTCTCGACAGCATCGATGCGGCCCTTGACGGAGCGCTCGAATCCATTGACGGGATGGCGGACGGGGCCGTCGAAGGTGCGGCTGAATCGATCGACGCTGCGATCGATGGCGCCGTCGATGGCGCGGCGGACGTCGCTGATGCCGCTGATTCAGGAGATACGAGCGACGGGGCCCGCCACGGCGCCCTCTCCGGGCTCTTGAACATGATGGGCGTTCGCGGTGTGCCCATCACGGTTGTAGCAAGCTTCGTGCTGCTCTGGGCATGGGTTATCAGCATGGTCGGCACCAAATTACTGGGCGCCGCCGCGGCGACGTTCCTCGTCGGCGGTTTTCTCGCTGGAGCGTCGGTTTTCGGATCGTTGGTCTTGGCGGCGATCTCCACTCGTCCTCTCAGGAAAATCTTCGTGACACCAACTGCGCCGAGTCGCGCTGCGCTCGTCGGAAAGATGTGCATCGTTACATCAGCGAAAGTCGACGATACTTTCGGCCGCGCCGAGATTGAGGACGGTGCGACGGGTTTCGTCGCCGAAGTGCGCTGCCCGCAGGACAACCAATTGACGCGAGGCGAAAAGGCGCTCGTGTATCGCTACGACCCGGCCGACGGGGTCTTTTTCATTGGACCCGTCGACGATGCCTTGGCTGAAGCATCGAATGTGGTCGATCCATAGTTTGGCTCGATAGGGGGAGAATTCATGTATTGGGTAATGGTCTTACTCGCCGTCGGCGTGGGCGTACTCATCCTGGGCACGGGCCTTTTGATGCTCATCGCCAAGTTCTACAAAAAGGTAGAACAAGGCAAAGCGCTCGTCGTCAACAAGATGAAGCAAGAACCCGAAGTCACGTTCACGGGCGCGACGGTGCTCCCGGTAATCCACAAGGCCGAGATCATGGATATCTCGGTCAAAACACTCGAGATCGATCGGCGCGGGAAAGACGGACTGATCTGCCGTGACAACATTCGTGCCGACATCAAAGTCAACTTCTTCGTGCGCGTCAACAAACGCAAAGAAGATGTCATCAAAGTCGCGCAGTCGATCGGCTGCGCGCGCGCGTCATCTCCCGAAACGCTCGACGAGCTCTTCAGCGCGAAGTTCTCCGAAGCGCTCAAGACCGTAGGCAAACAGCTCGACTTCGTAGACCTCTATACGAAACGCGACGAATTCCGCGACGCCATCATCGACATCATCGGCCGTGATTTGAACGGCTACTCGCTCGAGGACGCCGCCATCGACTATCTCGAGCAGACCCCCATCGAGCATCTCGACCCGCAGAACATCCTCGACGCTCAAGGCATAAGACGAATCACCGAGCTCACCGCGATCGAGAACATCCAAACCAACGCGTTCGAGAACAACGAGAAGAAAGCCATCACGAAACAGGATGTCGAGCGCGCGAAAGTCATCCTCGAGCTCGATCGCGAGCACGCGGACGCTCAATCGAAGCAAAAGCGTGAGATCGAGTCGGTACGCGCCCGCGAAACGGCCACGCTCCAGCAAGTCCAGGCGGAAGAGCGGCTCAAGGCCGAAACGGCGCGCATCAAAACGGACGAAGAGGTCCAGGTCGCCGAGGAGAACAAGAACCGCCAGGTCCAGGTTGCAGGCAAGAACCGCGAGCGCGTTATTGGCGTCGAGACGGAGCGGGTCTTGAAAGACCGCCAGCTCGAAGAGGTGCTCCGCGAACGTGAAGTCGAGCTCCAGCGCATCGACAAGGAGAAAGCTCTCGAAATCGAGCGAAAAGCGATTCAGGACGTGATCCGCGAACGCGTCGCTGTCGAGCGCACCGTTGTCGAAGAGCGGGAGCGCATCAAAGAGCTCCAGGTCGTCGAGGCAGCCAGGCGTGCCAAAAAGGCCACGATCATCACGGCCGAGGCCGCGGCGGAAGAAGCCCTCGTCAAGGACATCAAGGCCGCCGAGGCCCAGGAGCAAGCCGCTAAGCACCACGCCGTCGAGCGGGTCACCCTCGCCGACGCCCAGCTCGAGGCCGCCGACCGCGACGCAAAAGCCAAGATCCGTCTCGCGGAAGGCGCCCAGGCGGAAGCCGCTGCCGAAGGGCTCGCGGCCGCCAGGGTCAAAGAGGCCGACGCCGTCGCGTCCGAGAAACACGGCATCGCCGAAGTCCGGGTCCAAGAAGCCCAAGCGAGCGCTGTCGAGAAAGTCGGCACCGCGGAAGCGACCGTGGTTCGCGAGAAAGGCGTCGCCGAGGCGCACACCATCGAACAGAAGTTCGGCGCTGAAGCGAAAGGCCTCGCCGAAAAGGCTGAGGCGATGAAGTTGCTCGACAAGGACAGCCGCGAGCACGAGGAGTACCGCATCCGACTCGAGAACGAGCGCGTGCTCGGTCTCGAAGCCATCCAGGCGCGCGAAGCCGTGGCCGGGCACAAAGCCCAAATCCTCTCCAAAGCGCTCGAGTCGGCGGATATCGACATCGTCGGCGGCGACGGTGTCTTTCTCGACCGCATAGTGAACTCCATCAGCATGGGCAAGGGCATCGACGCGCTCGTCGAGCATAGCGACGTCATCTCTGGGCTCGCCAAGGACTATTTCAATGGCGATAAGAACATCATCAAAGAGATCCGGCAGATGATGAAAGATTCCGGCATCGACGGAGGAACCCTCAAGGACATCACCATCGGTGCGCTCCTGACGAAGATCGCGACCGATGCGTCTGGAGACGATAGCGAAAAACTGAAGAAGCTTCAACGGCAGGCCAAAGCCTTAGGCATCGACGACATTCGGCTGTAACGAAAGGCTCACATCATCATGAGTACGACGAGCACGGACGTACAACAACAGCCTGAGATCGAGCGGGGCACTTACGAGATCATCCGGGACCGTTTGCTCGGCCACGGCAAAACACTCGCCGAGAGAGCCGATGGGCTCAACAAGAAGCGCCTCGAGATCTTCGGAGGTACCGAGCTCGCGGTCCTGGGCAACGAGCGCATCCGGACCGAGAACAACTGCATCCCGCGCGACATCAAGGAGGTGGGTAACTACCTCCTGTTCGGCTACAACGTCTTCATCGGCCTCAAGCGCGAGACCCACGTCGAAGACGTTCTAAGCCTTCACAGCCACGAGAAGACCGAGGACGGCTTCGTCTTCCGCAAAGTCGAGAAGGACTCTCCCGACTACTTTCTCGCGGACACCAAATTTCTCGAGGAGTTCCACGAACTCTATCACTATTACAAGAACACCAAGCTCCTCCAGCTGAGACGGGTCGGCGAGAAGCTTCTCGCTGTATTCCAAATCGGCGAGAAGATCGGGGACGTGCGCGTGTTCCGCTGGGCCGTCTCCCCCGACGGCGCGGTTACCTATATCGACAATCGCGGCGAGCGCGACCACGTTTTTCCTCCGACCCATGACTTCGAATGGACGCTCACAGCGCGTGAAGACCACGTCCAGGGCCGTCACCCGCACGTCAACATTCTCGACGAAGTTTTCGTCGAGACCGTCGGCGGGGATCTCACGATCAAGATCGAGAACAACACCGAAGACGGCCAGGGCATCTATCGTGAGCCGGTGCTCGACGCCGACCAATCTTTGGACGACGCAGTAGTCCACTACGCGAAGGTGGGCACGCTCATTCTTCTGAAGATGCTCCCCTATCGCGAAACGGAGCACCGGTACCTCGTCTACAACACACGCACCAAAAAAGTCGATCGCATCGACGCTATCGGCCAATCCTGCGTGCAGCTTCCCGAGGACCACGGCCTCATCTTCCCTGGCGGCTACTACCTCCAGAACGGCCACACGAAGTCCTTCGACCGCGAGTTCCACGGGATGGAGTTCATGAGACGTCTGCGTTCACCAAACGGCGAAGACGTCCTCTACGCCTTTCACGAGCGCGAGTCCGGGCGCACGATCCTCCTTCCGTACAACATGATCCGGAAAGAAGTCGACAACCCGCTCACCTGCCACGGCTTCAGCCTCTACCCCGACGGCACGCTCGTCGTTTTCCGCGCCGGTGACGACGAGCCCAAGCGCGTTCACGGGATGCAAATCTGGCGCACGCCCTTCTTGAGCGACGAAGCCGTCCAGTCGAGACCGTCCACCGGCTCGTTTCTCGAGAAAGTCGGCAATGCCGAGCTCGTGCGCGGCGTCTCTGACTGCTTGAGCATCCGCCGCATGGTCGACGAGCAGGAGCCGACGCGTCAGAAATACGAAGACCTCGTCGCAGCAGCGCAACGCGTCATCGACAGCTATTACTGGCTCGACAACCCGGAGATCGGAAACCTTCGTGAGCCCCTCCGAGAAGTTCACGAAGCCGCCGAGAGCATCATCGACGAGTTCGAGAAAGTCGAAGCGCTGCGAGCGCAGGCGAGAAAATCTCTCGAAGAGGCACACGAGAAGGTCAAGGAGATCTTCCGCACCATCTATCCCGATTCCTGGATCTCGATCGATCAATATGTCGCCTGCCTTGCGAGCTTGCGCTCCGCGCGTGGCCGCCTCATCACACTGCGCGAAGTACGTTATATCGACCTCGCCCAAATTGACGCGATCGAAGTGGAGATCGTAGAGCGCTTCGACAATGTCAGCGAGCGTGCGGTCGAGTTTCTTCTGCAGGATGAAGCGCTGCTTCCCTACCAAGAGCGCGCCCGCGAGCTCGAAGAAGGAGTGCCCGCACTCTCGAAAGTCATGGAGGCGGACGCCCATCATGACGCACTCCAAGAGCTTTCTGACAGTCTCGATCTCTTGACCGACGTTATCGGCTCGCTCCAGATTGACGACGCGACCATCCGCACTCAGATTCTCGGGAACATCTCCGAGATCATGGGAAGCCTCAACCGCGTGCGCGCGCTCATCACCAACCGGCGCAAAGAGCTTCTCGGCAAGGAAGGCATCGCCGAGTTCGGCGTGCAGTTCCAGCTTTTGAGCCAAAGCGTAACGAGCGCTCTGTCGCTATCGGACACACCCGAGAAATGCGACGAAGGACTCTCGAAGCTCATGTTGCAGCTCGAGGATTTGGAAACCCGCTTCTCCGAGTTCGAGGCGTTCACCGAAGAGCTCACGACCAAACGCGAAGAGGTCTACGAGGCGTTCAGCTCGAAGAAGCAGTCCCTTGTCGACCGGCGCCAGCGTCGAACACAAAACTTGATGCAGGCCGCCGAGCGCATCCTCCGAAGTGTGACGCGGCGCGCGGAAACGTTCGAGACCGCGGACGACCTCAACGCCTATTTCGCCGCCGATGCCATGGTCTCGAAGCTTCGAAGCACGGCCAACAATCTACGAGAGCTCGGCGCCTCCGTCCATGCCGACGAGATCGACGGCCGCCTCAAAGCCGCCAAAGAAGAAGCCGCCCGAAGCCTCCGCGATCGTCAGGAGATCTACGAGGACGGCGCCAACGTCATCAAGCTCGGCCGCCATCGATTCAGCGTCAACACCCAGCCTCTCGAGCTCACCATGGTTCCTCGCGACGATGCCATGGCCTTTCATCTCACCGGCACCGGCTTTTACGAGCAGGTCGAAGATGAGGTCTTCGCAAAGACACGCGATTTCTGGTCGCAAGAGCTCGTCTCTGAAACGCGTGAGGTCTATCGGGGCGAATATCTGGCCTACTGTGTGTTCGAAGACGCAGAGCTCGGAGATTCCGGGTTGTCGCTCAGAAAGCTTCTCGAAGCCATACGCAGCGAAGGCGCGCTTTTGGGCATCGTCCGCGACTACGCCGCGGAGAGATATGACGAGGGTTATGAGCGCGGCCTCCACGACGCCGACGCAACACTAATCTTGCAAAAGATCCTCGGCATGCACGAGACCGCGGATCTGCTTCGATTCACTCCGGACGCGCGTGCACTAGCTACGGTGTTCTGGGCGCTCTACAGCGACCGGAAAAAGCGCGCGGCCTGGGAGAGCCAAGCTCGCGGCCTCATCCGCCTCCGTAACCAATTCGAGCACAGTAACGCGATGACGGAGCTCGGTGCCGAGCTCAACGAAGCTATCGCAACCTATCTCGCCGAGATCGGGATCGATGTGCCGAAGCAAGCGTCACGACTAGCCGGCGCTTACCTGCTCGAAGAAATCGCACGTGAGCCGCAGAAATTCGTTCTGAGTGCCGATGCAGACGAGCTCAAGCGCGCTTTCGAAAAGCACTTGCGTGAGTCCGGCAGTGACCGCGAGCTCGAAAAGGACCTGCGCGCGCTCCGAGACACGCCCGTGCGCGCTTACGAGCTCACCGAGGCGTGGATGGAGGCTTTTGTCGCGAGCTCGGAGAATGGCGATCGCTTGGCTCGGTCTTCCCTCGAAGCCGTCGTTGCGCTTGTTTTCGAAGACAAAGTGAGCCGCGACATCTCGAGCGCCCAGGCCAAAGTCACGGTCGAGGGGCTCCTCGGGCAGCACTCCCGCATGCCGCAAGGCCGCATGGAGCTCCATCTCGATGAGTTCCTCTCGCGGCTCGGCCACTTTCGCCACCGAGAGGTCAAAGGCTTCAGAGACTTCCAAAAGGCGCGGCACGATGTGCTCGAGCGAGAGCGCGAGAGCCTGCGTCTCGACGAGTACAAGGCCAAGGTCATGTCGTCCTTCGTGCGCAATCGACTCATCAACGACGTGTACTTGCCGCTCATCGGCGACAACCTCGCGAAACAGATGGGGGCTCTCGGGGACGCCAAGCGCACCGACCTCATGGGAATGCTCCTCCTCATCTCGCCTCCGGGCTACGGCAAGACGACTTTGATGGAGTACCTCGCCAACCGCCTCGGCCTGGTCTTCATGAAGATCAACGGCCCAGCCCTCGGCCACTCCGTCACGTCGCTCGATCCGGAAGAAGCGCCCAACGCGACGTCGCGCCAGGAAGTCAACAAGCTCAACCTCGCTTTCGAGATGGGCAACAACGTCCTTCTCTACATCGACGACATCCAGCACACCCATCCAGAGTTTCTGCAGAAATTTATCTCCCTCTGCGACGCGCAGCGAAAAGTGGAAGGTGTTTGGAAAGGGCGGACGCGCACCTACGATCTGCGTGGCAAGAAGTTCGTCGTGTGCATGGCGGGAAACCCTTACACGGAATCCGGCGAGAAATTCCAGATCCCGGACATGCTCGCGAACCGCGCCGACACTTACAATCTAGGCGACATCCTCGAAGGCAATGACGACGTCTTCGCGCTTTCGTACATCGAGAACGCGCTGACGTCGAACGCCGTCCTCGCGCCCCTCACGACGCGCGAGCAGTCTGACATCGAGTTGCTCGTGCGCATGGCGAACGGCGAAGCGATCCAAACGGACCAGTTGAAACACGGCTACTCCGCCGTCGAGCTCGGCGAGATCCAGTCCGTTCTGAAGAAGCTTCTAAAAGTCCAGCAGGTGCTCCTTGCGATCAACCAGCAATATATTCGCTCGGCGTCGCAGAAAGACGCCTATCGCACCGAGCCGCCGTTCAGGCTCCAGGGCAGCTACCGCAACATGAACAAGCTCGCGGAGAAGATCGTCGGCGCGATGAACGACGACGAGCTCGAAAGCCTCATCGATGACCACTATCTCGGCGAATCGCAGACTTTGACGACCGGCGCCGAAGAGAACCTTCTCAAGCTTGCCGAGATGCGCGGCCGGATGAGCGAGAGCCAAAAGGCGCGCTGGGCGGAGATCAAGAGCGGCTTCGTTCGGGTGCAACGTATGGGAAGCGGCGACGACGACCCCGTGACGCGGGTCACCGGGCAGCTTAGCTTGGTCTCCGAACATCTCGAAGACATCGGTCAGAGCATCGAGCGCGCCGCCTCGAGCGCCGCTTCCCCCCCACAAGCCTCGGCGGATCCGGATCTGGCGGCGTTCACCGCGCCCAACCTCCCGCCCAACCTGGAGGTCAAGCTCGACCTCGCGCCCTATATCGACAAGCTCCACGAGCTTCTCGAGGCCTTCCAGAACGGACTCGCCGCCGTACCGCAGGCCGAGGCGCAGGCGCCGCCAGTGGATTACGAGCTCATCTCGCGCGAGTCCTACCTCATCGAAGGCACCCTCATCCCATTGATGCGCTTCATGGCGCATCGCTTCCGGGGCTATCGCGGTGTCGACGACCCGAAAGTCAAAGCGCTCATACAGAAACTCGAATATGTCGACGATCTCCAGGAGCTCGTCGACGCGCTCGAGAAAATTAACGTCTCCGCACTTTCGAACATTACCGAAGAAGAGGAGACAGACGAGGCCTCGCCATGAACGCCCTCGACATCGACGCTATGCTACGATTTCCAAAACCAATTCTCACCGAAGGGAGTTCGTGATGGGGCTATTCGAGCGGATCCGAGCCGTCTGGTACGCCATATTCAACCAATCCGTCACTGAGATGGAGGACAAACACGTCATCGCGCTCGCGGAGAGCCAGCTCCAGCAGGCCACCGCGCGATTGAAAGAGGCGCGCCAGGGCTTGATCAGCTATCAAGCACTCGTTTTGAAAGTCGAAGGTCAAGTCGGAAGCGAGACGTCGCACATCGCAAGCATCACAGGCCAGATCAAAAACCACTTGAAGGCCAATCAGGAAGAGATGGCGGGCCAGCTCGCTCTCGACCTCGCTCGCGTCAAAGGCGAGCTCGAGAGCAACACCGAGCAGCTCGGGCAACATCGCGAGAACTACGAGAACAACCTCCTGAAGATGAAAGCCGCGCTCAAGGACATCGAGACCGCCAAGAAGGATCTTGACAATAAGAAAGCCGCGCTCCAAATGGAGAAGGCTCTAGCTGAGGTCTCCGAGACCGCCGGCGCGCTCAACACCGAATTCAACGTCTCGTCCGATATCGGCGCGATCCTGAGCCGCGTCGATGACCAGATCAACAAAGCAAAAGCGCGCTCGAAGGTCGCCTCGGATCTGAGCGATCAAGGCATCGACCAGCTGAAAGCAAAGCAATCCGCGGAAAAGGCCGAGGCGCAAGAGCTGCTCGCGCAGTTCAAGATCGAGCAAGGGCTCGCCGAGCCTTCTACGGAATCGAGTGCGAAAACAGTAGGACCGCAGAGAGAGGCTACACCAGAGTCCGGTGAATAACCCTTTGGGAAGCGGCGCGCCCACCTGGGCGCGGGAGCTTGCCGCGAGCTACGTCGCGGGCGCGGCGAGCGTCTTCCTTCTCCATGGAAACGTCCACGACCTCGTCCCAGTTGCTGATGTCGCTGACGTCCCCGACGTTGACGTCAAGAACGCGTTCATCTCACTCGACGACTATCTTGCCACCCAGCTTTTCGGCCAGCGGGACATCGTTCTAACATACGATCGCGGTAGCGGCATCCGCTTTCTCGCTCCCGGGGACGGCGACCGTCGGGCGTCCATGCAAGAGGACTTTTACAAGACGCTCAAAGCGGTGGATTCGATAAGCGGCACGAGCTTCGCGACCTCGAGGCCCAAAGATCCCAAAATCGTGCTCGAGCTTCTCGACCGCTACATCCTCCACAAGCTCGTCGAAACACCGAAAGACGGCAATCGCAAGAGCCTCGCGATCGTCATCCGCTATGTCGAAACCATTACTCCGGCCGTCGACGGCTCGTGGCTCTCGGGCGAGCTCGGCGCCAATCTCATCAAGCTCCTGAACTGGGCCAACGATCCTGGGATTCGAGCCGCCGATGTAACGCTTTGTCTCGTCACCGAGAACCTCGGCGATGTCAACCGCCGTCTCGTCGAGAACCCGTTCATCTCCAAAGTCGAGGTCGAGCTCCCGGACGAAACAACGCGTGAGCGCTACGTGAAGCAGTTGTTGAAAGACACGGCGCTGGCGAAAACGGTCGCCCGCGAAGGCAATGGCCTGACGCTCGTCGGTCTTACGCAGGCGGTCACAGGCTCCGAGGAGCTCGCGAGTCTACGCGAGGCCAAAAAAGAGCTCATCGAGAAACAGTGCTTCGGCCTCGTCGAGTTCGTGGCCCCGAGCTTCGACCTCGACATGGTTGTCGCGCCGGACGCAGTCAAGGACCGCCTCGAGCAAGATGTGGCGCTGTTCAACAAAGGTCGCCTCGATGCGCTCCCGATGGGCTATCTCCTCTGCGGCGTCATCGGCACGGGGAAGACCTTCACGGCGATGTGCTTTGCCGGAAGCCTCGGCATCCCGACGATCCTCTTCAAAAACCTCCGCAGTAAGTGGGTCGGAAGCTCCGAAGGCAACCTCCAGAAAGTGCTTTCGGTGATCAAAGCCCTAGGACCTGTTGTCGTCGTCATCGACGAAGCCGATGCTGCGCTCGGAAACCGAGGCTCGGGCGGCGACAGCGGCACGTCGAGCCGCATGTTCGGGATGATCTCGTCGCTCATGAGCGACACCCGCTATCGGGGGCGCATCCTGTGGATGCTCCTCACTTGCCGTCCCGACATGCTGCCTGTCGACTTGAAGCGGCAAGGGCGCTGTGAGGTCCACATCCCGCTCTTCCCGCCCGAGACCGAGGAGGCGCGCCAGGAGATGTTTCTCGCGATGGCGCGCAAGAACGGCGTCAAGGTGACTCCCGGCGATATTCCGACCTTGCCGGAGGACCTCACGGGCGCGGACATCGAAAGCTTGCTCGTGCAATGCGTCCGCCGCGCCGCGATCGCAGGCGCCCCTTCGCCCTCCGCCGCGCATATCCGTGACACGCTCGCGCATTTTCGATCGCCTTATTACGGTCTCGAGAAAGAGCTGCAGCTGCTCGTCGCCATTCGCGAGAGCACCGACCCCAACTTCATCCCCGAACGACTGCGCACGCGGTACGCGGCGCCGGACAAGGCGATTGCTCTCGAGCACCGCATACAGGAGATCGCGGCGCTTCTCCGATGATAGACGGCCCCGTTCGCAGGCAACTCAAACGCGTCGGGCTTTACGTCTATTACGCGCGGCTGTTTCTCCACCGCCTTCAGGCCGACACGCGTTACGAGCTCGGCGGCGAGTGCGGCCGCTGCGGCAAGTGTTGCGAGGAACCGGGCATCCAGGTCGGCCGAGTCACGTGGTACCTGCCCGGGTTCCGGCGCGTCTTTCTCTGGTGGCACCGGCATGTCAACGGCTTCGTGCTCAAGGAGGCCCGGCGGGAAGACCGCGCTTTCATCTTTGAGTGCAGCCATTTCGACTGGGCGACGCGCAGCTGCGACAGCTACGACTCCCGGCCCGGAATGTGCCGCGACTACCCGCGCCCGTTCCTCGAACAGGCCAACCCCGAGTTTCTCGAGGGCTGCGGTTACAAAGCGCTCGCTCGCGGCCGGGAGAGCCTCATCCAGATTCTCGAGAAGGAATCTCTTACACCGGAGCAGCTTGCCAAGCTGAAAAAAGGCCTTTATCTCGAAGACTAACATGCCATGACACGAAAGACTTGCCGTCGCGATTCGACTCGGTTACATTGGAGATTGAGCTCTACTCCACAAACAAAACAATCAAAGATCTACCGACCTTGCTTAGGGGTGTCGGAACCGCATGCGTAGACTAAAGATCCGGAGTTATCTGGCCGCCGGTCTTCTAGTGTGGATCCCACTCTATGTGACGCTGTTTATCCTCCGGGTGCTCATCAATTTGATGGATCAGTCCCTGTTGCTGATCCCGACGGCGTTGCGTCCCGAGAACCTGTTGGGCTTTCGCATCCCGGGCCTGGGCGTCATCCTCACTTTTACGCTCGTCGTGGCGACGGGCTTTTTGGCTGCCAACTTCCTCGGCAAGCGGCTATTGGAGGTCTCGGAAGGGCTTCTCGCCCGTATCCCGCTCGTGAGCTGGGTCTATTCGGGCGTCAAGAAGGTAGCGGAAACCCTCCTGTCACCAACAAGCCAGTCATTTCGCAAAGTGCTCCTGATGGAGTACCCCCGCAAAGGCATCTGGAGCGTCTGCTTTCAAACGTCGAGCGAACTGGGCGAGGTTCAGATTCGCACCGGGAAAGAAGTGCTGTGCGTGTTCGTCCCCACGACCCCGAACCCCACTTCCGGCTTCGTCATTTTCGTTCCCCGCGACGAGGTCATCGAGCTCGATATGACGGTTGACGAAGCCCTTCGGATGATCATCTCGCTCGGCGTCGTCGTTCCCGAGTGGCGCCACCGCGAGCTCGTGCCGGTAGAGCAAGAGGTCAGCTAGAACGTGTCCCAGGACCAGATGGCGTCGCGGTCGTCTTTGTCCAGGTTGTAGCCGGCTTCCTTGAGCGTGAGCAAAATGCTGCCTCGGTGGTGGCTTTCATGAGCAATAAAGTAGCTCAAGGTGGTGAAGATTCCTTTTTTGAAGCCTTCGTCAAGTCGTGCATGACGTGCCACCGCCCTAGCGAGATCGCCCCCATGTCGCTTCTCTCCTACGCGGAGGCGCGGCCTTGGGCGCGCTCGATCAAGCGCGAAGTGCAGAGTCGGGCGATGCCGCCATGGCACGCGGATCCGGCATATGGCAATTTCTCGAACGATCGGCGTCTCACCGACGAAGAAATCCAAACGATCGTCGATTGGGTGAACGCGGGTGCTCCGCTCGGCAACGCGGAGGACATGCCCGAACTTCCTGATTTTGTGGAAGGATGGCAGCTCTCCAATCTGCTTGGGCCTCCCGACGCCATCTTCCAGATGGAGGAAGCGTTCATCGTCCCGGCATCCGGTCCCGACTTGAACCCGAGTATCGAAGTCCCCATGCCTCTCAATGGACACGTCCCTAGACACCTCGCTCGATGCGATTCCTGATTGTTGTTCTCCTCGCCTGTGTCTCCGCCTGCGGTGCGGAGAGCGAGCGGGAGCCCGCCGGGCTCGCTCTGTTGAACGCCACTATCTGGACCGGCGATCCCGACAACCCGATCGCAGAGGCCATTCTCATCGAAGGCGATCGCATCGTCGCGATTGGCTCGAGTAGCTCGATCCGCCCTCAAATCGGACAGGCACGTGTCATCGACGCTACGGGACGATTCGTCGTTCCGGGCTTCATTGACTCGCATGTCCATTTCCTCGACGGTGGCTTCAAGCTCTCCTCCGTGCAGCTGCGCGATGCCGACACTCCCGAAGAGTTTGCCCGCCGCATCGGAGAGTTTGCCAAAACCGTCCCGGCAGGCGCGTGGATCACGGGGGGCGATTGGGATCATCAACTTTGGGGCGGTGAGCTTCCCCATCGCGCGATGGTCGACGAGCTCACGCCCGCGCATCCGGTGTGGGTCAACCGGCTCGACGGGCACATGGCTCTCGCGAATAGCCTGGCCCTCGAGCTCGCAGGCGTCACGCGGGACACGGCCGACGTGGCGGGCGGCACCATCGAGCGTGACGGCAACGGAGACCCGACCGGCGTTCTCAAGGACAACGCGATGGATCTCGTCTTCGACGTTCTTCCGCCTCCGGACGACGCGGCTTACGACCGCGCCCTCGAAGCCGCGACGAGCCACTTGGCCGCGCGGGGGGTGACGTCCGTCCATCACATGGGCAGCTGGGACACGCTCGCGGTGGTCCAACGGGCGCGCGACCACGGCACGCTGAAGACCCGCGTCTACGCGGCGGTCCCGCTCGCGGATTGGGAGCGCCTGCGCGACGAAGTGGCCAAGCACGGCCGCGGAGACGCTTGGCTGCGTTACGGAGTCCTCAAAGGCTTTGTCGACGGCTCACTCGGATCGCACACCGCGGCGTTTCACGCCCCGTTCGATGACAAGCCCTCGGATCGAGGCTTTTTCATCAACACCGAAGAAGATCTTCAAACGTGGATCTCGGGTGCGGACGCGGCCGGATTGCACGTCGTTGTCCATGCCATCGGGGATCGTGCCAACGAAAAGCTCCTCGACATCTTCGAGCGTGTCGCTCGAGAGAACGGCGCGCGCGACCGGCGTTTCCGCATCGAGCATGCTCAGCACTTGAGGCCCGAGGACATCCCGCGCTTCGCGGAGCTCGGCGTCATTGCGAGCATGCAGCCCTATCACGCGATCGATGACGGGCGCTGGGCAGAGCGCTATATCGGCCCCATACGCATCCAGACCACCTACGCGTTCCAAAGCTTGTTGGATGCGGGCGCAACCCTCGCATTCGGCAGCGATTGGACGGTCGCACCAGCGACACCGGTCGAAGGGATCTACGCGGCGGTGACAAGACGCACTCTCGACGACGCGAACCCGGAAGGCTGGGTTCCCAACGAGAAAATCTCGGTGGAAGAAGCACTCGTCGCCTATACGAGAAATGGCGCCTACGCATCCCACGAAGAGCACGAGAAAGGGATGCTCAAGCTCGGCTATCTGGCCGACCTCGTGGTGCTCGACAGTGACTTGACGCGCATTTCCCCCGAAGAAATCGGCAACGCCGAAGTCGTGATGACGATCGTCGGCGGCGAAATCGTTTACCAACCATAGGAGGTTTCAAACTCGATGACGGATTCCGTGCAGGCTCTCATGTCCGAAGTGAAAGCCAAGAACCCCTCTGAACCCGAATTTCATCAGGCTGTCGAAGAAGTGGCGGAGTCACTCGTCGTCGTACTCGACAGACACCCCGAATATCGAAGCGCCAAAGTGCTCGAGAGGATCATCGAGCCGGAGCGCGTTGTCATGTTCCGCGTCCCTTGGGTCGACGATCGCGGCGACATTCAAATCAACCGCGGCTTTCGCATCGAGATGAACAGCGCGATAGGCCCCTATAAGGGCGGGCTTCGCTTCCACCCGTCCGTCAATCTGGGTATTTTGAAGTTCCTCGCCTTCGAGCAAGTGTTCAAGAACTCGCTGACGACCCTCCCCATGGGAGGCGGCAAAGGCGGCTCGGATTTCGACCCGAAGGGGAAAAGCGACAACGAGGTCATGCGCTTCTGCCAAAGCTTCATGACGGAGCTCTTTCGCCACATCGGCCCGAACACCGACATCCCCGCGGGCGATATCGGTGTCGGCGGCCGCGAGATCGGATTTCTTTTCGGCCAGTACAAGCGTATAGCGAACGAGTTCACGGGCGTTTTGACCGGCAAGGGCATCCAGTGGGGCGGCTCGCGCATCCGATCGGAAGCGACCGGATATGGCGCGGTCTATTTCGCCGCCAATATGCTCGAGACACGGGGCGAGACCTTCGACGGCAAAACCTGCCTCGTCTCGGGAAGTGGCAACGTGGCGCAGTTCGCCACCGAGAAGCTGAACGAGCTCGGCGCTAAAGTCGTGACGCTGTCGGATTCAGGCGGTCATATCTACGATCCCGAAGGCATCGACAGTAAGAAGCTTCGCTGGGTCATGGAGCTCAAGAACAAGCGCCGCGGCCGGATCAAGGAATATGCGGACGCGTTCTCGAGCGCGACCTTCACGCCGTCCGATCCTGCCGATGAGAGCAACGAGCTCTGGAGCCACAAGGCCGACTGCGCTTTCCCGTGTGCTACGGAAAACGAGATCAACGGCCAGGACGCCGAGAACCTCCTGAACGGCAGCGTCTATGTCATCTCCGAAGGTGCCAACATGCCGTCCATGCCCGACGCGGTCGAGCTCTTCATCGACAAGAAAGTGCTCTTCGGCCCTGGCAAAGCAGCCAACGCAGGCGGCGTCGCTGTGTCGGGACTCGAGATGGCGCAAAACAGCATGCGCTACAGCTGGACGCGCGAGGAAGTGGATACCCGGCTCAAGATGATCATGAAAGACATCCATACGGCCACGGTCGAAGCGGCAGAGCGGTTTGGGACCAAAGGCAACTACGTAAACGGCGCCAACATCGCGGGCTTTCTGAAAGTCGCGGACGCCATGCTCGATCAGGGAGCCGTGTAGAATCAAAACCAATTGGCCCGCGTATGCCACTCGAACACGGAACGAAGCTCGGCGAGTACGAAATCATCGAACCCGTCGGCAAAGGTGGCATGGCGAGGTCTATCGCGCACGGGACACCAAACTCGGCCGCGACGTCGAGATCAAAGTCCTTCCCGAAGAGTACTCCCGGGACAAAGACCGGCTTTCGAGATTCAAACGCGAGGCTAAGGTGCTCTTTGTTCCACGAGCATCACCCTGGCCGAGGTGCCGACATCGTCGCTCTGTCCCTGGATGAAACGGGAGACCAATCGCTCTATGCCCGATAAATCTATGTCGGGTCATACCATGCTCCTGAAACCCGACTCCCCGTCTCCACCGCAGGAGGTGCGACTCCCCGCTGGTCCGCCGACGGCAGACTGATCTTCTATCTGGAAGGCAACAAGCAAGAGGGCGCGTGCGCTCGAGGATTTGGACCATGTTTGGCGTGATCGTGGCGCCGTTCCCGCCAGCTACGGGGCGCGTTGATAGAAGATAGATTGGCCGTGGGAGGACGATAGGGTTGTTCGGGTTCCATAACGCCTTCTTTTCGAAGGTCAGTGAGTCAGATAGGCATAAACGTCGACTGAAGCACTGCGATCGGTCGTGTTGTAGAGAAAGACTCGGTACTCGGGAAAAGCAATCGGTAGGCCCGCTCGTGAGCCGCTGAAATACAGCGCGTCTCCCAGCACAGGATCCGCGGTGGCCTCGAGCACGAGATGGACCTCACCTTCAGTGAGCGCGCGGAGGATGTTCTCCTCTTCCGGAACGAGAACGACCGCAACGACCCCTCCCCCGCCCGTGCTGCCACGAAGTTGGCCGTGCAGGCTCAGGACCGCCGATGTAAACCCCTCGGTCGTAATGCTCCCCACCTCGGTCCAAAGACTCGTCTGGGTGCGGCCGGCAGGCGCGACTACGACGTCAACCATGGCCGCCATATCGCTATGGGGGATTGGCACCGAGACGGCGACCTCCCCCACAATTGGATGCGGGTTCTCGAGATTCACGACGAAAGTTTGGGTGAGCTTCTGCACGCCGAACCCGGCCGCGAAAGCCACCCCCCCCCACGATTGACAACAACAGCTCGTGCCGCATCGGCCTCCTCCTCGGCCCCTTTCTTCACAGGCCATCACGATTGTAAGCTCAGCCGCGGCCGAAAGAGAAATCGTGCCCGCTCGCCGTCGAAAGCACGACGAGCGGACCTAGAGCGGTTACTTCCACTCCCAAACTTTTCCTACGGTGTTTCCCTCCGAGTCCACGTCATATTCGTGCACGCCCGTGATGGCGTTCAGTGCGCGTATTTTTCGGCGGTCGTTTGGAAGTATCTTCGCCTCCCAAAAGGAGACCCTCGATGAGACTTTGTGTCATCCTTCTCGTTTTCCTGATCCTTGGCCTCGCGACCGCGCTCGATCGCGACGACGACCGCTTCGGCCTGCGCGACATCTTCGAGCTCGAATGGGCGTCCGACCCACAAATCTCGCCGACGGAAGCTCTCGTGCGCATTCCCGGCGCCTCGCACAGGATCGCGGCCCGGCTGAGCCAGCTCATGGCGAAAGTCGCCCATATCGTGAAATGGTTCGAAATCTACGGTGAAGAGACCGATAATTAGCGCATGAGCCAAGACAAAGGTTTTCCTCCGTGGGCGTGGGTAGGGTGCGGCTGTGTCGGAGCGATCGTAGCACTCGTCGCCATCGCCGTAGGCCTCGGCTTCTGGGGCGTCAACAAAGCGCGGGAGTTCGGCGAGTCGATGAAAGACCCCGAACAGCGCACGGAACGGGCCCTCTCCGCATTAGGCGCGAGCGAGCTGCCGGACGGCTACCACGCTGTCGTCGCCTTTTCGGTCCCGTTCGTTTTTGACTTCGCCATGCTCTCGGACGAGCCGCCAAAAGAAGACGGCGAGCCTTCGATGGGCGAGCACGGGTTTATTTTTGTTTCCTATCCGGCAGTTGGAGAAGGCGACGAGCAGCTCTATGACTTCTTCGAGGGCCGAAGTGAAGATATCCACTCGCTGCGCCGCGAGAATATGGACCTGGACCTCGATGAGCGGCTCGACCGCGGACTCCTCGAGCGTGACACGGACGACATCCTGTGGGTAACGCATCGCGGTCGGGTAAGCACCGACCAAGTCGACCACTCCCACGATGGCCTCGTGACGCTAACGCTATTCAAGTGCGACGACGACCGCCGTCGTCTCGGCGTCTGGTTCGGTCCTGACCCGTCACCCGAATCGTCCGCCGAGGATCTCGACCTGCGCGGAACCGTTGGCGATCCGGCTGAGATCCGTGCTTTCATGGCGGCCATGGAGCCCTGCTTCTAGATACGCGTTAGCGACGATGTGAGGCACTGAGACTGAGACTGAGCCTGAAACTGAGACTGACGCTGTGGCTAAAATCGAGTTTCCAATAGAGGGCCAATCGACGCCGGGAGAACGCTTCCACGGGTTCCAGGATCTCATCCAGAAACGCGTTCAAGATGTCCTTCTCGTCTCGACGCTCTACGACTATTACATCCTCTCCCAAGACGGACGTCTCAACGAGCAGTTCCTCGGAGAGTTCCTCGAGCTCAATCTACGCCACACACCGAACATCACACACGTCTTCTCCGGCCAAGAAGCTCTAGACCGCGCGGCGGAACAGCAGCGTTACAACCTCATCATCACGTCGATTGAGCTCGGCGATATGAACGTGCTCCGGCTGATCGCAGAGCTCCGCTCCCGCGGCATCAAGACGCCAGTGATTCTTCTCGCTTATGACCGCCGTGAGCTCTCGCAGTTCATAGAGAAGAGCGACACCTCGACGATCGAGCGCGTCTTCCTCTGGCAAGGCGACGTCCGCATTCTACTCGCCATCGTGAAGTACATGGAAGACCGGATGAACGTCGCCCACGACACCGGCGTCGTTGGGGTCCCAGCCATCGTGCTCGTCGAGGACAACATCCGCTACTACTCCTCCTTTCTGCCGGTCATCTACACCGAGCTAGTCAAACATTCTCAGAGCCTCCTTCCCGAAGGCTTGAACCTTTCCGACAAGCTCATGCGCATCCGGGCGCGCCCCAAGATCCTTCTATGCGACCACTATGAAGAAGCCTGGGAACATTTCAGCCGCTACTCGGAACACATCCTCGGGATCATTTCCGACATCCAGTTCCCAAAGGACGGCCAAAAATGTCGAGACGCCGGCGTTCGCCTCGCGAAGGCCGTGCGCGCTATTCGGCCCGATGTGCCCATCATGCTGCAATCGAGCCACCAAGAGAACGCAGCGAAGGCCGAGGCAGTCGGCGCCTCGTTTCTTCTAAAGGGCTCGCCGCAGCTTCTACACCACGTTCGCCGCTTCATGGTGGAGAGCCTGCGCATCGGGGATTTCGTGTTCCGTCTTCCCGATGGCAAGGAGCTCGGGCGCGCCTCGGACTTGAAGACGCTCGCGCACATGCTCGAAACAGTGCCAGCCGAAAGCCTCGCCTATCACGGCGAACGCAACGACTTCTCCACCTGGCTCAAGGCTCGCACCGAGTTCGACCTCGCAAAGAAGCTGCGGCTTCAAAAAGTGTCGGATTTCGCGACGCTCGAGGAGCTACGCAACAACGTGGTTCGCGCCATCGCCGAGCATCGCAAAGAGCGCAACCGGGGCCTCGTGGTCGACTTCGACCGAAGCACGTTCGACGCCACGGCGAGCTTTTATCGCATCGGCGGTGGATCCCTTGGCGGCAAGGCGCGCGGTATCGCCTTCGTGAACAATCTTCTCAACCAGAACCCGATCGACCGCCACTTCCCAGGCGTCGCCATCCTCGTCCCAACCACCGTGGTCATTGGAACGGAAGTCTTCGACCGGTTCATCGAGGACAACGACTTCTGGGCCTTCGCAAGTGAGAGCGATGACGACCCCGAGATCGAGCGGCGCTTCCAGAAAGCGTCGTTCCCACGCGAGCTCCGGAAGGACCTCAAAGTGTTTCTCGACCGTGCCCACTATCCCCTGGCGGTCCGCTCGTCGAGTCTTCTAGAAGATTCGCCCTACCACCCTTTCGCTGGCGTCTATGAAACATACATGGTTCCCAACAACCATCCTTCGCTCGAAGTACGCCTCGACCAATTGATGACCGCGGTTAAGCGCGTTTACGCCTCGACCTTTTCCTCGCGCGCCAAAACGTTTCTAGACGCGACGCAATATCGGCTCGAAGAGGAGAAGATGGCCGTGATCATTCAAAGAATCATCGGCACGGCTCACGGTAATCGCTTCTATCCGGATATCTCGGGTGCGGCACGATCGCACAATTTCTACCCGACAGCTCCCGCGAAGGGAGAGGACGGGATCGCCGCTGTCGCGCTCGGGCTCGGGAAAACGGTCGAGGAAGGCGGTTCCTGTGTGCGATTCAGCCCCAAATATCCGCGCCACGTGCCGATGAGCCTCCCGGAGGACATCGAGACGTCGCAGCATAGCTTCTACGCCGTCGAGCTATCGCGAGACGGTCGACGTGACGTGGTAGCGGACCTCGTGCAGTGTGGTCTAGACGTCGCGGAAGAAGACGGGACGCTCGCTCAGGTCGCTTCGACCTATTCGGCGGAGAACGATGTTCTCTATGACGGCGTGTCCCGCGAGGGCGTGAGAGTTATCACCTTCGCCCCGGTATTGAAACACGACTTGTTCCCTCTCGCCGAGATTCTCGAGGCACTCCTCGAGATCGGTGAGAAAGGCACGCGCGGCCCGGTGGAGCTCGAGTTCGCCGTAAACCTAACGCCGACACGAGACGGAACGCGCGAGTTCGGGTTCCTCCAGCTGCGCCCGCTCGCGCTCGCCCATGAGCTCGATGACGTCGATCTCGGGAGCGTTGCTGAAGCCACGCTCATCTGCCACAGCAAGAGCGTCCTCGGTCACGGGCACCTCGAAGACCTGAAGGATATCGTGGTCGTGGACTACCACCGCTTCGAGCGCAAGGACAGCCGCCACACGGCTGAGATCGTCAGCCAGCTGAACGCGGCACTCCAAGCCGAGGACCGACCGTATATTCTCATCGGCGTGGGCCGCTGGGGATCGCGCGAACCCTATCTCGGTATCCCGGTGACGTGGAGCCAAGTGGCGGGCGCAAGGGTCATCGTCGAGGCGGGGTTCCGTGACTTCCGGGTCACACCTTCCCAGGGGACGCATTTCTTTCAGAATCTCATTTCGAACAACGTGGGCTACTTCACCGTGAATCCAGAGGAAACAGGCGGGCTCCTCGACTGGGATTGGCTAGCGCAACTTCCCGCGAGCTCCGAGGACGGGCCCGTCCGACACCTGCGCCTGGATTCGCCGGCGGTCGTGAAGATGAACGGCAAGCGGCACGAAGGGATCATCCTGAAGCCGCAAACGAAGTGAGCGGCTCTCTCCAGAGACCACTTGGCGCGGTGATATAGTATCCGTCGCACATGAAAATCGCTTGCATCGGCGGCGGCCCTGGCGGTCTCTACTTCGCGATTTCGGCCAAGCGCCGGAATCCAGACCACGAAATCCACGTATACGAGCGCAACAGCCCGGACGATACTTTCGGTTGGGGAGTCGTTTTTTCCGACCAAACGCTGGAGAATCTCCGCGAGAACGACCCGGTCTCCGCGGAACGTATTTTCGCCGCGTTCCATCACTGGAACCACATCGACATTCACTTCAAAGGCGAGCGCATCCGCTCGAGCGGCCACGGCTTCGCGGGCTTGTCCCGTAAGAAGATACTTCTCCTCTTGCAGGAGCGAGCCCGAGAGCTCGGTGTCCACCTCCACTTCCAAGTGGAGGTCGATTCTCTAGCCGATGTCGGCGAGCACGACTTGTTCATCGCTTGCGACGGACTCAACAGCAAGATTCGCGCGCAATATGCCGAGCATTTCGAGCCGGATATCGAGATGCGTAAGAACAAGTTCATCTGGCTCGGTACCCACAAGACCCTCGATGCATTCACGTTCATTTTCGAAAAAACGGAGCACGGCTGGGTTCAAGTGCACGGCTATCGTTTCGACAAGGACACGAGTACCTTCATCATCGAGTGTACGGAGGAGACATGGCGTGGCCTCGGGATCGACAAGATGTCGAAGGCGGAGAGCAACCGCTTCTGCGAGAAGCTTTTCGCGGACTATCTCGACGGTCACGAGCTCATGGACAACGCGGCTCATTTGCCGGGCACCGCATGGCTCACCTTTCCCCGCATCAGCAACCGTACTTGGTATCACGACAACATTGTCCTTCTCGGAGATTCGGCGCACACCGCGCATTTTTCCATTGGCTCCGGCACGAAGCTCGCTCTCGAGGACGCGATCGAGCTCGCGAATCAGATAGAGGCACACGACGTGCTGAAGGACGCGCTCGAGGGCTACCAAAAAGCGCGCGAGCTCGACGTGCTCCGGCTTCAGAGCGCGGCGCGCAACAGCACGGAATGGTTCGAGAACGTCGATCGCTACGCGCAGTTCGAGCCGCAACAATTCGCCTACTCCCTTCTCACGCGAAGCCAGCGCGTGAGCCACGACAACTTGCGCGCCCGCGACGCTCAGTGGATGAACCGCTTCGAAGGCTGGTTCGCACAAAGAAGCGGCGTGTCGACGAACGGACGCCCTATACCGCCCATGTTCACACCTTTCCGTCTACGCGAGCTCACCCTCGAGAACCGGGTCGTCGTTTCTCCCATGTGCATGTATAGCGCCGAGGACGGAACGCCGTCGGATTTCCATCTCGTGCATCTCGGCTCGCGCGCCTTAGGCGGCGCCGGCCTTGTCTATACAGAGATGACGCATGTCAGCCGAGACGCGCGCATCAGCCCCGGCTGCACCGGCATGTACAAACCGGAGCACCGCGAACAATGGAAGCGCATCGTCGACTTCGTGCATGGCCACTCGCGCGCCAAGATCGCTATGCAGATCGGCCACGCCGGACCCAAGGGCTCGACAAAGCTCATGTGGGACGGAATGGACGAGCCGCTCGACGATGGAAACTGGCCGATCCTCGGGCCGTCGGCCGTGCCGTACTCGAAAATCAATCAAGTCCCGAAAGCGATGACTCGCGAGGACATGGATCGCGTGATTTCCGAGTTCGAGAGCGTGACGCGGATGGCCGACGAGGCCGGCTTCGACCTTTTGGAGATCCATGCGGCGCATGGCTATCTCTTATCCGCGTTCATCACGCCGCTCTTGAACCACCGCACGGACGCCTATGGCGGTCAGCTTACAAAGCGCCTGCGCTTCCCTCTCGAAGTCATCGCGGCGTGCCGCAAGGCGTGGCCGGCGGCAAAGCCGCTCTCGGTGCGCATCTCGGCGACCGATTGGATGGATGCCGGCATTACGGCCGACGATGGCGTCGCGATCGCACGCGACTTGAAGGCGGAGAACGTCGACATCATTAATGTTTCGGCCGGACAGACCAGCCCAGACGCCCAGCCGGTATATGGACGCATGTTCCAGACACCTCTCAGCGATCGCATCCGCAACGAAGTCCACATTCCTACGCTCGCGGTCGGCAATATCTTCGAGCCCGACCACGTGAACAGCATCATTGGCGCCGGCCGCGCCGACCTTTGCTGCCTCGCCCGTCCGCATCTGGCCGACCCCTACTGGACGCTCCGCGCCGCGGCGCAACAACAAGTGGACTGGGTCGAATGGCCAAAGCAATATACAGCCGGGAAAGAACAGCTCGAACGTAATCTGGAGAAAACCCTCGGCATGGTCATCGACATATGAAATTCTCTGATCTCAAACCAACACATTTTCTTTGGAGTGTAGAGGGCACCGTCGCGACGCTCACGCTCAACCGTCCGGAGCGTAAGAACCCGCTGACGTTTGACGCCTATGTCGAGATTCGCGATACGTTCCGCAATCTCCTGGACGCGGAAGACGTGGACGCGGTGGTTATCACCGGAGCCGGTGACAACTTCTGTTCCGGAGGCGACGTGCACGAGATCATCGGCCCGCTCACGAAGATGGACATGAAGGGTCTCTTGCGTTTCACACGCCTGACAGGTGATCTCGTCAAAGCCATACGCGGCTGCCCGCAGCCCGTCATCTCCGCAGTACAAGGTATCTGCGTCGGAGCAGGCGCCATCATTGCCATGGCCTCCGATCTGCGACTCGCGACACCCGACAGCAAGACGGCGTTCTTGTTCACGAAAGTCGGCCTCGCTGGATGCGACATGGGCGCATGCGCCATCCTTCCGCGGATCATTGGGCAAGGCCGTGCCTCGGAGCTTCTTTTCACCGGCCGTAACATGAGCGGCGACGAGGGTGAGCGCTGGGGCTTCTACAACCGCCTCGTCGCACCAAGCGAGCTCTTGAGCGAAGCGCAAGCCTTGGCCGCGAAGCTCGCCGCGGGCCCCAACTTCGCTCACATGATGACGAAGACCCAGCTCGACAAAGAATGGTCCATGAGCCTCGACGCTGCCATCGAGGCGGAGGCGCAAGCACAGGCGATTTGCATGCAGACGCGGGATTTCGAGCGCGCCTATAAAGCTTTCGTAGCTAAACAGAAACCCGTTTTTGAAGGGGACTGACGTTGCGGCCCGACTTCCTGGATTGGCCTTTTTTCGAGGACCGCCACCGGACGCTTCACCGAGAGCTCGGTCCCTTCGTCAAGGACACGCTCGGGGCGATCAAAACTGATGGGAAGGACGAGGACGAGCGGGCGACTTGCGCGCGTCTCGTTAAGGCACTCGGGGAAGGCGGCTGGCTCCAACATGTCGTGGCCCCGTTCGACGTGCGAACGCTCTGTCTCATTCGCGAAACTCTCTCACATCATCACGGGCTCGCCGACTTCGCCTTTGCCATGCAAGGTCTCGGAAGCGCACCCATCAGCTTGTTCGGCTCCGACGCACTCAAAGAGCGATATCTGGGCGACACCGCGAGCGGGAAGCAGATTGCCGCCTTCGCCCTTTCGGAGCCCGATGCCGGCTCGGACGTTGGCGCGATCAGCACCTCCGCGACGCCCGACCAAGACACCTACGTCTTGAACGGAACGAAGACTTGGATATCGAACGGCGGCCTCGCCGACTACTACGTCGTCTTCGCGAGAAGCGAGGCGGAGGCGACGGGAACGAAAGGCTTGAGCGCCTTCGTCGTCGACAAGGACACGCCCGGGCTTATGATCGTTGAGGAGATCGAGGTGATCGCACCTCACCCGCTCGCTAAGCTCGCCTTCGAGGATTGCCGCGTAGCGCGCACGCAAATGGTTGGTGAGCCGGGCCGAGGGTTCAAGATCGCGATGGCGACACTCGATATCTTCCGCTCGACGGTCGGGGCGGCCGCGCTCGGCTTCGCGCGCCGCGCTCTCGACGAGACCGTGCCCCGCGTCGAGTCGCGCCAGCAGTTCGGTCAAAAGTTGGCCGATTTTCAGCTGACCCAGGCGCGCCTGGCCGATATGCTCACCGCGATCGACACGGCCGCACTTCTCGTCTATCGAGCCGCATGGACCAAGGACCAAGGCGCCGAGCGCGTCACCAAGGAATCTGCGATGGCCAAGATGTACGCGACGGAAGCCGCGCAGAAAGTCGTCGATGACGCCGTGCAGCTCTTCGGCGCGGAAGGCGTCGTCAAAGGAAGCGTCGTCGAGCGCCTCTATCGCGAAGTCCGCGCACTCCGGATATACGAGGGCACGACCGAGATCCAAAAGCTCATCATCGCGCGACATATCCGCCAGGAATACAAGAATGCGTGAGGCCCCTACGGGCAAGACGGCGCACGTCGATACGTTCGTTCGCGAACGTCTGCCCAAGCCGGAGCAATGGCCAACGCTTCTCTACGATTTACCCGAGCTCGACTATGCCCCTCAGACGAACGTCGTCACCGAGCTTCTCGACAGCCACGTCGCCGCGGGACGTGGTGCCCGACCCGTGTTGCGGATGGAGTCCGGCGATTGGACCTATGAGGAGCTCAGAGACAAAGCGAATCGCCTCGCTCGGGTGTTGACGGAAGATTTCGGCCTCGTTCCCGGCGGACGGGTTCTGCTGCGGGCGCCCAACAACCCGATGATGATCGCCTGCTGGATGGCCGTAGCCAAAGCGGGCGGCGTGGTGGTCGCCACCATGCCTCTCTTGAGGAGCCGTGAACTGAGCGTCATAGCCAACAAAGCCAACGTGTCGCTCGCTCTTTGCGACGAGCGTCTCATGGAAGAGATGGAGTCCGCCTACGAAAGCGACTGCCCTTTGGAAAAGCTCCTTACGTTCGAAGATGCTGAACGCCTTGCGAACGCGAAGCCCGCTGAGTTCGAGACCGTCGCGACGGCTATCGACGATCCCGTGCTCATCGCCTTTACATCGGGCACAACCGGCGTTCCAAAAGGCTGCGTCCACTTTCACCGGGACCTCTTGGCCTCCGCGGACACTTTTTTTAAAAGAACCATCCCCTGCGACGCCAGCGACGTCTTCACCGGCTCACCGCCGGTGGCGTTCACGTTCGGCCTCGGAATGCACACCGTCTTTCCGATGCGCGCGGGCGCGAGCACCGCACTCGTCGAAAAGCCGAGCCCCGAAGCCATTCTAGAGACTTGCCAGCGGCACGGCGTCACCGTGCTCTCGACCGCACCCACCGCCTATCGCGCCATGACCCCGCTCGTCGGAAGCTACGACGTCTCTTCCCTCCGCCACTGCATCTCCGCCGGCGAGACGCTGCCTCTACCCACGGCCGAAGCGTGGCGCGACGCGACGGGGCTTCGCATCATCGACGGCATCGGCGCCACCGAGATGTTCCATATCTTCATCAGCGCGGTGGGAGACGACATCCGCCCTGGCGCCACCGGAAAGCCTGTCTACGGCTACGAAGCGAAAGTCTTCGACGACGAGATGCATGAAGCGCCGCCGGACACCGTGGGACGCCTCGCCGTACGCGGGCCGACAGGCTGCCGCTACTTGGACGACGAGCGCCAAACGAGCTATGTCCGGGACGGCTGGAATTTTAGTGGCGACGCCTACCTCGTCGACGAAGACGGCTATTTCTGGTTTCAGGCGCGCGCGGACGACATGATCATCTCCGCCGGCTACAACATCTCCGGACCCGAGGTCGAGGAAGCGCTTCTCGCGCACGAGACCGTCGCCGATTGCGCCTGCGTCGCATCCCCTGATGACGAGCGCGGAAACATCGTGAAAGCTTTCGTCGTCCTGAACGGGTCGTACAATGGCGATGCCGCGCTGGTCGAGGCGCTTCAAAGCTTCGTCAAAGAGCGCATCGCACCCTACAAATATCCGCGAGCGATTACGTTCGTCGAAGCGCTCCCGAGAACGGAAACAGGAAAAGTGCAACGCTTCAAGCTTCGCCAAGAGGAGTTAGAACGAAAGAAGGAGTCATGACGCAACACCGGTCCTTGACGCCTCCCGGATGGCCGCGAGGAAAAGGCTACTCCCACGGCGTCGTCGCCGAAGGTCAGATGGTGTTCGTCTCCGGCCAAGTCGGCTGGGACGAGAACGAGAGCTTTGCGGGCTCGGACTTCTCGGCTCAGTCTCGACAGGCGCTCCTGAACACGAAGGCAATCCTTGCCGAAGCCGGCGCGAGCCCTCAGCACGTCGTGCGCATGACGTGGTTCGTCGTCGACAAACAGGAATATCTTTCGCAGCTCAAAGAGGTAGGCGCGGCCTACCGCGAAGTGATGGGCAAGAACTACCCCGCCATGGCGGTCGTCGAGGTCAAAGGCTTGCTCGAGGACGGTGCGCGGCTGGAGATCGAAACGACCGCGGTCATCCCAAAATAACGCCGTCCGTCTGGGCGCCCGCCCGGCGCCTCCTACTCAACTGGAAGGACCACGAGAGCCGAACAGTACTCCGAATCCGTGGCGAGGAGGCTTTCGATCCCTCGGTCGAACGTCGCAAGGCACCCACCCTTTCGGATCGTAAGATCAAGGAGCGCTGCATCCGTAACCTGCCGGTGACCCAGCAACCGCTGGCGGATCTCGCCCTCCATCTCATGGAACGGATGCTCGAGGGGCCAGAATTCATGTTCGGCGGCCGACACATTCGATTCCAGAATGCTGACGGCGTCCGATCCCGCGATGGTTGTCTTGACGACGGCCGGTTGTGTGGAAAGCCGAACGAATCCCATCTGCGTCACCGTGCATGTAGCCCAGCCTCGACTCCGCTGAAACTGAAACCACGCATGGGCCATCTCGTGATGAAGATGGTTCGGCCAAGCAAGCGCCATCAGGACGTTGACGTCTAGTAGGGCGACCGTCAACGATGAACTCTTCCTACTCTTGCCTCAAGAACAACGGCGCGGAGCTCAGATCCTCTTCGTCCAACGCTTCGCCGATTTCGTCCGGGCCAAATGGCAGTAGCCCCGGCTCAATCGCGAACGTATGAAAACCGTTCCGGATGCCCTGCGGCATTCGCGCCGACGCTCCACGACGTACCAAATACGAGACGGCTGCCCCGAGAGAGACTTGTCGCGCTGCGGCCACGGCTCGGGCCAACTCCAAGACATCATCATCAATGTTAATCGTCGTGCGCATCGCGATGTATATGATGTTATTACGGGATAGTGATGTCGAATTGAGAGAAGCACGCGACGGCTACGAGGGCGGATGGAATCGCATGTAAATCCGCAAGACATCGTTCAGCAACAAGCTGATTCCCGCGGGCCAAAACGACTGCGGTCATCCCGAAAGTGACGCCTCTCAGGAGCGCCATTCCGGAGCGATCAACCGGCGCTTGCCACGCGTCTCGGTCCCAAAGCTTACACGTAACGCGCTTGTGTTTCTGGTCGAGAGCCTGACATTAGTTGGTGAACTCGCAGCGTCGGGCTGCGTCCCCCCGCCCCGTGAGCATCTTCACCGTTCCCGCGCGGGTTAAAACGACCGCGGGTGTCCCCGATAACGAACGGTGCGCGCCTGGAGATAGAAACGACCGCGGTCATTCCGAAACAGCCGTTACTCATCATTGGAAATATGTTGGGCACGGCGAGCACTTCTAGCTTCCTAATCCTGGATGACGTCCATGACCCATATATCTCCGAGGTCCTCCCGCCAAAGAAAGTACATGTACTTGTGGGCGCGGTCGAAACGGCCTTTGAACCGTCCCAGCCGTTCTTGAAAATCAGTGAGCTGCCGCTCGCCGCCGTCTTCGAACGAGACCGCCCAAATCTGTTCGTCTCGCCACAAATACAACTCGCGGCCGTCCGGTGACCACTGATTCCACCTGGATTCTTCGAAGCATGCCGGACGTGATTCACCCTTTGATAGCGGGAATCAGGCTCCTTCGCCGAACAGCGGACGATAATCTCCCCGAGAACTGACGGGAGCAACGGGTTGACGTCGTTGACGGATGGCGGTGTGTCTCTGAGAATCTCCGCGAGCACCGCTGCGCCGCCATCGCCCCGGAAGGGACGCTGGCCGGTCACCATCTCGTAGAACACGACACCTAGCGAAAAGATATCCGAGCGATGGTCAACTCGCTTTCCCATCGCTTGCTCCGGAGACATGTGAGAAATCGTGCCGACGATCCTACTGGCGTGGGTCATGCTCGCCGTCGGAAGCTCGCTGCCCCCGTCCGATCTTCTCCAGAACCTTGTAGTGGGCGAGGGTTTGGCCGATCATGAAACCGCCATTCTCATTACAGGAACCCGACCTTTTCAACATGTCGCCCCGCGCCGCAAACTAGCGGAAAACAACTCTGCAGGTTGCAAATCATTGTCATGACAAAGAAACTACCCAGGACAGCCGTGCGCATCCGCGCTCGCGAACATGGAGGAACCAGATGAAGACGAAGAACTCCGCAAAGGCACCGACATCACAGGCGGTGGTTTCCGAGGCAGAGGCCTGCGCGATCATCGCTGAACACGCCCCGCATGTACAGATTCTGGAGGTTGTGAGCGACACCTACGCCGATCCGGCTTCACTCGAACGTCATCAGAAGCACGAGGTGCCTGGATTCTTCCAGATCTCCTCCGACCGATTCGAGACGGCCCCTATCTGGAACCTGAGATCCGATGAGGCCTTGATGAAGGTGCTCGAAGAGTATGCTGTCACGCCGGACTCCGAGACTCGGATTCTGCTTTTCGACAATATTCAGATCAACTGCGGCAAGGCCAAATCGCGATTCGACGCTTCGGCGCGCATCTACTCGGTGCTCAAATATTTTGGCGTCAAACATGTTTCGGTGATTATGGACAACGCGATGAACAAGCAGTTCGAGGCCGAGTACGCTGCCAATCATCCTGAAATAGTGGGTGAGCTCTCGCCGGCTCACACCGAGGCGGTGAAGGAGGCCTCGACGCTCATGGCCAGGAGTGCGTTGACGTTTCACAGAACGACTCAGGTGAACACCGGCCAGCACAGGACTTTGACGAAGAGGTTATATGACGCGGCGACGAACGACGTCCACCTTCTCCATCCGCGTCGGGTTCAATGGCCGGAGGAGATGATCCGATCGGCGCCGTCCGATAAGAGCGAATTCGTACCATATGACACGCTGATCAACTTGGTAGCGGGCGACGTCGGTTCGTACAAGCTCCTCGACGCCCGCAGCGCCGAGGAGCACGAGGGCGATGTCACGGGCTACGACTACGTGACCGCGTCGGGGAAAATTCCCACCTCAGTGAGCTTCCCGAATGCAGACTACCAGTTGTCCGTCGACGACAGCCTTTCGGATGTGCTCCATCGTCTCGAGAAAGACCTCGCCGGCAACGGTATCTCCAACGATGATCGCATCATCTGGTATTGCGGTACGGGGTGGCGCGCCGCCCGGATGTGCATCTTGACGCAGCTCTTGCGATGCGAGAACGCTGTGATCTATGAAGGCGGATGGAACGAATGGTATCGGAAGAATCCGCAAGACATCGTTCAGCAGCCAAGTTGATCAAAAAGACCGCTGTGGTCCCGAGATAGTTCCGTCCGTCAGGGTCTCCATTCCGGAGCTATCAACCGGCGCTTCCCGCGGGCCTCCCGGTCCCAGAGCTTGCACGTAACACGCTTGTGTTTCTGGTCGAGAGCCTCGCAGTAGTTGGTGAACTCGCAGCGTCGGACTGCGTCCCCCCGCCCCATGAGCATCTTCCGATACCAATCGGGGTCTGCGAGGGATTGCCGTGCAGCAGCTACGATGTCGGCTTCCTTGTTCTTCAGAATCCGCTCGGCGAGCTCGAAGGTCCCGATGCCTCCCGAAGTTACGACGGGTACCGACAGACCCGCTTGCGTGAGCGAGTTTTTGATCGTCGCAGCGAGAGATACGTTGCGTCCGAACGGACCGTCGGCGTCGGAGTACACCGTGGGCATGCATTCGTAGCCACTGCGGCCGGTATACGGGTAAACGGCCCAACCGACCGCAGGCTGCTTCGCGTCCTCGAACTTCCCTCCTTTGGAGACGGAGATGTAATCCATCCCCGCGCGTCCGAGCTCGAGCGCAAAATAACTCGCGTCATCGAGCTCACTCCCGCCTTCGATGACTTCGTCGCCGAGGATGCGGCATCCGACGACGTATTCGTCACCGACGCGCTGCCGCACGGCCTCATAGACTTCGACTGGAAGGCGGATGCGATGCTCACGCGACCCACCGTAGCCGTCCTCGCGGTGATTTTGCTTCGAAAGGAACGACGCCATCGTGTAGGCATGGGCGTAGTGCAGCTCGACACCGTCGAAGCCTGCTTCGCGGGCGCGTGCAGCTGCTTCCGCAAAGATTCCAGGAAGCACCCGAGGCAGCTCGCGAATGTGCTCCAGGTGCATGTCGTTCACGCGCTCGCGAGCGCCATAGCGCAAGTCGTCGAGCTCGCGCGGACTCAGCGTTTTGTCGAGCTCGTTATCCGTACAGCGCAAGAGCCGATCGCGCAGATCCGACTCGGAGGCATCTTTCCAGATAGGGTCTTCGAGGACTTCGGACAATTTCTCGCGATGCTCCGGGCGAATGTCGAGAAAGCGCCGAAAAAACTTATCGGCCGGTGGCCGCCTCTTGACCGAAAGAAAGTCGATGATCTGGATGAAGAGCCGAGTCTGACCGTCGCTGGCGACACGGACGGTCTCGACGAGCTCGCGCAATCCAGGAACAAAGCGATCGTGTCCGACCCGAAGGAGCGGCCCGCTCGGGATATCGCGGATGCCCGTCGCCTCGACGACGATCGCACCCGGTTGGCCACGCGCAAACCGCTCGTACCAATCGAGGACTTCTCGGGTGACGAAGCCTTCGTCGGTCGCGCGCCAGGGCACCATGGCGGGCACCCAGGTCCGATGACGGAGCTCGACCGGTCCGATACGGATGGAGCTGAAGAGCGCCGCACCCCGCGCTTCGTCCGAGCTTGGCCACGTCGTCTCAAGTAGCGGGTGGCGGATGCGTTCGGGCGGTGTCCACATGGTGTGTGCACCATATTGGCACTATCCCGACGGTTTCGCGAAGTCGCGCCAGCCAAGTCGCCGGAGGAACCTGATCCAACAATCCGAATCGCAACCGCTCAACGGAAAGCGGGCAGGTCTTGACACAATACCCCTCGAACACGAAACGTCATCATACGAATCGGAGTTCTGAGGATCTGAAGATCCTCACCGCCGTCCGCCCGCGTCACCACGCCGCCAAAACGATAAGACCGCTCTCTCGAAGAGACTCGTTCCCATCTACGTAAAGTACGAGCTCGCGCGTGCTCGGAGCATGCACTACTGCGATATGGGTCCGCAGCTCGATGTCGTGGTCGAGATTTAGGTTCTCCCCCTCAGGGATAGGCTCGAACCACCATCGGACGTTGACGCCGTCTCTCGCCGCCGTTAGATCGAACAGGTCGCTTTCGAGAAGAACACTCTCCTCGGAGGCCCAGCTCTCTCGAAGGGTCCAAAACACGGTGGTGTAGCCGCCCGGAAGCGCACGAGACGTGCCGCTTCCGAAGTCCGGAAGCGGAATCGCACGGGGTGACCGCTTCGCCGCGGACGGGATCGCCCCAGCGTGCGAGCGGATCGAGTTTCACACCAGGGACTAATGATGAAAGGGCTTCTCGAGCCCATCCCTTCCTGGAAGGCCCCCATCACTCAAGTGCACCGGGTTGAAAAACGGCTGCATATCGCGTGCGCGTCCAAGATACCCAAGCGAAGGCTAGCCCCCCAACGCCAATGGGAGACGGGATAGCCGCTCTACTCGGACCGCAGCGTTTGGTTTGGACCGAGCCTGGTCGCACGACCGGCGGGCAGGAACGTGGCTAACACGACTACCGCGCCGCATTGGCATTATCGCGAGGATTTCGTTAAATTGCGCGAGCGATGTCGACAGGTCTCGTTCTCTTCGGTCTCTATCTCGCGATCATGGTGGGGGTCGGGATCGTCTCGGCGCGCCATCAGAAGACGTCCGCCGATTTCTGGGTCGCGAACCGGAGCATCGGCCTCGTCGTTCTCGTCATGGCCAATATGGCGGCCATCATGCACGGCGGCTCCGTTTTGAGCGGCGTCGCTTTGATGGGCAGGATTGGTGGAGTAGCGGGACTCCCCTACCTCGCTTTCGTGGGCGGCGTCGCCGTGATGTTCTTCTTTTTCGCGAAGAAGCTCCGCGGCTCCCGAGGCTTCACGCTCCCCGACTACATGGGCGATCGCTTCGGCAGCAACTTCCTTCGCGGCTTCTGTGCCGTGATGGTCGCGGTCTCGAGCATCATCTATCTCATCGGCCAAATCCGGGTCATGGGGTTCATCCTGGAGCGCCTGCTCGACATTCCATTTTTCTGGGGAATGCTCGTCGGGACCGTCGTCTTCGTCTTCTACGTCGCGATTGGTGGCCTTCTCGCCGTTGTGTGGACGAACATCGTGCAATTCGTCTTCATGTGGCTCGGTCTCTTGCTGATGGGACCCTACGTCTACGCGAAAGTGGGCGGGTGGTACGACGTCATCGACAAAGTCGAAGCGCTTGCGCCGGGATGGACATCACCACAAGGGACCGCCTGGAGCCTCAGCTTTCTCATCTCGTGGTACATCATCTGGTTCGTCGCCTATTGCACGCGGCTCGAGCTCATCACCAAGATGTACGCCGCACGGGACGACAAGGTTGCTCGGCGGTCGCTCCCGTGGACGATTCTTCTCGTGATGATTTTTCTGCTCTACGGCAACTTCTATATCGGCGGTGCGGCACGCATTCTCGTGTGGGACTCGATCGCAGCACCCGACCAAGCGTTTCCCGCGCTCGTTGCGACCATTCTGCCTCCCGTTTTCGCCGCCTTCGCCCTCACGGGCATCGCGAGCGCGGCCATGTCCACGACGGATTCGCTTCTTCTCATGTCGGGCGCCGCCGGTGCCCATGATCTGCTACGTAAGTGCATCCACGAGCCCCGGGGAGTGACGAGAGACGAACGCTATTATCTGCGTGCCTCTCGCTTCACGATTGTCATCGTCGGCGTCGTATCGTTTCTCGGCGCGCTTCCGGACGTCGATTTGATCTTGCAAATCGTCTCCTACGCCGTTGCGATCCTTGGCGCAACGTTCTTCTTCCCGCTCATCGTCGGTCTGACGACGAAGCGCGTCAGCCGAGAAGCCGCGATCGCGTCCTCCGTCGGCGGCTCGGCGATCACGATCTTCTGGACGTGGGCACGGCTCGCTGGCGCAACGTGGGCACAAGAGATCCACCCCGGCGTGATCGGCCTCGCGACGGCCGGTGTTCTGATTTTCGCCGTGTCGATGGTCACGAAGCCCGTCGCGAGCTCGACCCTTCAGAAGTTTTTTCCGGAGAATGCGTGATGCTGGGACTACCTCTCGGTAGCTTCGTGCTGCTCTTTGTGCTGCCCGCCCTCGTCTTGTTGCCGATGTTCTACTATTCGTGGCTCATCAAGACCGGCAAGCGCGACTGACCCCGATCCCGCTCTTTCGCTCGGGTGAGTCCTTGTACTGGACGTGAGAGGAAATCCAAGTTGCCGGGAGACGGTGAAGGTCCGCCCTCCCCCATGTGTGCAGTTCAAATGACGGCTGCGGTTCACCGACACGGTCAGCCGAACCACGGTACGCGTCCATTTTCTCTTTGCCGAAGTCCTTCTCCGCCATGTAGAGGTTGTGCGCGGGACACAAGAGTCGAATATCTTCCACGCCTCGATCGCCGCCGAAGTCATACGGATCGTCGTGATGGTACTCGAGCCGGTGGCGCTCGGGACATCGCCTGCCGTCCCGCGTTTTGTACCTACATTGTCCCGCGTCACGCACCCATACGGCACGCTTCACCGCGGCAGGGATGCCGCGCGACGTGTCTGCGTCTTCGATGGCCCTTCTTGGACGATTCGTTTTACCTAAACGCTTCGCTTCGAGCCGCTCGAGCTTTTCGCTCACGGCCGCGTCGATAATCGAAACCTGGTCGCTGCCGGGAATGAGTGCCCCGAGACGCTCTAGCGTGTCGCGAAGCTCGGCGCTGGCTGTGAACTCAACTTTGAAACGGGCTTGGGATAGCGGTTCGACCTTGGGCCGTTTTTCAGGGGCGACCTGAGCCTTTGGAGCCGATCGCTGCTCTGCCGGCTCGGCTCTTTCTGGACGACTTGAACCGGCCGAATTGGTTGAACCGGCTGCGCTCGCCGCGCTGGACGTCTCGGGCTTGGCTTTTCGCTCCGGCCTCTTCCGAATGGTTGGCGGTACGTCCGGTTTTGGAGCCAGCTCGGCCACGAGCTTCTCGAGCTCGCGTTTGGTCTTGTGAGTTGCTTTGGCCAAGACCTCTTCGTAATACGCATCCGTGCGATGCTTAGAAAGAACAGCGATACCGCACAAGTGCAGGCGTCCGTCAGCAAGCATCTTCAAGAGCAGGGGATACTTGCGTGTGAGTCGAGCGGCGTTGATTCGCCGATAGGCTCCCGCTTCCGATAAAAACAAAACATCCGTACAAAATCGGAACATCGACTGCACAGCCTCGAGAGCGTACAGACGCCGGGCATCGACCTCCGCGATGTACGCGACGTCAACACGGCTTCGACACGCGTCGGAGGTCGAGGCTGGACCGTGGGTGTTTTTTCGGGTGTTCCTCAGAATTTGTGGGTCGAAACCGTCTGCCATCGCCCGTTCATTGACTACGGTGCTCAGCGAGAATAAACACGTCCCTTCACGTCTCCGGGATCTCGGTCTCGTCGACATCGAGCTCGCTGGCGCGCGCTTCCACGAACGCTGCCCGAGTTCTAGCCCACCGGAAGCGCGAACCTTTCACGGGGAACGAGACTTCCGTTGCTCAGCAATCTTTTGATGGATGAACGCCGGGCCATAAACGCGCTCCGCCTCCAATAAATTATGCGAGGCGCAAACGAGTCTGAGATCGGCTTCATCGTTACTTTGAAAAATACCAAAAGGTTTCTTATGGTCGATTTGCAACGCCACCCGCGCCGTACATCTCCTACCATCTAGTCCCACATAGACGCATTGGTACCCATCCCGCGCGTGAACGCGTTCTCTAACCTCGGATGCAACGTAGCGAGACTTGGCCGGCTCGTCTTTCTCCGTGACCTCGTCTGAACGAGATTTCCCGGTTGCGCCGCCTTGCCTCTTTCTGCGCCGCTCGAGTTTCTTCTTCGGGTCTTTCTTCTCGAGCGCGATGTCGAGTGCCTTCGCCAAAATCTCTGCCATGTTCTTCTGAGCGTTCTCGACGCCCATTACTTCGGCGAGCCGCTCGAATTTGTCCTTGAATTCCTTGT
>SMYC01000314.1 GCA_004356105.1 Acidobacteriota bacterium | reverse complement strand
TTTGGTCTGACGCACAATTATTCAGGCTATCCGATGGTCAAAGAGGCGAGAGCGCGCGTGCGCGAGGGTGCGCTCGGTAAAGTCCGGCGGGTTGTCGTCGAGTATCCGCAAGGCTGGCTCGCGACGCGCCTAGAGTCCACGGGACAGAAGCAAGCGGGATGGCGGACCGATCCGAAGCGCGCTGGCGCGAGCTGCTGTGTCGGCGATATCGGCACGCACGCGGCGCATCTCAGCGAATATGTTACCGGGCTTCACATCGAGGAAGTCGCTTGCGAGCTCACGACTTTCGTGGACGGGCGGCCTCTCGACGACGATGCAAGCATGCTCCTGCGTTTCGAGGGCGGCGCGCGCGGGGTCCTCTGGGCGAGCCAGATCGCCATCGACGAAGAGAACGGCCTCAATATTCGGGTCTACGGCGAGAAGGGAAGCCTCGAATGGCATCAAGAGGAGCCGAATAGCCTTGTGCTCAAGTGGCCCGATCGTACGCGCGAACGCGTACGCAGCGGAGCCAATTACGGTGGGCTTGCGCCGGAAGCGCTCGGCGCGACCCGGCTGCCGGCAGGCCACCCCGAGGGGTACATCGAAGCCTTCGCCAACCTTTATAGAAGCTTCGCTTCCTCCCTCGTGGACGGAACAGGACATGATTGCCCAACGGTCCAAGACGGCGTGCGCGGTATGGCGTTCATCGAGGCCGCGGTCGCAAGCTCGAAAGCCGACGCCCAGTGGACGAGCGCCTTGCCGTGAGACCGTAGCTTTTATCGATCACGAGAAAGCCACCACTTCATCGTCTTCGTTACCAGCTCGCTTGCGTCTTGTTGCACGAAATGTCCTGCTCCCGGAATTGTGACGAGCGTCAGATCTTTCTCCAGCCAATCCCACGTATTGTTGAGAGCGCCTGAGAGAAGCGCTTGGTCGTCGAGGCCGTGGAACATCAAAACCGGCATCTTGGCTTTAGGTAGCGTGGGCGGAGCGGGAGGCGTGGCGCCGGCGGTCTTCTCCGGAGACACCCGCGGGTAGTTGGCTTTGTAGTAGTTCAACATCGCCGTGAAGTCCGAGCGCTCGAAAGCTTCGACGTAGCGCTTTCTCGCTTCGGGGTCGCGCACCCAGCCCGAGATCGTTTCCGGTGTCATGGGGCGGCCGAAGAAAACATCCGGGGCGTCGGGGGTCTTCTCTTGAAACACGCGCGCGTAAGCGCTGTTCTCGTATTGCTGGGGGTTCGTCCGCAGCTCGCGACTGAGGCCGTTCGGGTGCGGCAAGTTCAAGATGACGAGCCGGGAGGTCATCTCGGGCATGTTGAGAGCGAATTGCCACGCCACCATGCCGCCCCAATCGTGGCCGACGATGATCGCCTTGTCTCGGCCGAGGTGGCGAATGACCGCGGCGACATCACCGACGAGAAGCGGCATCGCGTAGCTGGCGACGCCTTCGGGCTTGTCGCTCTTGTTGTAGCCCCGAGTGTCGATCGCGACGACTTTGAAATCGCTCGAAAGAGCGTCCATCTGATCTCGCCACGTGTACCAAAAGTCCGGGAACCCATGGATCATCACGACGAGCGGGCCTTTACCGAGGCTCGCATAGTGGATCTTGACCCCGTCGCTATCCGCGTAGCCGTGCTCGACGCGGTCATAGACGTCTTTACCGAGAGCCATGATTGCGAAGCTCAACAAAACAGACATCATGGTTTCTTGACTCCTTCTTCGTCGATGGTAATGGTGCCGTCCAGGTCGATGACGACGATCTGACCCGATCGAAACGTCTCGAAATCGGAAGGCGAGGTCGCGAGAATCGGGATGGGTTTTTGGTACATCTCGTCCGCCACGATCGAGGCTAGAGACAAGAACATGTCCTTCCCGCGGCTCACTATGGCAGCGGGAGCGTTTCCGGTTCGCACCGCTTCGAGCAAGATCGCCGTCGTCGTGCTCGAGCCCTTGGTGAAGGGCAGAACGAGCACTTTTCCCGCCGCGATTTGGCCCGAGAGCGGGTGGCGACGATCGACGATCTCGCCTGTCTGCGCGTCATAGCCGCCCCAAAAGCTCAAAGGCTCGGAGCTCACTAGGGCCTCGCCTTTGGCCGCCCCCGCGATCACGATCTCCGCTTGAATCTGATGTGGCACGGAGACATCTTTCCACTCCTGCTAGGGTCTTGTCCAGAGTGATAGGATGCCTTTCAATGCCGGTCGCGCTGCTCCTTGCTTTTTTCGCCATCTCCAACTTCGCAGATTACCCGCGACTCCGACGTTCAAGCGCATTATGTGTCGAGTTATGACCGGAGCTTCGAGGCATGGGGACCACGATGACCGGCGCTTACAGCATCGGGGACGATCTCTTCGTCATTCACGTCGGCGACTCGCGTGCCTATCTCTATCGCGATGGCGTCTTGCGCCGGCTGACGCGTGACCATACCCACGCACAAATGCTCGCGGATGCGGGCATCATTCAACCCGACGCGGTCGCGACCCACCGTCTGCGACACGTCCTCACCAACGCTCTCGGAGGCGAGGAGTCGAAAGGCGAAGCCGAGATCCATCGCATGCGTTTGTTCGACGGCGATCAGATTCTTCTCTGCAGCGACGGTCTTCACGACATAGTGGACGACGAAACGATCGCCGAGATCCTGAAGACGCAACGCGGGGCATCGTCGACGTGCCAATCGCTCGTTGATGCGGCACTCGCGAACGGTGGCAAGGACAACGTGACGGTCGTCGTCGCCGGCTACGCCATGCCGCAATCCAGCTGAAGCCGCTCGTGACGCCGCGCTCTTGAATCCAGGCGGCAACGCCGGGGGTTAGCCCGCCTGTGCGGTGGCCGCCGCGGCCACCGGAAGAAACAGCGGGGTAGGATCACCGTGGAGTGCGCCTTCGCGAACTCCTTCTAGGAGCTCGAAGCCGTAGCGTGTGTAGAAGGCAACCGCTTCCGGCTTCGCGTCGGTGACGACGCCGATGCACTCAAAGGAATCTCGCTGATCCACGCTAGGGCCAAGATGTGGCGGAGCAATGCTCGACCCACCTAGCCCTTGGGTGCGCTCGTCGACACCGAGTCGCGCTAGCCGCAGAACTGGGAGCGGGTAGCCAGGTAGGCGTCGCTTAAACCGGGCCGAGGGAAGGGTTCTCCCTACTGCGACAGTTGCGAAGCCGACTATCCGGTCAGCGGTCGCGGCTACGTAGTTGACCGCGAGGTGAAGCTTGAACTGGCTCTGACCGGCGTAATGCTGGAATAACGATCGAGCTCGGGCTGCCCGCAGGAGAAAACCCTTCGGTCGTCTTCGGGTCGGAGCGGGCGGATCTCAATCTTTGGAGCCACGCATCAGTTCCCGGAGTGCCTCGACAGGTGCTGGTGGCTCCTCCAGCTTGGCCACGATACGATCGAAACTCTCGTCCTCCAATATTATGCGTGCGGGAACGAAGGCTTCGTCGGGCAGCTCACGACGTGCGTTCATGAAGAACAGAAGCGCTTGCTCGACGACAAAATTCTTCTTGAGACCGTGGCTCTCAGCGAAACGATCCAGCAGCTCTTTCGTCGTTGCCGAGATCGTGGCTGAAATCTGGGACTCGTTGCTCAAGATTGACCCTCCTGTCAACCATCTAAATACTAGGTTATCCATGGAAACAATAGTGTCTCGTCGGACGCAATCGCGATATGCCGGAACAGGATCTGCGGCACAGGCCACGAAAAGCGTCTCCGCTAGTCCCAAGGCGAGGGGTTACGCACGACGCGCCCCGCCGCCGCTGAGTCGACGCAGTCTTCGAGGCTGCCATAGACCACTTCGACGTCGAGGAGTCCCGGCGAGTAGAACGCGTATTTGCCAGAGTTCGTCATCAGTGTTTTCACCGTTTTGGGAAGCATCGGTGTCGCGAGGATGCAGGTATCCACGGTCAACCTGCCGCCGAACTGTGTCAACGGCTCGATGCAGCCTGCCGCTCGGGCGAGTGCGCTCATGATGCGGCTCGTCGTCACGAGAAACTCTACATGTGCGCTCCGGGTCTTGCCATCGAGAAGGGGCGCTAGCTGGCGGAACTCTTCGAGCGAGAAGTGAGGGCTTCCGAGAACGACGAGGTCGAGCTTCGTGGCGCTCGTCGTGGTCAGCACGCGATGGGTGGCGCGAAGCTCCTCCACCGAGATGTCGAACCGCGCCTCTGGAGCTCGATGCGCGAGGGCTTGGTCGAGCGTAGGCGCTTCCGGGGTCACCCCGACCCAGTGAAAGAGGCCGACGCCGCCCGCCGAGCTGGCCGCGGCGCCGAGCGCTTTCAGCTGATCGCCTGTGGGTTGTGCCGCGACGTTCACGAGCACGGGAACCTGCTCTTCGGCGCGGCTTCCCATGAGGGTTCCGAGAACGGGGTAGAAGTCGTCGCGCATCGTAATCGATTCTGGGACCGCCTGGAGATCGAGGACGATCTGTCCCACGCGGTTCTCGTCGAGATGTAGGCCCATTGCGGGAACACGCGCGGTGATGGCGGCGCAGATGTCGAGAAAGTCGGGATAGCGTGCGGTGCGGGCGCCGAGGACCGAGTTCGCGTAGACGATAGCATTCGACTCGCCCCACGCAATGTGCTGTCCGAGCTTCGGAGCGTACTCCGTCTGGTAGGGGGCGCAGGTCCAAGTAGGGATCGTGCCCATCTTTTGATACGCGATCATGTGGCGGCGGGCTTTCTCGGCCCAATCGGACGGGACATTCCAGTCGCGCCAATTCTCTTCGTCGAGACCGCTCACGTTGAGCGTCGACGGGACGGCGACCTTTCCGCCGGCCTCTGCGAGGCGCTCGGCGAACTCGAGCCCGGCATCCCCGACATAGATGGTGCTGTCGATATGGGCTCCCGTGATGTCGATCATTCCGTGAGCGCCGTAGACTTGCGCCATCCGCGTCAGGATCGACATCGCCATCTTGGGCGCAGGGCCGAGCTCGCCCGCGAGCAGCGCTTCGTCCCGGTCTGTCAAGGTGAGCGTCATTAGTCTTTCTCGAGTCTCTTCACCCAATACTTGTTGGTCAACAACAGCACGACCGCGAGGAGAGTTATCTGTATCACTGCCGTCCCGACACTTATCTCGCTCCGAAGCTTCCACCAGCCTTCTGGATCGAACTGGGTTGCGGATTGGTAGAACCACCATCCGATCATCGCGAGAAACTCGAGCGGTACCAGGATCGAGATCACCCAGACGAACCACATGCCGATGGGGTGCTTTTCCTCTTTCGTGTTTATGAGCTCATCGCGAAAACGCGCGGCCCCGTATTTAATGACCGCGAGCGCTACGAACAGACCCGATACCATCAGGCCGATGCCCCAGACCCAGTCTTGATTTTTCAAGAAGCCCATGTGCCAAGCCGAAGGAAGCCCGAGCACGAAAGAGAGTGCGCCCACCACTGGTACGGCTTTCCTGCGGGGCAGCCCCATATCCATGAGCATGCGGGACGCCATCTCGAGCATCGCGATGAGCGACGAGATCGCGGCTGAGCTCAGCGCGAGAAAGAAGATGGGGAGAAAAAGCCTTCCTCCGGGCATCCCGGCGAAAAGCTGAGGCATCCAAATGAACGTCAAGCCTTCGTTCCCGGCGCCGAGAGCGGCCCGCGCTTGCGCTTCCGGGAGGATGGCAAAGACAGTGCAGATGACGGCGATCCCGGCGAGCAACGATGCCGAGTTGTTGCCGAACGCGGTCGTGAAGGTTGTGAGCGCAAAAGTGTCCTTCTTTCGGAGATAGATGCCATAGGTCGTTACGAGACCCCAGCCAGCGCCGGTGCTCCAAGCCGCCTGTGTGAGCGCCGCGAGCCAGACTTGGTAATTTCGGAGGTCCGACCAGTTGGGCGAGAAGAGGTAAGATAATCCCTTGGAAGCACCGGGCAGCGTAATGGCCCGGATCGCGGCAATGATGAGGAGAATAAACAAGAGCGGGATGAGGATGCGGTTGGTCCGCTCAATCCCCCTCACGACACCTCGATAAATAATGAAGCAGCCGATGACGAGCGCGGCGGCATGAAAGGCGACGGGCTGGATGGGGTCGGTGGTAAAACCCGTCCAATAGCTCTCGGCTGTTTGCTCCAAGGAGAACAACGTGCCAAACGACGCGATGAAATATTTCAGGCACCAACCCGTGACCACAGAGTAGTAGAAGGTAATGAAGCAGGTAACGAGGCCAATGAACACGCCGAGCCAGTTATAGCCTTCGCCGACGAGGCTTCCTATGGCGCCCGCTGGGCCGCGGCGCGTGGTCTTGCCGAGCGCGAACTCCGCGAGCAGGAGCGGGATTGCCCAGGCGAAGAGAAAGATGACCCAAGGGATCAAGAAAGCGGCGCCACCGTTCTCGGCCGCCACCCGCGGAAAGCGCCAAATGTTCCCCGTGCCCACGGCCATGCCGATGGCGGTCATCAAGATACCCCAGCGTGAGGTGAACTCCTCTTTACCCGCCTCTTTACTTGATGTACCGCTCATGCTTTACCTTTAAAAGCCGCGGCCTGCTACCGCGAGAATCGGGCTACCTGCGAGAAATCGTAAGAACCCTCGTCGGGATTCGAGCTTCGACATGGAGTACCTCCGTGAGAGTTATTTGAACATTGCTTTCAACACATAGCCGGCAATGGCCGGGTTTTTCCGGAGCCGGCGTACGGAATAAGGATACCAGCTCGGGCCATAGGGTACCGCGACGCGCAGCCGATGTCCCGCGTCGCGTATGATGCCCCGCAGCTCGCGCTCGACGCCGTGAAGCATCTGAAATTCGTATTGGTGCCTCTCGAGCCCGAGCTTGTCGATGAGGCGATAGGCGTTCCAGATGAGGACCTCATCGTGGGTGGCGATGCCGACATAACAACCCGCGCTCAAGAGCTCTTGGAGGAGCATCGCGTAATTGTCCTGGATGATACGAGGGTCGGTATAAGCGCGCTCCCGAGGCTCGAGATAGACGCCTTTGCACAGGCGTACATTGGCACGCGCTTTTGCGAGACGGCGCACGTCTTCGAGGCTTCGCCGCATGCGTGCTTGGATGACGCAGCCGAAATTATCGAAGTCCTGCTTCACTCGAAAATAGAGGTCGAGCGTGTCGTCGATGGTGGGGGAGTCCTCCATGTCCATGCGTACGAAATTACCCTTGCTCTTCGCGTGCTCGAGGATGGTGCAGATGTTGTCGTAGCAGAACTCCTTGTCGAGCTTCAGGCCGAGATGGGTCGGCTTGATGTGGATATTGCTGTCGAGCTTGCGCGCGTGGATGGCGTCGAGGGCGTTCTTGTAATCACGCACCGCTTCCTCGGACTCCTCGCGGCGCGTCACGAGCTCGCCGAGGATGCTGGACGCGACCATGAGGCCTTCGCCGTTCAACTTCTCGATGACCCGGATCTGATCGTCCAAGGTCTCGCCCGCTATATAGGGACCCGCGAAAACGCGCACGATCGGCTTGGGAACGATCGGAAGCGAGACGGCTATCAGTTTGTCAAGAACGCTCATGTTACGCTTGTGTCACTCCATACCGAGCCACTTCAGGACGCGCTCGAGCGCCTCGCGCGTCGGATCGTCGAGCAGCGCACCCGGTGCGCGGATGCCCGCATGGCTCAAAGCGCCGCGCCGCTTCAGCATCTCTTTGCGGATCGCCATGCCGATTCCAGGCTGGAACTCGAAGCGCATCAAGGGGCAGTGACGGTAGAAGAAGTCGGCCGCTTCGTCTTTCTGCCCAGCGTTCCATTTGGAGACGATCTCAACGAGAAGCTTTGGATAGGCGAACCCGGTCATCGCGCCATTAGCCCCGGCGATGAGCTCCTCGAGGAGGTAGCCGCCCCCGAGACCACCGAAGATAGTGATCCCGATCCCGTCCTCGAGCTCACGAATGCGCGCTGTCTTGTAAGGCGTCGGCGCGTCCTCTAGCTTGATCGTTCGCGCCGACGGAATCTCGCGGCAAATATCCACGAGGAGCGAGGCCTCCATGTGATAGCCGCAGATCGGCGGGAAGTCCTGGATGATGATGGGGAAGTCGAATTTCTCCGCGATGGTGCTGAAGTGGCGTCGGAGATAGTCGGAGTTGAGCTTCTCCATCCGCGGCGGGCTCACCATGACCCCGGCGGCGCCAGCTTCTTGCGCGGCGCGACAATAATCGAGGCACGTATCGAGGCCGGGACCGGTGGCGCCGACGATGACCGGAACGCGTCCTCTCACGTACTCCATCGAGGCTTCGAGTATCGCCTGACGCTCGAGGTCCGAGATGCGCGCCACCTCGCTCGTGACGCCGAGCGCGGTGAACCCGGAGACCCCGTCCTCGATGAAAAGATCGATGGCACGGCCTAGACTCTTGGAATCGAATTGGCCGTCCTCGTCGAGAGGCGTCGGCAAAACGGTGTACACACCTTCTAGCTTCATCATGGCAGCCTTTTTCTATCACAACTTGCCTATGCGGGCCCAACGCTTTAGGATGCTGCTGGCATGAAGCTTCACGTCATTTCCAAAGACGAAGTTCGCGAGGCCATTTCGATGGATCAAGCTATCGAAACGGTCAAAGCTGCCTTTGCGCAACTCTCCAAAGGGCGCGCCCACGTTCCTATTCGAACGCAGCTCGGAGTCCCGCTTCATGACGGCGTGACGCTTTTCATGCCTGCTTATCTGGAACAGACAGACGAGCTCGGCATGAAGATGGTCTCGATCTTCTCCGGCAATATCGAGCAGGGGCTGCCGACCATCACCGCCATGGTCACGCTCGTGGACGCCGAGACCGGCCTTCCCACGGCGATTCTCGACGGGACCTATCTGACCGCGCTCCGCACGGGCGCGGCTTCGGGAGCCGCCACCGATCTTCTCGCGCGCAAGGACGCGACGTCGGTGGCCGTTCTTGGGACGGGAGTGCAGGGAAGGACGCAGCTTCGGGCCTGCTGCGCGGTGCGGCCCATCGATCGCGTTTTCGCATACGACCGGTTCGAGGCCTCCGCGGTGGCCTTTCGCGACGAGATGGCGAGCTTTGGGGCACCCGTCCCCGCGAAGATCGAAGTGATGGACTCTGCCAAAAAAGCGGTATGCGATGCCGACATCGTGTGCACAGCCACGACATCGAAAACGCCCGTTTTCGCGCATAGCGATTTGAAGCCTGGCGCCCACGTGAACGCGATTGGCTCGTTCACCCCTCAAATGCAGGAGCTACCGGCGGAGACGGTCGAAAAAGCGCTTCTTGTCGTGGATTCGAGGGAAGCTGTCTGGGCGGAGTCGGGCGATCTCATCATCCCAAAACGGGAAGGACGCATATCGCAGGACAGCGTTCATGCCGAGCTCGGCGAGATCGTCGAGGGGATGCGAGAAGGGCGGACGAGCGACGAGCAAATCACGCTCTTCAAATCGGTCGGCAACGCGGTTCAAGACGTCTCGGTCGCCGCCCGTGTGCTCGTTCTAGCGAAAAAGAAAGGGTTGGGCACGATCGTCGAGCTCTAGCGCTAGCCAGGTAAACCTGAAAGCGTTCTTAAATCCAAACCTCAGAGCTGAACTCTCGTCCCCACATCCCCTTGCCTTTAAAAACGCCGCTAAAAGCAAGGAGAGGTGGGGATAGGAGGGGATGTGGGGATAAGAAAGAATTTGCTTCACAACGTGGTACAAAATCCTCGGTTCTGTCGGGTTAGAGCCGAGTGCTCGAACCCGCTATTGATCGCTCGGTGTGATCCCAGTACGATCGGGCATAACTCATGAAGGTTGTGCTGGATTACGGAACGGACGGGCTCGAAGTCGATCTGCCCGATGGGCGCATAACGGTCATCGAGCCGAACTACCCGCCCGGCGTGTCCGACGCGGCCGCGACGCTCCGGAGCGCTCTCGAAAACCCCATTGGTGCGGCGCGGCTCGATACGATTGTGAATCGCGGCCGGCGCGTCGCGATTTCCGTATGCGACGGCACGAGGCCCCAGCCCCGCGAGGCGATGCTGCGGGCGCTCTTCGACGCGATGCCCGAGGCGCGGCCCGAGGACGTGGTGATCCTCATCGCGACCGGGACTCATCGCAGAAACTCCGAAGAAGAGCTGCGCACGATGCTCGGGGACGAGATCATCGATCGATACCGCATCGTCAACCACGACGCACGTGACGCCGCGATGCTCGCTTATTCAGGGACGAGCCCTCGAGGTGTCCCCGTTTGGCTCAACCGTGAATGGCTCGACGCGGATATCCGCATCACGACGGGTTTCGTCGAGCCTCACTTTTTCGCTGGCTTCAGCGGCGGACCCAAGATGGTTGCGCCTGGGCTCGCGGGGCTCGAGACGACGATGGTGCTTCACGACGCGCATCACGTGGGTCATCCGCAGGCGACATGGGGTGTGACGAAGGGCAACCCCATTCACGACGATGTGCGCGACATCGCCCGGATGACCGGCGTCCATTTCGCGTTCGATGTGACGCTGAACGGTGACAAGCAAATCACCGCTGCCTTTGCCGGGGAGCTCTTCGCCGAGCATAGCGAGGCGTGCATCGCATCCAAGCGCGAAGCCATGCGCGAAGTCGAGGCTCCCTTCGACGTCGTTGTCACGACTAATTCGGGGTTTCCTCTCGATCAGAATCTCTATCAGACGATCAAGGGGCTGTCGGCGGCCGCGAAAGTTGTCAAAGACGGAGGCGTCATTCTCTGCGCTTCCGAATGCCGCGATGGTCTCCCGGAGCACGGCCCCTATGCCGAGCTCCTGCGCCGGCGCTCTTCGCCCGAGGAGCTTCTCGATATGGTGCATGAACCGGACTTCGCCGTGCCCGACCAGTGGCAAATCCAAGTCCAGTCGATGATCCAAAAGCGTGCTCGTGTTCGGATCAAGACCGGCTTTCTGCCCCCGGAGTCGCTGCGCGCGGCGCATTTCGAACCGATGGACGACGTCGCCGCCGCGACGCGTGCGGCGCTCACGGAAGCGGGAGAAGAGGGAACCTTATGTGTACTGCCTCGCGGTCCTCAAACCATTCCTTACGTGGCCGCTTCCTGAGCTCATAGGTCGAGTGAGCGCCGTTCGGGTTCTTCTCGTCAATTTGGGCACGACCGCGGCGCCGACGGAGGAGGCCGTGCGCGCTTTTCTGGAGGAGTTCCTCTCGGATCCGATGGTGGTCGATTATCCTCGCTGGCTGTGGCGGCCGATTCTCGCCAAGATATTGCGCACGCGTCCCGCGCGGGTGGCCGAGCAATATCAGGCAATCTGGACGGAAGAGGGCTCGCCCCTCGAGACCGGCACCAGGCGGATTTGTGACGGGCTCGCGGAGAAGCTCGAAAGCGAGGTGCGTTTCGTGTACCGCTACGGGAATCCGTCGCTTCGCGAGGCGCTCGCATTTTCCGGCGAGCTTCGTATCGTTCCACTCTTCCCGCAAAGAACAGGCGCGACCACCGGCACCATCGAAGCGCTCGTCCGCGACGCGGGCGTGACGAACTCGATCTGGCAGATCGCCCCGGACGCTCCTGGCTATATTGAAGCCTTGGCGGACGGTTTCCTCCGCGCGGCGTCTCCTAGCGCTCCCGAGCATCTGGTGGTGTCGTTTCATGGCATCCCAGTGCGCTATGATCGTAGGGAAGGGAGGCGCTATCGCCGTGATTGTGAGACGACGCATCGAGCTCTGTTGTCGCGCCTCGGCTGGGCCGACGCTCGAGCGACGCTCAGCTATCAGTCACGCTTTGGACCCGAGCCATGGGTCGGTCCGAACACCGCGGCCGTGCTCAGAGCGCTCCCACAAAACGGTGTAAAGAGTCTTGCGGTGATGACACCAGGATTCGTGACCGATGGACTCGAGACATTAGAGGAGATCGGTATTCGAGGAAAGAAGGTTTTCGAGGAGGCAGGTGGCGAGCATTTCCTGCTCGTCCCTTGCGTCGAGAACCATCCCGCTTTCGTCGATGCCCTCGCCGATCTCGTTTCTGACTAAGAGACTAACATGACGGAACATCGACCTCTCGACCGTGACACGGTCCAAGAGCTCGTCGCCAAATACGACCGGCCCGGGCCTCGCTATACGAGCTACCCCACCGCCGTCGAGTTCTCGGATGATGTGGGCGCAGAGGTCTACGAGCAACGTTTGGCCGAGGCTGACAGTCTCGGTCCGGACGCGCCTTTGTCGCTCTATGTGCATCTTCCGTTTTGTGACGAGCAATGTTTGTTTTGCGGCTGCCACGTCATCATCAGCCCGGATCACGAGCGCGCCGCGCCCTATCTCGAGATGATGCGCCGCGAGATCGAGCTCCTCGCCAAGCGCATGCCGAAACGGCGGAAGTTTGCCCAGCTCCATCTCGGAGGAGGCACGCCCACTTACTACAGCCCCGAAGAGCTGAAAACACTCGTGAAAGCGATCCTCTCCGAGTACGAGCCTATCGAAGGCGCCGAGATTGCTGTCGAGGTCGACCCCCGCGTCACCAGCTTCGAGCATCTCGACGTCCTCGCCGAGCTCGGCTTCAACCGAATGTCGATGGGCGTCCAGGACTTTACACCCGAAGTCCAGGAGCGCGTGCATCGGATTCAGACGGCCGAGAAGACACAGGCGCTCGTGGAGCATGCCCGGCGCCGCGGTTATCGTGGTATCAATACGGACCTCATTTACGGTCTCCCTCTCCAGACGCCCGAGACTTTCGAGGCGACCATCGATCGAGTGCTCGAGATAGCGCCCGACCGGGTCGCGTGCTACTCCTTCGCTTACGTCCCGTGGATGCAAGGACATCAGAAAAAGCTCGATGAGACGGAGCTTCCGTCGCGCGAGGTCAAAGTCGAGCTCTTCGCGATCGTACGCGAGAAGCTTCTCGGCGCGGGATACGAGACGATCGGGATGGATCACTTCGCCAAGCCGGATGACGAGCTCGCCATGGCGAAAGCCGAAGGTCGGCTTCGCCGGAACTTTCAGGGTTATGCGGTAATTCCCGGAGACGACGTTTTGGGGTTCGGCGTTTCCGCCATCGGAGATGTCCGCGGCGCGCTCATCCAAAACGAGAAAAAGCTCAGCCGTTATGGCAAGCTCGTTCTAGAGGGTCGCTTGCCAGTCGCCCGTGGGTTCGTGCGTAGCCGCGATGATGAGATCCGCTGCGACGTCATCCATCGTTTGATGTGCAATTTTGTCGTCGACATCCCCGCGGTCGAAGCCTTGTGGTCGATCGATTTTGCGAGCTATTTCGCGCCCGACCTCGAGCTTTTGAACGCCTATCAAGATGAGGGGCTCGTCGAAGTGGAGCCGGGCAAAGTACGAGCGACGCCTGTGGGCGAGCTCTTTGTGCGCAACCTTGCCATGTGCTTCGATCTATATATGCGAGAGAAGCATCAGCATGGTGGAAAGCCCGTCTTCAGCCGCACCGTCTAGTCTGAAGCCCTCTAGGCAATTTCAGTCTAGAGCGCGCCTCGTCGTCATCGGGGGCGGCATTTCCGGCACGTCCGCGGCGTGGACGGCGGCTCGCGAAGCGGTAAAGCAGGAGCTGGACGTCGAAACGCTCCTCCTCGAGAAAGAGACCGTTCTCGGTGGCAAGGCTTCGGCGATCCGAGAAGATGGGTGGCTTTTCGAGACCGGGCCGCTGGGCTATCTCGACAACGAGCCTATCGTGGACGAGCTCGTCCGCGGCGTGGGGCTCGAAGAAGAGCGCGTTCCGGCGAGTGACGCTTCATCGCATCGATTCGTGTTTCTCGATGGCCGCTTGAAAGAAGTTGCCTCGCACCCCGTTCGATTCCTGGCATCTGGTCTCTTGAGCCCGAGAGCTCTTCTCCGCGCTGCTTGCGAGCCCTTCGTGCGTACGAAGCGTGACGGCCTCGACGAAAGCGTTTGGGATTTTGCGGCGCGCCGCCTCGGCCGGGACGTCGCCGATCGTTTGATCCATCCAATGGTGCTCGGTATTTTCGCCGGCGACGCGAAGAGGCTTTCGCTTCCATCGGCCTTTCCGATTATGGCCGAGCTCGAGCGCGATCACGGCTCGCTCATCCGGGCACAGCTTGCGCGCTCGCGTGCTCGCCGGCGCGGGACGCTCCCGCCCCGGCGGTCGAGCTTGTTCTCGTTTCGAGACGGACTCGAAACGCTTCCGCGCCGCCTGTCCGAGCGCGGGAGCTTCGAGACGCGGACCGCGTGCGTCGTCTTGACGGTGACACGGCGCGAGGAGGGTTTCCTTGTCGTGCTCGAGGGGGGAGCGTCCATCCCTGCCGATTCAGTGATTGTCGCGAGCGAAGGCTTTAGCGCGGCTTCGTTGCTTGCGGACGCGGCTCCCGACGTGTCGCAGGCACTCGCGGAGATCAGCTATCCGCCCGTTTACGTCATAGCACTCGGCTATGGTGCGGAAGCAAAGAGATCTATCCCTCGGGGATTTGGAGCGCTCATCCCGAGAGGTGCTGGCTTCCGCTCCTTGGGTGTAACGTGGGACGGCCACTTGTTTCCCGGGCACAATGCCGAGGATGGACTGCTGGTTCGAGTGCTTCTCGGCGGCACTTTCGATCCAGAGATCGCGAAGCTCGACGAGAACGCTGCGGCAGCCATCGCGGAAGGTGAGATGCAACGTCTCTTCGCCCTCTCCGTCGCCCCGCGTTTCTTGCGAGCGCGTCTCTGGCGCCAAGCGATTCCGCAATACGAGCTCGGGCATGGTGCGCGCGTGCAGCTCGTCGACGAGGCGCTCGCACGTACACCCGGTCTCTTTCTTGCGGGTAACGCGCTTCACGGGACGGCGTTCGGAAAAGCCGCGGCGCGAGGCGTCGCTTGCGGCGAGCGAGCCATCGTTTGGCTCGCGGGTCGAGCCCCCAAGAAATAGAAACATCAAGAAGCGCTCGAAAAAGTCGCAGAGGTCAGGGACGGAGCATATTTTGTATGTCTCGTCAAGTGCCGGATTGAGCCGGGTGCTGATCGAGTCTCTCGACGTTATCGCGCACTCTTTCTTCGGAGTATCATCGCTGCCATGAAACTCATTCGTTTTGGTGAAGTCGGACAAGAGCGCGCGGGAATGATTCTTCGCGGCGGAGCTTTGATCGATGCTTCGATTTTCGGTGAAGACTATGACGAGAAGTTTTTCGACAGTGACGGTATGAGACGATTGCGTCGCTGGGCGGCGACCTTCGCGTCCGCTCAGCCCAAGCTTCGTGTTCCGGCGCGATTGGGGCCGCCGATCGCGCGACCTAGCAAGATCGTCTGCATCGGGCTCAATTACCGCGATCATGCTCGAGAGACGGGGATGGCCCTTCCCGACGAGCCGGTGATCTTCATGAAAGCCTCTTCGGCTACCGCTGGTCCTTACGACGATCTCGTCATGCCGCGCAACGCGAGCAAAGTCGACTGGGAGATCGAGCTGGGCGTCGTAATCGGAAAGCGGGCGAGCCAGGTGGCCGAAGGTCGCGCGATGGACTATGTGGCGGGCTATCTGGTGGTGAACGACTTCTCGGAACGCTCCTATCAGCTGGAGCGTGGTGGGCAATGGTGCAAAGGAAAGAGCGCCGACGGCTTCGCCCCGATGGGTCCTTACTTTGTGACACCCGATGAAATCCCGAACGCCCACGACCTAAAGCTATGGCTCGCCGTCAACGGCAAGACCATGCAGAAAAGCTCGACCGCCAATATGATTTTCGGCATCCCAAAAATCATCAGCTACGTGAGCCACTTCATGACGCTCCTACCAGGCGACGTCATCAGCACCGGCACACCGTCGGGCGTCGGCATGGCCCGCAAGCCCGCGCGCTACCTGCGCCCTGGCGACGTTGTCGAATCCGGAATCGAAGGCCTGGGAAGACAACGCCAAGAAATCCAGCCGTGGCAACAGCGCTTCACGACGAAACCAAAACCTTCCGTCTAGTTCTAGCCAGGTAAACCTGAAAGCGTTCTAAATCCAAACCACACGGCTGACTCTCATCCCCACATCCCCTCCTATCCCCACATCCCCCTTGCCTTTAAAAACGCCGCTAAAAGCAAGGAGAGGTGGGGATAAGAAAGAATTTGCTTCAGAACGTGGTACAAAATCCTCGGTTCTGACGGGTTAGAGCCTAAAACGCGAACAAAATCCTCGCTTCTGACGGGTTAGTCCGCCTATAAACCCGCCGCCTTTGGCGGCGTGACCCGAAGAGCTTCGAGCGGTCCGTGGTGTATTTCTAGGTTCTCGCCTCCCGGGAAGACTCTGGTGGGGCCTGCGAGGAGAACCTGCATGCACGAATGGGAAGGGCTGTCGCATGTATGATGGGAACGCAAATGCCACATTGTGATAATTCCGAAGTACCGAAGAAAGACGTTGTATGGAAGGTTGCGCAGGGGTGTGGGGCGGGTGAATCG
>SMYC01000313.1 GCA_004356105.1 Acidobacteriota bacterium | reverse complement strand
CACGAAGCTCACCCCGACTTGCGAGACGACGAGAAGGCGCTGTATCCGCCGACCCGACGCGCCGGTCGTCGAGCGCGTACCGGACAGCCATCCAAGGCTTCGGGAGACCGTCCCCGGTAATCGCGGCAGGAGAGCGAAGAGACACGCGCACGCCAATGCGACACCGAGCGCCACGCAAAGCACGGTGGTGTCGACGGTAATCTCGGAGGCTCGCGCAGAGTAGCGGGCGATGTACGCCGCCAGCAGGTCGACACCGGCGATCGTGAGCAACACACCGAGCGCGGCACCGGCAATCGAAGGGACGATGTTCTCGATGAGCAACTGGCGTCGGATCGTCCAGGTGCTCGCACCCAGCGAGACCCGAAGTGACCATTCATCGTAGCGGCGCATGGCGCGAGCGAGCGTCAAGTTGGCCACGTTCGCGCAGGCGATCACGAGGACGAAAGCAGCAACCCCAAACAGCATGAACATCGTGGGTCGCGCATTCGCGGCGAGCTGATCGCGCAAAGGGACGAGCGACACTTGATAGCCGTGCTGCTCTCCGTACGCCTCGGGATACTCGTCGTGCAGGCGTCGGGTAATCGCATCGATCTCCGCGCTCGCCGATGCCACGGAGGCGTCCGATTCAAGACGCGCAAAGACCTCCGTCATTCGGTGGACCCGATCGTGAGTCATGCTCGCGTCCAGGTGGTGCGGGCTCGTGACCATGTTGACGTAGATATCCGTCTCGGCGGGATAGGGCGGAGCCGGCTCCGCCACGCCGATGATCTCGACACTCCGGTTGTTTATCGTGACCGTCCGGCCGACGACGTCCGGATCCGCGCCGAAAAGGCGGTGCCAGTAGTCGTAGGTCAACACCGCAACCGCCGCTGCGGCTTCTCCGTCCTCGCTTTTCGAGATGACGCGCCCCACGCGTGCACCGAGCCCCATGACCTCGAAATAGTTTCCGGTGACGATCCCAGTACGCACGATTCTCGGCTCGTCGAGTCCGAGCATACTGAACGTCATGAAGGAGAATTCCGCGACGCCTTCGAGACTGGGACTCTGCCGGTAGTCGTCGATCTCGGGGACCGAAAAGAGTACGTTGTCGATCCCGGCGAGACTCGCGGTGTGGCGCAGGTAGACCACGCGATCGCCGTCGCGGTACGGGAGGGGCCGGAGCCAAATTCCGTTCACCACGCTGAAGATCGCGGTGTTGGCGCCGATGCCGAGTCCCAGCGTGAGGACGAAGGCGATGACGTAGGCCGGGCTTTTCACGAGCCCGCGGATGGCGACGCGCAGATCCGAGTACCATTGGTTCAAGCTGGACAACACCTTCCTCCTTACCGGCGTTGGGAAGCGGCTGAGCAGTCGGCGCCACGCACGCCCATCCGCGCCTGGGTCGATAAAGCTCGGCGCTTTGAGAGCACCGTAGGCACGAGCCACGCGCGAGGCCGTCCCGAACCGGGAAAGCGCCGTGGTCGTGGCCGCTTCGCCGGAGGCGCCGCCCTCGACGAGCTCCGCAATCGTGTCCTCTAGATGCGCCTCGGCCTCCTCGAGGATCCGCTCGATACCGGGATGGCTCGGCTCGACGCGAAACTGAGCGGCGAGCTCGTTGCTCAACGCGCGGCGGAAAGCTCGAAGCTTCCCAGAAGTTTTGGATGGCAGGCTCATACCGTATCCAGAACCGATTCGACCGCCTGTGCGAAGCTTCCCCACTCCAAACGCTCCTTCGCCAGCGCTTCCTTACCGGCCGGGGTCAAGTCGTAGACGCGGCGGCGGCGTCCTCCGACCGTGGTCCACGAGCTCTCCAGAAGCTTCTTCGATTCGAGCCGGTGAAGTGCGGGGTAGAGCGTTCCCTCAGGAAGCTCGAGCGCCCCACCGCTGGCCTCCGCGAGACGGCGGCCGATATGGTAGCCGTGGGAGGGGCCGGCGCCGACCACCGCCAGCAGCAAGAGATCCAAGTGCCCTTTCAACGTTTCTCTCTTCATACCTCGGAACCTACCCCTAGTTATACGAGGTATCAAGAAAAAGGTTCAGTTCTCCTCGCTGCCCAGTCGGATCATTAGTAAAGTCTGCGGGACAACTGTGCTGTCGGGCGCGGCCCGAAAGAGGAGGTCTTGTGAAGCTGTCATTCGCGATTCTTGCCGTGTGCGTCCTGTCACTCGCCGCCTGACACCCGTGAGCCCGGGGCGGTAACGACGACCACCACCACCGAGGCGTTCACGCCGCGGGAGGTCACCGCCGCTGACATCCCGCCAGACATCCATGAAGACTCCTGGGCGCGGCCGCCAACGATCACCCGCGAGTCGCTCGACGCCGAGGACCAGCGAGCGTTCGACATCATCGTGAACTCGGACAGCCGCTACGCGACCGGTTTGCGCGGCCCGATCGGTATGTGGATGTACAGCCCACGCATGGCCGAGCACATCTTCCCCGCCAGCACCTACCTGCGCTACGGTACCGACGGCGCGCGGGACCAACGGCTGACCGAGCTCGCCATCCTGACGACCGCTCGCGAGCTCGACAGCCAGTACGAGTGGACCGCCCACGAGCCGTTGGCGCGCAAAGCCGGGCTCGAGGAGGAGCTCATCGAGCTGTTACGATTCGGGCGGCCGCTGGCCGATGCCGGCGCACTGCCAGGTCTGGGTGAACGGGAACGGACGATCATCCGCGTCGCGCGCGAGCTGATCAACGAGCCGAAGGTTAGCGCCGCGGCGTTCGTAGAGGCACAAAGGCTCTTCGGCAAAAAAGGGGTCGGCTACTACACCTTCGTGAACTACACGCTGAAGATGTTCGACGTGCAGCGAACGCCTGGCAGCACGTTGTTACTCCCTCTGCCGTGACTGGCGGCGGTAACGTTCGGGGATCAGCGTTGGTTTTGGTTGCGAGATCGGCCGCGTTCGCTTTGTTTCAGCGTTTCGTAGGTTTCGATGGCCGTCCGTGCGTCGCCCGTTCGCCCCGCGCGACGGTAGGCTTGCGCGAGGTGGTAGTAGGCTTGGAAATGGTCCGCGTCGAGGGCGATGGCCCTCTCGAGCGATGCGATGGCTTTTTCGTAATCGTTTTTCTTCAAGTAGAGCTCGCCGAGAAAGGTGAGCGGTTGTGGGGCGCTCGGGTCGAGCTCCGACGCTTTCTTTAGAGCTTTCTCGGCGCGTCCGAGCTCGTGTTGCGCGAGGAAAGCGCGCCCCATCCGAAACTGCGGCTGGTAGGCCGAGGGCGCGAGGCGGGACGAGAGACGGTAGAGCTCCTGCGCTTCGTCGAAATTTGCGAGCCTTTCGAACGCATAGCCCTGGGCGAGGAGTACGCCCACATCGTCGCCGCCGAGCTCGATGGCCTTTTTGAAAGCGTCGATGGAAGACTGCCATCTTTGAAGGACCAGATAAGAGGAGCCCAGCCGCTTCCAAGAACCCCGATCTTTGGGCTCCACGGCGACAACGCGCTCGAACGCTCCCGCCGCGGGAAGGGTAAGGCGCGCTTTCGCGAAAGCGAGGCCGAGTTTTTGATGGGCCTGCGCGTCGTCGGGGTCGAGCAACGAGGCACGCCGAAAGTCTTCGGTGGCAAGTTCCCTCTCTCCGATCGAGAGGAGAATCAGGCACGCCGTTCCCGTAGCGATGAATCGTTGCCGCTCGAAGGGGTAGACGCTTTCGAGGCGACGGAGAAGCACTTCGTCGTCGCCGAGATCGTCACCAAAGCGCCAGCGGAGCCACCTGGCGAGGAGGAGCTCGGGATGGTGCTCGGTCACAGGCGCGAGCGCGCGCCGGGCCTCGTCGCGCTTTCCATCGAGCCAGAGCGCTTGAGCCATGTATGTCTGCGCCGGTACGAAGTCGGGTTGTTGCTCGAGGACGGCCCGATAGCCTGCCTCCGCGGCCGTGAAGTCGCCGGCGAGATGGCTCTCTATCGCCCTCATGAGCTCCCGACGCGCTTCCGATGTGAGCGCGAGCGCGAGCGCGAGCGCGAGGATGGAAATCAAGGACGCCGCCATGCTAATCCTTCTTTCCACCGCGTTCGAGCGCCGCCTCTACCTGGGGACGCAGCGGATGGTCTGGATCGAGAGCGGTGGCGCGCTCGGCGGCTGCGTGCGCGTCTCGGGTACGGCCATCGCGCAGACGCGCGAGCGCGAGACGGTACAGAAGGTCCGCGTCATCCGCTGAGAGAGCCACAGCTTTCTCGAGAAACGGAAGCGCGTCTTGCTCGCGTCCATGGGCGAAGTAGTGCTCGACGAGCTTGCGGAACGAAGCCGCATCCTCCGGATGCTCGACGAGGGCGAGCTCGAGCGCCTCGGCCGTTTCCTCGAAGCTCTTGAGCTCGCGAAACGCCTCGAGCTCTTCGCGGCCTTCCGCGCTGCGGCCGCGCTGCGCCAGCGTTACCCCGAGCAGATATCGCGTGGGGGCGTGGTTCGGGCGAATGCGCCGTGCCTCGAGAAGCGCGGAGAGCGCGGCTGACGGTTTGCCTGCGTCATAAAGCACCTGCCCGAGCAAGTAATGGGTCTCGGCGTCCTCGTCAGAAACGGCCAGAGCGTCCTCGAGAGAGGCTTGGGCGTCGTCGTGGCGCCCGAGCTTCAGCAGTGCCTCGGCCATTTTTTGCCGAGCGGCGAGCGAGCCGTTCGCGGTCTCTATCGCTTGTTGATAGTGAACGACGGCCTCCTCGAATCGAATCTCCATGAGAGCGATCTCACCCAAATAGAAATGGGCCTTGTGGTTCGCCGGCTCGGCGGCGAGAGCACGCGTAAAGGCCAGTCGAGCTCGGTCGCGTTGGCTCTGTCGAAAGTAGAGCTGGCCGAGGGCGACCCACGCCGTCGCGTCGGACGGCTCCCGCTCTACCACAGCCGCGAGCACGGAAGCAGCCTGTGCATCTCGGTTGAGCGCCATTAGAACGAGTCCATGGGTGCGCTCGATCGCTGCTTGGGAGGGAAAGAGCTCCCGGGCGGACTCGACCTCCGCTAGCGCGTCTTCGAGACGACCAGAACCCTCGAGGGCCAACGCGCGGACGACGCGGACGTTGGGGCCGTTGGTCCCGAGCCGCTCCGCTTCGTCGAGCAGCTCGAGAGCTCGGCCGTAGCCCTCGCGCCGGAGCGCGATCGTTGCGCCGAGCAAGTGCAGCGCACCGACATGGGGACGAGCTTTTATGGCCGCATCGATCAGGGCCGCCGCTTGGTCGGAATGACCTGCGGCCAAGCGGGACTCCGCAATACCGCCGATGGCCCTTACGTTGTCGGGGCGGGTGTCACGCGCACGCGTGAATGCAGCTTCCGCGTCTGCGAATCGACTGCTTTCGAGGTAGATCGAGCCCAGCTCGTTGAGAAGACCGATCCCGTTCGGCCGCTCGGCCAGCGCGCGTTTCAACACCGTCTCAGCGGCGCCAGTGCGCGCAGTCTGCACATAGATGCGCGCGAGATACACGGAGCTCGGGGCATGGGCGGGTTGGCTCGACAGAGCCTCCAGAAAAGAACGCTCCGCTTCGACGAGCTGTCCTTTACGAAAGAGCTCCAGGCCTTGCGCAAACCCGGGAGGCCCCTCTTGAATGGCAGACAAGAGGCTCGCGAGGATCAAGACGGCTCCCATGGCCGCGCCGAGCTTGAAGAAATCACGTCGCTTCATCGTGAGGCTCCGTCCAATTTTGTGCTCAACATAGTGAAGAATGATACATTCACCGCAACCGGCTCCGGAAACATCTCCTGGAGGTGATGGCGTGAATGGATCGGCCCCGTTACCGCACAGCGCGGACCTCACTTGGACGCAGACGCGGTCAGGAAGTGCTCGGTGATCTATGATCCCTCGACCGAGTAACCGGTAGTCCCCGCCGCGTTTATGGAAGCGCTCTCGCTCCTAGTGCTCGTGGCGTTGTCACTCGTCGATCGCGCCGAGGAAGCCGGTCTTCAGTTCCGAAACGTGTGTGGCGAGCCCGACAAGCGCTTCATCTACGAAACACTGGGGGCCGGCGCCGCCTTCTTCGACTATGACATGGACGGTGACCTCGACATCTATCTCGTCAACGGGGCGGCGTCTCTCGCTGTGGAAGGCCCGCCGAACAAGCTCTTTCGTAATGACGGCGAGGGCCATTTTCGCGACGTGACCGAAGAGAGCGGCACCGGCGATAGAGGGTTTGGCGTCGCGGTCGCTGTTTCCGATGTGAACGCCGACGGAGCTCCCGATATCTACGTCGCCAATAACGGTCCCGACGTTCTCTTTGTGAATCGTGGCGACGGTACATTCCTGCCGGCGGGCCCGGACGTCTTGCCGCCGGACGATCTCATGGCCGGAGGGGCCGCTTTCGGTGACTACGACCGCGACGGCTGGCCGGACCTCTACGTGTCGAGCTATATGGAGCCGTCGGCGTTTCAGGAAGGCGGAGAGGGTGCGAAGTGGTGCAACTGGCGCGGCCTTCGCGTCGGCTGTGGTCCGCGCAGCCTGCCGGCAGCTCCCGATCGTCTCTACAGAAATCGCCGCGGGCGACTCGAGGATGTTTCCGAGAGCTCGGGCATCGCATCGGCCGAGCGCTCCTACGGACTCGGCATCTTGTTCCAGGATCTCAACGATGATGGTCTCGCCGATATCTATGTCGCGAACGATTCGGTACCGAACTTCCTCTTCATCAATAATGGAGACGGGACGTTCACCGAAGACGCGTTGACGCGCGCCGTCGGCTATAGCGGCGAGGGATTGGAGCAGGCCGGCATGGGCGTCGACGCCGGCGACATCGACGCGGATGGGCACCCCGATGTGGTCGTCACGAACTTCTCCCACGACCACACGACCCTCTATTGGAATCAGGGCCAAGGTTTTTTCGCGGACGCGTCCTACCGCCTCGGGGTCGGGAAGAACAGCTATTTCACCCTCTCTTGGGGGACGCGCTTCGTCGACCTCGATGCCGATGGCGCACTCGATCTGTTCATCGCCAATGGCCACATCTACCCGCAGGTGGATGACGTCGTGCCGGAGTGCCGATACGCTGAACCCAACCACGTTTTCTTGAACGACGGTTCAGGAAAGTTCCAGCTGCAAGAGGGGCTCGGGCTGCCTTCCTACTCGAGCCGCGGCGCGGCATCGGGCGACTACGACAATGACGGCCGGATCGACATCCTCGTCAACAACATCGACGCGCGGCCCGAGCTGCTTCACAACGAAACCGAGAATTCCGGCGCATCCGTGCTCGTGCAGCTCGCGGGCGAACAAAGCAGCCGTGACGGCACGGGCGCCATGGTCATCGTCACGACCGGCGACCGTGTTCAGAAACGCGAAGTGTCTTCCGCGGGTAGCTACGCCAGCGCCAACGACGTGAGACTCCACTTCGGCTTCGGAAGCGAGACGACCATCATCGCGATCGAGGTTCAATGGCCCTCCGGCGCGCGCGATCGCATCCCTTCCGCACCTGTGGCGTCGATCCTCGTCATCAAGGAGGGGCGTGGTCTCGTGGCTCTGAGGCCGTTCCGCTAATCGGTTACCGAGTTTATCTCTGCAATTGCGCGATGCGCCTGATCGATGGCTGCTCTGATACTGGCGCTTGCGCCGGCGTCGCAATTTGCAATGGTGATTCGTCCGAGTCGTCGGCGACCGACGACGTGTGGAGACTCATTTCCTTCATATCCGGAATCAATTCCCGGTCTGTACCTGAAGGAATAGCCGTGTCCCCAGCGATTCACGGTTATTCCGGCAATGTCTTGTGCGGGATCGAAACCGCCACCGGCAAGTGCGCCAGCAAGTTGTTGACGCGTTTTCCGCTCAATGGTCTCGAACGAGGTGGCGAATAACTCGCGACGACCCGCGAGTCGCTGTTCTCTCCGCGTCGCCCTCGGGTCAGCACCTATGGCGAAGCGCTCCATGTGCACAATGATCGGTTTATCCGGATTCGGCGAAAACGTGTAGCCACCCATACTGACCGGAAAGTCGAGCATCGAAACTGCGTAGTAGGCTCCCGGAGACGCGAAGAACCCAACGCCCAGTTTTTTCCACGCTTGCCAATCTTTGAGCAGTACGCTCGTATAAACGATAGGTGCCTTGACTGCGAAAGCCAGTGCCTCGCGCTGACCAACTGGAAGCTCCGGGCAAATATGGGGGATCATGGCGTTGTACCCGGCCATAACGCAGTACTTGCCGCGAACCCGGTAGGCTTTACCGTCCTTTACGTAAGTTGCCGACACCTGTGTTGCGTTTTCGGGCGAACCGTCATGCTCCAGACGGACCACCGTAGAGTTCAATCGCAGGCGGACGCGGGAATCTTCCTCGTCCAGCTTCGAATAGTCGAATCTCGCCAACACGATATCGTCCATCGTCGTTCCAGGTGCGACCCGCGGAATCATGCGCCGCACGAGTAGTCGCGCGATCGACGCATTGCCATCCGGGAAATGAAAAATGTAGGGCTCGGAATCGTCGTTGTAATTCGCAAGAGCCGTCGCCCGTAGTCCCGGGAGACCGGCGTAGCTCATGACACCCAGCGCAGAAGACGCCTCGATACTGGCCGTGGAATCGGCTGTCAGACCCTGATAAATCGCGAAAACTTCCGGGGCGGTGACTCCCATATGGCGTTCAAGAAAGTCCCGGTAACTCAGCCGCCGAAGGTATCTCTCCTGTTCGTTGGCAGGTATGTCTGTCAGTCGATTTGTGCGGGCTTCGAGTAATTGCAGTAACTCGCGGCGCGCGTTTTCTCCAATTGGTATCTGCGATACCGCGTCTTTCACCTCGAGTGAAGATGGAGCGAGCGGCAGAAACGAGTAGTCCATCAGGGGGTAGCCAACCAGCCGATCGCTGCCGTAGGTTTCGCTGTCGAAATACGTAGCACCCGCCAGACCGTTACGCCGGTAAAACTCATGATCATAGGCTGTTTCAAATCTCTTTGTATCGACGCCGAGGTCTCTGAGCAGGTCCTTGGTGACCACACTGTACGAGCCGGGATCTTCGAGCGCCTGGCTGCCGCCGTAGCTGATTATCGTGCGCCCATCGAGCTCGAATTCATTGCGCTTCGCGTGACCACCGAAATCATCGTGATTGTCGAGAATCAAAATACGCGCACCGGGATGTTCCGTCCGATAAAAGTGGGCGGCCGACAATCCACTAATGCCTGCACCGACAACAACCAGATCGTAAACGTCAGACTCTGCATCGTGAACGCGACCCCAATCCTTTCGCCCCTGCCGCGCCAATTGGTGGGCCACTTCGTAGGAACCAGGATGGCTTCCGCGCAGACCGGTGCGGCTCGGCGGGTAGCCACCGGCTGCCGCTTGTCCTGATTCGTTCCCGATGGCAAGCACGCCGGCAGGCATTGCGGTGACCGCAGCGGTCGCGGCGGCGCCATTGAGGAAATCGCGGCGCGAGATCGGTCGATCCATTCCCAGTTCTTTGTCGCTGAGATTCATTGCCGCAGTTTAACATTCAAGACATTCTTGCAGTTGGTCAAAACCTGTCCACTTGCGAAATCAGAGGGTCATGTCGCTCCTCATCTCGCACTGCGCCAGAGGTTTCGGCGCTCGAGAAGCAGCGCCCTCGGCCACTACTCGATGACACAGATAAAGCGTTTTGGGTTGCGCTCCGACGCTCCGGGCCGGCGTGGCGAGCCGGCTGGTGACCGTCGACGCCGAACGGGCGCCCGGTGGAATCTACCTCTTTCCAGGATTACGGAGAGAGAGAGAGCTCCGAGGCTCTCGAAACGCGACGGCTCGACGGTAGAGCGCGATCCGAGCTCTGATCTCCTCCGCCAGCCGTGACTCTCCGGTCCGGGCCAGCTCAGCCGCTCGTTCGGCCGTGGTAACGGCCCGCTCGAAATCGCCCCCGAAGCATACGCCGCAGCCAACGTATCCAGAACAACCGGCTGGCGACTGACCGGTCAGCTCGGCGGCATGTTGGGCGAGCCTGACGGCCTCCTACGGCCTCCGCGCCTCGGTGATTCACCGGCTCGCCGCCGCCGATGGCCACGTCCGGGGCAACGAGCAAAAGGCCAAGGACCCTGACATCGTAAGCCTCTTCCATTTTCCGGGCCATCCATCGAGCCGGCTCCGACGTGCGAAAGCTTCTCGAATGCTCCGCCCCGGTGAACAGGAGCGGAATCGATGTATCCGTCCGCCACTGGCTGGACGCTCTTGTCCGCTCGCGAGTCGGGCTCCGCTCGAGGCCGTCCCTGGCGTTGCTGCAGCGCTTCTGCCGGTACCCCCACCGTAACGCAGCCACTTGGGTCTCGACAAAGACACTCCGAACACAAGCCTGCGGTCGACGTGACGGCGGCACTGTCTCGCGGGCGTCGACCTTGCTCTCTTCGTCGCCCGAGCACGCGAGCCCGCAGTTCCCGCGCCGATTAATTAATGATGAACGACAGCCTTACCAAGGCGCTACGACCTTTCCCCCGATGGAAAACGCTTCGTGATGATAGAGAGCGCGGGAGGGGAACGGGAGATCGCCGAGTTCGAGCTCGTCCTCAATTGGTTCCAGGAATTGAACCGCCTGGTTCCTATCGATCCTCGACGAAGCCGAGGTCCCAACGTGTCCCGCGCCGCGCCGCGGCGCTTTGGACCTGAAAGATTACTCGTTAGGCAGGACTAAGTAGCCGCTTCCTTTGAGAAGGAGATCGTCCCCCGTCACGAGCGTAAGGTCGTAGACTGCGGCCGTCGCCGCGAGAAATCGATCCGCCGGATCTTCATTCTCGACGTGGACGATTCGGGTGTGAAGCGCAACTTCGTGATTGAGCGGCGCCTCGCGAAGCTCGTGCTTCGTGAGAATGTCCCGAACCCACCGGAGCGCGTTGGGTTCGAGTTGAACGCGACCATCACGCTCCAGGATCAGACACTCCCAAAGCGTTATTGGGGACAGCCAGAGCTCTGAATCCACCCGCTCCAACAGCCGCTTGGTCTTGCGGCCCAGCTTCCGGTCGGCGAACACGTGCCACAGGAACACGTTGGTGTCAAAAAGGATCTTCAACGTTTGAGAACGTCCCATTTCTCGGCGGGGACCGCTGGGGAGGTGATGTCATCGAGAATCTTGCCTCGCCCCTCCATGCAGCCGTAGAGGCTGTTGGGTCCTTTCGGGTGTGGTGGACGGACTTCGGCAATCGGCTCTCCGCGCTTGGTGACCAGGATCGGCTCACCGGTTTCGGCAACGTCACGGAGAAGCTCCAGGCACGTTGCCTTGAATTGCGACACGCTGACTTCCTTCATGAGGCTATTTTAGCATAGTCAACGCCTATGGTCACTCTAAGGTTAATGGCACGTGTCCTCCGTGAAAAAGCAAATTGCGATTCGCTGCGACAGAACCGCGCTGCTGCGGACTTGCGGAACAAAGCAAACGCGCAGTGACTGAAGCCCTGGGTTCACCCACACGCTCTTTGAGTTCCGTGTACCGCTCGACCCCGTAGCGGCCTTTCCCACGACCCCAGCCCGATTGACGTTTTACCCAGGTGCGCGTTCATCGTCGCTTTGAACAGCTTTTCATCAAAAGGGTCCAGCCCCGCCGTCAACACGCGTTGACGATCTTCGCGAGGCCGCATGAGTTTTTTGACCGAACGGGGTTTGGTCCTGAAGCTTTAGTGTGCTGTTATCAGGATAATACAGAAGAAGATACCTGGCGCTGTCGAGGCAATTTGAAGTGACTCAGCCTAGATTCACCCACACGCTCTTGACTTCCGTGTACTGCTCGACCCCGTAGCGGCCTCTCTCACGACCCCAGCCCGATTGCTTGTAGCCGCCGAAGGGTGACGCCGAATCCAGGAAGTTGTAGCAGTTGATCCAGACCGTTCCCGCTTGCAGCCCGTCGGCAATGAGGTGCGCTTTTTTCAGGTCCGACGTCCAGATCCCAGCGGCCAAGCCGTAGATGGTGTCGTTCGCTTTGCGCACGAGATCGTCGACGTCGTCCCACGGCATGGCGCAAACTACGGGGCCAAAAATTTCTTCTCTCACGACCCGCATGGAGTGATCCGTATGGGTCAGCACCGTGGGCTCGTAGAAAAAGCCCTTGTCGAAACCCGACGGTGTCCCCCCGCCCACCACGACTTCGGCTCCCTCCTCGCGGCCACCGTTGACATAGGCGTGCACCCTCTCGCGTTGCTCATGGGAGACGAGCGGACCGAGCTGGGAATCCGGATTCAAGCCCGATCCGATCTTCATGCGGCGGGCGATGTCGGCAACCCCCTCGATCACCTGGTCGTAGCAGTCGCGATGCACATAGAGCCGCGAGCCCGCCGTACAAACCTGGCCCTGGTTGAAGAAGATGGCGTCGGCCACTTCGGCGGCAACGGTTTCCATGTCCGCATCCGGAAGGACGATATTGGGGGACTTGCCTCCGAGCTCGAGCGAAACTCTTTTCAAATTCCCGGCCGAGGCGCGCACGATGGCGCGTCCGACTTCGGTGGAGCCGGTGAAGCTCACCTTGTCCACACCGTCGTGCGCCGCGAGGGCGGCTCCCGCCTCTCCGAAACCGGTCACGACGTTCAATACGCCCGCGGGAAAACCGGCCTCGAGCGCAAGCTCTCCGAGTCGCAACGCTGTCAGCGGAGTTTGCTCCGCGGGTTTGAGGACCACGGTACAGCCCGCGGCTATAGCAGGCGCCACCTTACCGGACGCCTGGGACATGGGAAAATTCCAGGGAATAATCTGTCCCACGACGCCGACCGGGTCGTGCACCGTGTAGTTGAGCACACGAGCTCCGCCGCGGCCGGCGACCGGGTTCGTTTCTCCGGTGAGCTTCGTTGGCCAGCCCGCGAAGTAGCGAAACGCGCTGATGGAGCCTTCAACCTCTACCGCGCGCGCCAAGCGTACCGGCTTGCCGTTGTCGAGTGATTCCAGGATCGCAAGCTCCTCCGCATTGTCTTCGATCAAGTCGGCGAGCCGATACATGAGCTTCGACCGCGCGGCCGGCGGCATCCGCCGCCAGGAAGGGTTTTCGAAAGCGCGACGCGCTGCGGCCACGGCTGCGTCCACATCGGCCTCGCCTCCCGAGGCCACGGTCGTCAAGATATCGCCGGTGGCGGGGTCGATGTCATCGAACGTCTCGCCCGAGCGAGCCGGAACGCTCTTGCCATCGATGATGAGTCCCTGGCGCTTGGCCAGAAACGTTCGATTGGCTTCGCTGACGGTGTGTTCCTTCATTGGGACACGATATCATTTGTGAGTATTCGGAAGATCTGTGGGGCAAATCCCGTTCGCTCGCGACTCGCACGGGTGTTCGTCCACATCCCAGAGCAGAGCTTATTTCGCAGAATCTACGAGGGCCGCCGCGACACAGACGAGTGAATCAGGGACGCCGAGAAGCAGAAATGGCGCGCGATCCATCGCGTGATGCGACCGGTTCCGGACGTCGCCGGCGGACGTGAACGTAACGTAACGTAACGTCTTAGTCGCGCGAGCTGCCAGAAGCCCACCACCAATTGGAGGCCCGTCGCGCTCCGAACCCGAGCCACAGATCGAGGCGAACCATCCACGAGCGAAGCGGCGTCCCCGCTAGCCAGAGGCCGAGCCGGGCCCACCATTTCGAGAAGTCCTTGTTATAGGGGCAAACGCGGATGCAGATGGAGCAATCGCTGTTCTGTCCAACCCAGAAGCCGAAGCACTTCTCGGCGTCGACGGTCCACTTGGTAATACCGACGAAGTTCGAGCGGTTGTGCACGCGGTCGCTCGGCGCATCGTGAGGGATCGCTTTCGCCGGCACGCGTTGGAGCACCGCTGACAAACGTCACAAAACTCCTTGACGCCGAACGAAGTTGGCTGGTCATGGGAGAGCGGCAGATCCGTGAAGATCTTGCCGAGCCGCACGCGCGGGCCGACTCTTTTGTAATGAGAAGCCCGTGCCGCCCGTACTCGCCGAGGCCGGCCTGGATAGCATAGGGAACGGCAAGCGCTGTGTCGTTGAGACTCTCGACGGCGCGGTAGCCGAGATTTCTGATGTATTGACCGATAGAAAGAAGCGCTATGGTGTCACGTCCATAGCCGAGCCCTGTGGCGGTACCGCTCAGCGCCGACGGCACGGTCTGGATGAGCTCGTAATCCATGTTCGTCGCGATGACGATGACGTTATCGAGCCCCTCTGGAATCTCGTTGGGTTTTTCGTTTTGGGTCTGAGCGCTGTATTTGTGGCTGTACACCCAGCGCTCGTCATACGCGGTTACCCCGACGAGATCCGCGCCGAGAGCCTTTGCGACGCGCTTGATCTCGACCGCCATCTCGGCGCTCGAGGGCACGTCTTTTTTCTCGTCCGCAGCCGCGCGCTGAACCTTGAATGTATCGAGGAAGCCCTCCCGCCGGTCCTCCGCTGCGAAGCGCTCCCCGAAGATGTCGCTCACGTACCAAGACGCGTTCCGGATCGCGTAGTCTTTTTGAGTAAAGCCGTCCACCCGGCGGAAATGCTTCAGTGGCTTGCGATAAGTCTCGTAGAAAACACCCGTCTTCGCGGAATGAACCTCAGGGTCCCAAAAAGAGCGGCTGAAGACCGAGTCGCGCTGGCTGAAACGCCTGAAACGGGCGGCGTCGACCTTGAACCCCGCGTCTTCGTCCCGAGCCATCGCCGCAAGTATGCGCTATGGTTATGCTTGCTACCGCTGCCCGTCTTCGCCTTTTATCTCGGACGCGGCGAGCCCACCGACGCGCGCGTGGATGCGCGGCCCCGTCGACATGACGAGTGCGAAGACGATCTCGCTCGGGCGCGGCGCGTCGTCCATCCCCACTTCGGCAGAGCTCATGTGGCTGCGTACATAGGCAGCGTTGATATGGCCCATCGGGATGTGAAGCCTGGTCCCGGCGGGGCCGACGCGCTTGTTCGAGAACACGATGGCTTTCGTGCCGCCGAGCACTTCGCGCATGCCCCAGCCGCCCGGTTCGTGCCAGAGCGCGCCATGTTCGAGCTCGCCATCAACGCCCACGATGGCGCCTTTGCCGTAGGCCTCGATAGCACTCGGCTCCACCTCGAGGAGCTCGACGAGCCGGCCCGCGAGATCCTTGCCGAGCTCTTTGAGCTCTTCCATGAACGGAAGGATGTCGTCGAAATAGGAGCCTGCATAGGGGTTCTCGAGGGCGACGGCAATCGTGCCGACAAGGAGCGGCTCCGCCCGAGGGGCGCCGCCTTCGTGAAAGATCTCGTCCCGCGTCGAAACGACACGGCGGATGGCGATCATGCTCATGATGCCGCCAACTATATGCTAATAATTTCGTAGAGTGTTGCCGATGGTCACCATCGGCAACGATGTCTTCGAGCGGCTCCAGAAGAACTTCCTGGCCGTCGGCGACGACATCATGCGCAACGCGCCGAAGTCTCTTCGGGAGAGCCCGCCGCATCCGGCGTTGGATCCGCCGTGGTGAGAAACGGCTCGTGGAGCGCAGCTCCTGCTCTCGTCCACAGCGGCAGGCGGCGCTTCGTATCGTTTCCTAGAACGTACATTAATAAGGAATAGGTGGCTAAGGGTAGCCCGAAGGGATTGGGCGGTTTCGAACGCAAGGACACACGAATCTGGCCAAGCAGAATCCGCTGCCGACCCGAGGCGCTATGTTAGGATGCCTAGCTTTGTCCGATTCGCGGGATTCCGACACAAGAGCCAGGGAGTAAAAACCGACATGGCTGTGCGCACCGGTAGCGACTACCTCAAACGGCTCAGGGAGCATTCGTCCCAGGTTTGGCTGCGTGGTAAACGCGTTGACGACGTCACCACCCATCCGTCCCTCGAGCGGATTGTGTCCACCATAGCCAGCCTTTACGACCTCCAGCACGACCCGGCGCACCGTGACGTACTTACATATGTCGAGGAGGAATCGGGCGCGGCCTGCGCCACCGCGTTCATGATGCCGAAGAGCTACGGGATATTCTCAAGCGCGGCGCGGCCTTTCGGCTCTACGCGGAGCGAACACTGGGCCTGGTGGGACGGACCCCCGACTTTCTCAATACGATGTTGATGGCCTTTGCGGGCTCACCCGAAGTATTCGAGGAGATGGGACCAAAGTACGCGGAGAACCTGCAGCGCTACTTTCGCTACGTCCGGGACAACGACCTGTTTCTCACCGCACGCGCTGGTGACGCCCCAAACGGATCGTTCCAAGTCGCCTTCGGAGCAACGGGGCGAGTTTCTCCATCTGGGAGTGGTCCGGGAGACGGATGAAGGGCTCGTCATGCGCGGGGCGCGTATGCTTGCGACCCTCGGTCCGGTGGCCGACGAGGTGCTGGTCTTCAGCCTGCCCGGGCTCAGGCCGGGCGACGAGGCGTTCTCCTCGGTCTTCGGTCTGCCCCTCGATACCCCGGGTGTGAAATTGATTTGCCGGGAGCCTCACGGCGACGGCGGTCGTTCGGCATTCGACCATCCGCTTGCGGTGAATTTCGACGAGACCGACGCTCTGCTCGTTTTCGACGATGTCCTAGTGCCTTGGGAGCGGGTCTTTATCTACAACAACGTCGAGCTGGCCAACGCCCTGTACCCGCGCTCCAACCTACGCAACCACACCGCACACCAGACTTCGATCCGCGGCCTGGTGAAGATGCAGTTCGCGGTAGGTGTTGCTATGGCGGTTGCCGACGCGGTCAAAATTGACGGATTCCTCCACATCCAGCAGAAACTGGGTGAGTGCATCAGCAATATCGAGCTGGTCAAGAGCGCCATCGTGCGCGCCGAAGTCGAGCACGATAAGCTTCAAGACGGCTTTGTGCGAGCGAATCTTTCGCCTCTCGAGGCCCTGCGCGGGTTCTTGCCCTTCGCTTACGCACGCGCTATCGAAGTCCTTCAGGTCCTCGGTGCGGGAGGCCTCATCATGCTTCCGACGGCGGAGGACTTTGGAAGTGAGATCGCCGCCGACGTCGATCGCTACTATCAGGGTGCCTCCGGTATGCGTGGGCTCGATCGGGCCCGACTCTTCAAGGTTGCGTGGGACCTGGCGGGGGACGCGTTCGGCACGCGTCAACTCCAGTACGAACGCTATTACGTCGGTGACCCGTGCGCATCCTGGCCAGGACGTTTCTTGCCTACGACCGCACCGAGTGCCAGAAATTAGTGGATTTCGCCTTGGAGCTTGCAGGAGATCCCTAAGGAAAAGAGAGAGCGCGTCGCTACCGTGCCCCATGTCTCGAGGCCTGTCGTTCGCTACGCTTCTCGATGGTCTCGAGAAACACCACGGACGGCCTCCCGCGCTCCCCGTGACCACGGCACTCGGCCTGGTGCTGTGGGAGAACGTGGCCTACCTCACTAGCGACAAGAAGCGCGCCCAGGCTTTCGCCATGCTGAAAGAGCGCGTAGGGACGTCGCCCGAGAGCATCCTCGCGGCTTCGCGCGAGGATCTCTTCGCGGTCGCGGAGCTGGGTGGGATGCCCCCCGAGCGTCGCGTTTCGACTTTGATCACGATCGCCGAGACGGTGATGGAAGAGTTCGACGGCAACCTCGAGGCCTGTCTCGAGCTGCCTCTTTCGAGCGCCAAGCGAGCGCTCAAGAAATTTCCGGGCATTGGGGACCCGGGCGCGGAGAAGATTCTTCTTTTCACCGAGACGCGTCCGATTCTCGCACTCGAATCGAATGGCTTGAGGGTGCTTTTGCGCTTCGGTTTTGGCGAGGAGCAAAAAGACTACGCCGCTTCCTATCGCTCGGTTCGCGCCGCAATCGAAGGTCAGCTTCCGGACGATTGCAGGAAACTGATCCGCGCGCACCAGCTTCTACGCCTGCACGGCAAAGAGCTCTGCAAAAACACACGGCCGGCCTGTGAGGCTTGTCCAGTACGGGCGCGGTGCCGCTTCGCGAGCCACTGACGGCCGCTGCCGTTTCGTTCCGGGCTCAATCCGATTTCAGGACCGTGACCGGGTCTAGTCGGCTCGCGCGACGGGTCGGGGCGTAGCTAGCGAAAAGTGTTACGGCGAGCAGAACGAGCGTGGTCGTAGCGAGAACCCGCGCATCGTTGGGCGCAACTTCGAATAGCAGACTGTTCGTAAAGCGCGCCGTGAGAACCGAGGCGATGACGCCGAGAGCCGCGCCGCACGCGCCGACGACGGCTCCTTCGCTTACGAGAAGCCTGAGAACGGCCCGAGGTGAAGCGCCCAGCGCCATACGAATACCCATCTCTTTCTCCCGCTCGAACGCAGCTGTCGAGACCACCGCATAAAGTCCCATCGCTGCCAATAGCAAAGAGACCAACGAAAAAGCGCCGACGAGATAGGCGCGCAACCTAGGTGAGGACGTGGTGCTCGCGAGCGCCTCTTCGAGCGTGCGGATTTGTCCGAGTGGCAAGTCAGAGTCCAGCCCGTGCACGACCTGCCGAACGACGGGTACGACCTGCTCAGGAGTCGACGTACGGATCGCCAGGCTCAGAAACGGCATGGGGGCCTGCTCGCTCGACAAGTACACGGTAGGCTTCGCCGGCGTCTCGGGGCTCTCGCTGCGCACATCGCCTACGACACCGACGACTCTAAACAGCGCCTCTCTGCGCCCCACTTTCATACGCATGCCGAGCGGGTCGCGGTCGGGCCACTCCTTGCGCGCAAGGGACTCGCTCACCAAAAGGACGGGCTCGGTCTGGGCGGTGTCGTTCCAGTTGAAATCGCGGCCGCGCAGCAGAGGAAGGGACGCTATCGCTTTACGACGAAGAGGGCGAGCGCGTTTCGACCATCCGTATGGCGCGGATGCCGGAGGTGAAAAAGGCAACGTTGAAGACAATGCTGAGTAAAGAGGTGAACAGCTGCCTAGCCGAGAGACCGGATTTG
>SMYC01000312.1 GCA_004356105.1 Acidobacteriota bacterium | reverse complement strand
TTTGGTCTTGGTCGCCAGAGAACAACGTTCTGGTCTTCGAGCAGCAGAACCCCGACACGGGTTGGGATGTTGGCATCGTCGACGCGTATGGCGGTACCGAGCCCGAACTGCTGCTGGCTTCGGCCTTCGATGAAAGACACCCGATGCTCTCGCCAGATGGTCGTTGGCTTGCTTATAGCTCCAACGAGTCCGGGCGGTTCCAGATCTATGTTCAGCCTTTCCCGGGGCCAGGCTCTCGAACGCAGGTTTCCGGGGAAGGCGGAAGTTGGCCCGTTTGGTCACGAAAGGGCGATGAGCTTTTTTATAGCGGGGGTCACGACTACTTCGGCCAGCACGACTTCATTTCCGTTGGAGTTGTGCTCGGGTCGAGCTTCGAAGTGACTCGAGAACGGAAGCTCTTTGGCGGAGCGTTCGCTGAGGGCTTCGACGTGGCGCCGGATGGCCAGTCATTCTACGTGATGGAAATGCGGCGGATTCATAGCTCCGGTATGCGCATTCAAGTCGTTCTCAACTGGTCCGAGGAGCTTGAGCGTCTCGTCTCTATTGAGGACTAACTCGTTTGATTCCCACCTTCCCTGGCCCGTAGACTCCTCATGTATTAATAAGGTTACCAATGGCCCTCACCGCCGGAACCCGCTTAGGCCCCTACGAAATCCTCTCGCCAATTGGCAAGGGAGGTATGGGCGAGGTTTTCAAAGCCAAGGACACTCGGCTCGACCGGACGGTGGCGATCAAAGTTCTTCTCGAGCACCTCGCAGATAGCCCCGAGCGCAAGGCGCGCTTCGAGCGTGAGGCCAAAGCGATCTCGCAGCTGAATCATCCGCACATCTGCACCCTTTATGACGTCGGCGAGCAAGACGGCGTCGATTACCTCGTCATGGAGTACATCGAGGGAGACACGCTCGCGCAGAGGTTGAAGAAAGGACCGCTCCCGCTCGATAAGGCTTTGGAATATGGGATTCAAATCGCCGACGGACTGGAAGCCGCGCACCGAGCCGGCATCGTCCATCGTGACTTGAAACCCGGCAACGCCATGCTGACGAAGTCCGGGATCAAGCTCTTGGATTTTGGCTTGGCCAAGATCTTGGCGGGAGAGGCGGAGGCCGGCACCTCCGATGCACCAACCCAGCAGAGGGACCTCACCCAGGAGCAATCCATCATCGGAACGCTCCAGTACATGGCGCCCGAGCAGTTGGAACATAAACCGGCGGATGTGCGCACAGACATCTTCGCTTTGGGTGTCGTGCTGTCTTATCATGAAAGCCGTCACTCCGAGCGACGACACACCGACGTCTATTATCCTCGTACAGAACTGGCTTGCCGAGCTCGAACGCCTCGTTCCCACCAAAAACTGACAGAGTCTTGGACTCGAGCGGGATGCTGTTCTCCGCAAAACGAAATCTCGTTTGAACGAGATTCATATAGAAGACTACATTTATCGCACCGCCAACGTCTCGCTCGGCGTCGATGCCGTCTCGCTCGCGCGAGCAACAGCCTTGCCGTTTGCACGGGTCGAAGTTGAAACTCGGTGGGCGAACCTGTAGGTTTCATCGATACCCCTCGCCTCCGGAACGCGTCTCGGCCCGTACGAGATCGTTTCTCTCATTGGAAAAGGGGGTATGGACAGTCTACCTTGCTCGGGACACGAAGCTCGACCGCGACGTCGCTATCAAGGTCCTCCCTGAGGAGTTTGCGAAGGACGAAGAGCGCCCTGGCGCGGTTCGAGCGTGAGGCCAAGCTTCTCGCGTCGCTGAATCACCCGAACATCGCGAGCATCTACGGTCTTGAAGAGTCGGATGGGGTGAAGGCGCTCGTCCTTGAATTGGTCGAGGGACCGACGCTCGCGGAGAGAATCCAAGATGGTCCGATTCCGATCGAGGAAGCGCTCCCTATATCGCAGCGGATTGCGGAGGCGCTCGAAGCGGGCCACGAGGCTGGCGTCATCCACCGCGACTTGAAGCCCGGGAACGTGAAGGTCAAAGAAGACGGCACCGTGAAGGTGTTGGACTACGGGCTCGCGAAAGCGCTAGAAAGCGGCGCGCCGTCCGGAACCGACGCCCAGCTTTCACAGTCGCCAACCCTCACGAGACACGGCACGCAGGTTAGGTTGGCGTGATACTCGGCACGGCCGCCTATATGAGTCCCGAGCAGGCGAAAGGCAAGCGTGTCGATAAACGTACCGACATATGGGCATTCGGCGCGGTCGTCTACGAGATGTTGACAGGCAAGCGCGCGTTTGCGGGCGAGGACGTGTCGGACACTCTTGCAGCCGTCTTGCGTGCCGAGCCGGACTTCGACGCACTTCCCTCCGAGACGCCTGGAACGGTTCTCCGAATCTTGCAGCTCTGTTTAACGAAAGATCCGAATGAGCGGGCACGGGACATCGGCGATGTGCGCTTGGCGATGAAGGGAGCGTTCGAGACCCGAGCAGAAGTTGCTTCCCCTCCGGTTGGCTGGCGTCCTTCGATAGCTATGGCAGCCGCAGCGGCATTGTTGCTCAGCGTCGTCACCGGCGTCTCGGTTTGGCAAGTGCATCCCGCTCCAACGCCACGCGCGGTCGCACGGTTTTCGGTTCCGTTGCCTCCGGGTGATTTTTTGACGCGCATAAGTCGAAGTACCGGTCGTCGCCTCGTAGCTCTCTCTTCGGACGGGACCCGCCTCGTTTATAGTGCGAACGATCGACTCTACCTCCGCGCCATGGAACAAATGGAGGCAACGCCCGTCCGGGGGACGGAGGGCGCTCGAAGTCCCTTCTTCTCTCCCGACGGCGAGTGGATAGTGTTTTATTCAGACTCTCAACTCAAGAAGGTTGCCGTCCGCGGTGGGGCGCCTATCGCTTTGTGTGACGCGGATCCCCCGTTGGGGCTTCGGTGGCAAGCCAACGGCAATATTGTTTTCGGTCAACGGGCGGGAATTCTACGGGTATCCGAAGATGGGGGTGAGCCCGAGCTACTCGTGGCAGTGGACGGAACCGGAGAGGTCGCCCATGGTCCGTAGGTTTTGCCGGGCGAAAAATACGTGCTCTTTACGCTCGGGGACGGTGGCAATTGGGACGACGCGCAGATCGTGGTGCATTCTCTCGCGACAGGTGAGAACAAGGTGCTGATCCAAGGCGGCAGGGATGCCCACTACGTGCCGACGGGACACCTCGCCTACCTCTTGGATGGAACGCTTTTGGCCGTACCGTTTGATGTGGACAAGCTTCAGGTGACGGGTGCTCCGATACCTATGGCCGAGGGTGTCATGGTCGCTGGGTCTAACGTCAGCGGTGCCGCGCAGTTCAGCATTTCCGATAGCGGTTCCCTCGTTTATGTGGCTGGCAACAATCAAGAGACCGAGCGCACGCTCGTGTGGGTGGATCGTGACGGAAACGAGGAGGTGCTGGCAGCCGAGCCGGGTCCCTATTCGCATCCTCGCATCTCTCCTGACGGGGGTCGCCTCGCCGTCTCCATGAACCGGGACATCTGGATTTGGGACTTCGGTCGGGAGACGTTGACACGCTTCACGTTCTATCCGGGAACAGACACGGCTCCGGTCTGGAGCGCGGACGGGCAGCAGCTCCTGTTCGAATCTCACCGGGAAGGACAAGGCAACATCTTTACGAAACCGGTGCGCGGTACCGGAGCGGTGGAGCGCCTGATCGATAGCCCGCGCCATCAACGGCCGATGTCTACCTCACCCGATGGAGCGTCCGTATTGTTCGAGAACATAACCAAAACGTTGGACCTCTCGCTCCTCCCTCTCCTTCCAGAGGGAGAACCGCGACCCCTGCTCCATTCGGAGTTCGAGGAAACGAACGGGGAGATCTCACCCGACGGCAACTGGCTCGCCTACCAATCCGACGAGTCGGGGCAGAACGAGGTTTACGTACGGTCTTTCCCAAATATTGACGAGGTGTACAAGAAGGTCTCGAGGGATGGTGGAGCGAGCCCACTTTGGGCTCGGAACGGGCGAGAGCTATTCTACGTAAATCCAGGAAGCCAATTGATGGCCGTGCCCGTACAGAGCGGAGACGACATTGCGTTAGGCAAGCCTGAGGTCGCCGTAGCACTGCCATATTAACAAGAAGGTGACCGTCGTGGTCGCACGTACGATATCTCCTCCGATGGCGAGCGCTTCCTGATGATGAAAGAGAGTGGAGACGACACGACCTCCTCGACGGAGATCATCCTCGTCCAGAACTGGTTCGAGGAGCTGAAGCGTCTCGTCCCAACCGAAAACTGAAAAGCGTTGGCACTAGCGCGCCGGAAGAGGAAATGGTCAGCACGTGCCTACACCTCACTCATCTGCTACAGTACACGCCGTACGTAATCGGAGAATTGCATGAACCCAAACACAAAGCTGATCAGCATGATGAGAAATCCCCTCGCAGTCACAGTGACACTCCTTGCCACGCTGCTCGGGTCGGCGGCCGCACAGGACCCCATTCCTTCCGCAGAATCGCTCCGTGACGCCTTCCCAGAGCGACGCAACTTCTCACCCTACGCGGGACGCAACTTCCCAACTGAGGTGTTCTGGGGTGACACTCACGTACACACCGGAATGTCCATGGATGCCGGTGCGTTCGGCGCGAGGCTGAAACCGGTCGACGCGTACCGGTTCGCGCGGGGCGAAGAAGTGACGTCGTCGACAGGTCTACAGGCCAAGCTCAGTCGCCCGCTAGACTTCCTGGTCGTCGCCGACCATTCGGACAACATGGGCTTTTTTCCGCGACTGAACAACGGCGAGCCGTCCATGCTCGCCGACCCGACCGGGCGTCGCTGGTACGACATGATCCAGGAGGGTGGTCAGGCCGGTGTCGCGGCCGCGGTCGAGATCATTCAAGCCCTCACGGGGAACAGTTTTCCTGAAGCGCTCGCCGCACTTCCGGGTACGGAGGCGTTTCGCTCGGCGTGGGAAGAGACGATCGACGCGGCCGAGGCCTATAACGATCCTGGTTTGTTCACGGCCTTCATCGGCTACGAGTGGACATCCACCGATCGCGGCTACAACCTGCACCGGGTTGTCATTTATCGCGACGACGGGACACGCGCGCGCATGATGGAACCGTACACGACCCTCCCGCCCCTCGGCAGTCCGGACCCCGTAGACCTCTGGAACTGGATGCAGAGTTATGAAGACAGAACCGGCGGCCGGATGCTCGCGATCGCGCATAACGGAAATATGAGCAACGGGTTCATGTTCCCGTCCGTCGAGTCGATGACCGGTCGGGCGATCGACCGGGCCTACGCGGAGTCGCGGATCCGCTGGGAGCCGCTATACGAGACCACGCAGATCAAGGGCGACGGCGAAACCCACCCGTTCCTCTCGCCGAATGACGAGTTCGCTGACTACGAGACGTGGGCCGTCGGCAACCTCGACCTCTCCGAGCTCAAAAGGGACGAGATGCTTCAGGGTGAGTATGCTCGGCGAGCGCTGCAGATGGGGCTCGAGCTCGAACAAAAGCTCGGCGTGAACCCGTACAAGTTCGGTCTCATCGGCGCCACGGACAGCCACACGGCGTTGTCGACGGCACAGGAGGACAACTTCTTCGGCAAACATTCCGGCGCGGAACCCAGGCCGGAACGCGTTGCCCATCCGATGGCGAAAGTGGGAGACAACGAATATCCAGGTTGGTCGATGGTGGCCTCGGGCTACCAGGGCATCTGGGCCACCGAGAACACCCGCGAGGCCCTCTTTGACGCGATGATGCGGAAGGAAACCTACGCCACGACCGGCTCGCGGATACTGGTCCGGTTCTTCGGGGGGTGGGAGTTCGAGCAAGCCGATGCTCAAACCCGACTTCCGGCGAATATCGGTTACATGAAGGGCGTGCCGATGGGCGCCGACCTGCCGCCCGCTCCAGGCGGGGGAGCACCCTCGTTCCTGGTGGCGGCGCTCAAGGATCCGCTCTCCGGCAACCTGGACCGCATCCAGATCGTGAAAGGGTGGGTCGATGCCAGCGGTTCAAAGCAAGAGAAGGTCTTCGACGTCGCGTGGTCCGGCGACCGGACGCCTGGCGCGGACGGGAAACTTCCCCCGGTCGGCAGCACGGTCGACGTGGCCAGCGCGACGTGGACGAACACCATCGGCAGCCCCGAGCTCATCGCGGTCTGGACCGACCCTGACTTCGACCCCGATCTTTCGGCCGTCTACTACGCGCGGGTTCTCGAGATTCCGACCCCTCGCTGGACGGCGTATGAGGCCGTGCGATTCGGGATCCAGATGCCATCA
>SMYC01000311.1 GCA_004356105.1 Acidobacteriota bacterium | reverse complement strand
GTTTTCAACCAGCCCACCGATGTAGCGTGGGACTCACAAGGGAACTCATACTTCACCGACGGCTACATCAACTCGAGGGTTGGCAAGGTCAACGCACGAGGAGAATGGGTAGCCAGCTGGGGATCGCTTGGCACGGGGCCCGGCCAGTTCGATACGCCGCATGGCATCGCGGTGTCACCCCAGGACGAAATCTACGTGGCCGATCGCGGCAACCGCCGGATTCAAGTGTTCGATCCAGATGGTAACTACCTGCGCGAATTCACAGTGGACGTGCCGGTGGACACGACGCGGGGCAAGATCGTCTACGGGCGTGAAAATCCGGACGGGAAGACGGGCTCCCTAGCTCCGGGAGCGCCCGACGCCCTGTGTATGACCACTGGACCCAATCCCGTGCTCTTCGTCGGCGACTTATATCCGAGCCGCATCTACAAGGTTTCGCTCGAGGGCAAGGTGCTTGGCGTCTACGGCCAGCCCGGCCGCAACCTCGGCGAGTTCGGCTGGATTCATGCCATTGCTTGCCCATCGGAAGATGAAATCTGGGTGGCCGAACTTATCAACTGGCGCGTCCAGAAGCTCGTCACCAAGGGCACGGGCGGCAGGTAAAACAGAATTACAAAGCGATTGATACTTTTAGTTGGGCCTCGCCGAGAGGGGGTTCTGTACCTCAATGCGAACGAGCTCCTGGCTTGTGGCTGGGTTCTCAAAGTGATGGAGCTGTGCCGGTGGGCGCGCGCGGACGTGGTCGCGCTGATAACGAGACCGAGAGCACCGAAGCTTTCGTCGAGCAGGACGAGCTCGCCGTCCTGCGGCAATGCCCGCGCGAGATAGAGCGGGCTGCGCTCGCCGTGAGAAAGCTGCCAGCCCGTATCGCCGATGAGCTGGTTCATCCCACCGGGCATCCTCCTAAGTGCTGCTGATTCGTTTGCGATCGAAGGACGCTCAGTAGCCCATCATCATTTCCATCAGAATGCGGGCACCGTTCATGCCGAGCCACTCGTCGTAGTGGGCCCAGTCCTTGTACTTGGGCAAAGAAGGGTTTGCAACAACATGTCGCCACTTTGAAGTGCCTTCCCTACGCCGTCGTACGTCTCGAAAGCTCATACAGAATCGGTGGTAGAGCCAGACCGCGTGGCTGATGATTTCGGGCGGAAATCGATATCCGTGGTAGCTCGGCGACTTACTGTTCATTGGCCCATTCTGTCAGTCACCAGCTCAATTGACAGTACCCTTGATATAGTGGCGAGCGGGGATGCCATTGACGGGAGAGCGAACTGTCGTCTCCAATTCTCGGAGGGTCTTCGCATCTGTTTCAGCGCAACATCGAGTCTTTTAGCCGGTGGCTGTGCTTTTAGCGCGGCTGCATATCTGCTGCCACGCGACAATCCGCAACTCAAGTGGGGCGCGGTAGCGCTAGCCGGCATCACGGCAATGCAGTTGGTCGAGGGCGTTCTTTGGCTCGACGGCCCGACGCCGCACGGATCAGTCAACCAACTGCTGACAATTGGCCTGATTCCGTTGGCGTTGTTAGCTCAAGCTTGGGGGCCGCTGCTCGGTTCAATGTTTGTTCTACCTGTGCAGCCACGCCGACTTCCGTTTTTTTTCCTCCTCATCGTTGGATTGACACTCGTTGTCGGGGCTCGTGTCCTTTATCAACCAACGTATACACAGGTGACGCCGCAGGGACACCTCAACTGGTGGTCGCCGGCCAACCCGCCTGTTTTCTTGCCCTGGGCGTACGGACTTTGGGCGGCTGTTATTGGTGCTCCGTTTCTGTTCTGGTGGCGCCCCTTTTGGCAGAGCCTGCTGGTTGTGTCGTGGGGCTGGTTGTGGGCCGTCGCGAGTTTTATTCTCACCGACAGCGCAGCTAGCCATTGGTGTTTCTTTGTCTCGTTTTATGGCGCGTTTTTGTTGGTTTACGCGTTTATGGTGCCGGATAAATTGAATTGAAACCGGGTCCAGCCAACCCTCACCGAGGGGGTAGGAGCACCGGACATGCGCACGCGCTTCAGCTCGCTCTTGTGCCTGCTCCTGGCCGGCTGCGGTGCGGCTCAAACAGAACTCATGCAGTTTTGCGAGCAGGTTTTCGTTGCGCTCGTGTTCTAGCAAGATTCCGCGCGGTCGGGCTGGCGAGTGGAGATTGGCAGCGTTGACAACGCTAAGCTAAGCTGGAGTCCTATCGCGGCGAAGCAGCACTCTTCACGTGGCTTTGTACCTTCTGCCGGCACGAGCTCAGTGCCCACGACAAGAAGCGAAACCGTGAAGAACACTCCGTCGATCTCGTCGAGGGGGTCGAGACGGGAAAATCCTTTGCCGCTTCGAACGCTTTATTCCGTTATCTTGCGGACCGTGTTCACGAAGTCGCGATGGCCTTTTCGGGGGTCGTAGACGATCACCGGCCTCAGACGGCCAGCGATGGTGTCGGGGCTCGCGCGGGCATAGCTCATCAACATTCTCGCCAACGTCGTGCGCGCTGCGGACGAGGCCTTGTCGCGTGGGATGCCGGTGAGCAAATCGTTCAGCGTCAACGGCCACGGCTCTTCACGAAGAAGGGCGTCGACAACGATGGCTTTGAGCACGTTGTGAGGAAAATTGAAGTAGAGCGCCACGGGGGAATAAGTGTCTGCAGACGGGCGCTGTTCTTCGAACGCTTCGAGCAAGTCGTCGCGATATTCGGAAAAACGCTCGTGGAAGCTCGAGAGCATATCCGCGTACGGCTCCAAGGACGATGGCGGCGTGCCCACGAAGGCGCGTGGATCGGTCGAAAGGCCGTTCAAGAGCCCCTCGACGATCGTGTCGCGCGCATCAGATTCAGTGCCATCCTCCCTGAGGTGCGTATAGGCTTCCATGAGCGTCGCGAGCGCTGACAAAACTTGAGGGTAGTCGGGGACATTATCGATGCGCATCTTAATGATGTCGCGTTCGTAATTCGTCTCGAATCCGAAACGAAGATGGCTTCCCAGAATCGCCGCATGAGCCAGCGCGTGACGCGTTCGATGCTCGAGATTGAGGGTCCCGACCTTTGCGAGCAAGCGATCGTAGGCGCTGACATCGTATTCGAAATGGGCGGTGGCAATGAGGATGAGCGTCTCGGCATTCGAGACGAAAAAGTGTCCGCTACCGTCGGGCCCGTGGAGCTCACCGAGGAGCCGCGTCAGCCGATCGAAGTTCTTGTCAGCGCTTCCCTCATCCCAGGCGCGAAGCGAGAGAAGAGCGAGCACGTAAAAGAAGTAGTAGTCGAGAAGAATGGCGATAACGGTCTCTTTCGACTTTTGGGGCTCGGGCTTGTCCATGAGGAATAGAGCTACGTCGACGGGGATGGTCTCCTCGTTGAATTTCTCCGCTTTGCCATCCCAGTCGATCAGCACGTGGAAACCATCTTCCTGGGTTCTCTTGTCGAGAGCCCGGATGGTCCGCTCGAGAGAAACTTGGCCCGAGCTCGTGTGGAAGAGGTTCGCACGCATGCTGTTCGCGAGCTCGGTCAAAGCCGCTCGGAACCGGGGTGGCTTTGCGCATGCCGCGACCATGTCCCGTCGGGTCGTTCCCTTCAGAAGGGCTTCGACCTGATCGCAAGCACTCGTAAACGTGACAGGTGGTTTGGAGCGAGAGCGCTTGCGTTTTTCGACCATTAGTTGGACGATGCTCGATCGGTTGAGAATTCTAGCACCCGACGGGCCCCCTTTCTCGTTGTTCCAGCCAGACACCGGAGATAGACTGGGCCCCTTTCGTTTCGCAGGAGGTTTGGCATGAAGGTTTGTATGCTTCTAGGGTTCTTGGCCGTCGCCGCGGCACCTTTCTCGCTTCATGCGGCCGATGAAGCAAGCCTCCTGGCGGAGGTCGACGCGCAGGCTCTCGAACGCCACGCGCGGGCCATCATCATGCACCGGCGCGACGGCGGAAGTCCAGGCGAGAACGCAGCCGTGGACTACGTGGTCGAGACGTTGAGGGCCGAGAATATCGACGTCGAGGTGCACTTGTTTCCCGGCTATGTCAGCAATCCCGGACGTTGCTCTCTACGGGTGGAAGGTGCGGAGCCGCGCGAGCCGACGTGCCTGACGCAAGCTCTCGCCGCGCCGACGGCCCCAGGCGGCGCCAGCGGCGAGCTCGTCTATGTCGCTTCAGGCACTCCGAGCGACTACGAGAACGTGGACGTCGAGGGCAAGGTCGTTCTCGTCAACGCCCTACCGCTTCCTTGGGGTGTCAAGGATGCCGAAGACCGAGGAGCCGTAGGGGCCGTCTTCATCTCCTATTCCGAGCTCATCCAAGAGCTCACGGTCAGCCCCATCTGGGGAACGCCGACCCACGAAAACTACGAGGAGCTTCCTTCGATCCCGAGCGTCAACATCAACAAGCCGGACGGGGACGCGCTTCGCGAGGCTCTCGCGTCGGCGCCCGTGACCGTCGTGATGGAGACCGAGGTCGACACGGGTTGGAAAATGCTGAAGCTCGCGGTAGCGACCATAGAAAGCGAAAAAGACCCGGACGGGTTCGTGCTCGTCGGCGGCCACATCGACGGCTGGCATTACGGAGCCGTCGACGAAGGCGCCTCGAACGCCGCGATGGTCGAGATGGCGCGTATCTTTCACCGTCATCGAGGCGAGCTCGAGCGAAGCTTGAAAGTCGCCTGGTGGCCGGCGCACTCGAACGGCCGCTATGCCGGCTCGGCCTGGTATGTCGACCACGCGTGGCTCGAGCTTCGCGACCATGCGCTGGCCTATGTGAATATCGACGGGGTCGGTCAGATGGGCGCGAGCGTCTACCGCTCGAGCAATACGGCTTCGATGGACGAGCTCGCGAGCGCGGTTCTCCGCGACGTCGCTTCCGTGGACGGCCGAGCTGGCCGACCTGGACGCAACTCGGATCAAGGCTTCTACGGTGTCGGGATGCCTCTTCTTCAATTCAGTCACGGGCGCGTCGATCCGGGCGGCCGCTATTGGTTTTGGCATACGACGGAGGACACGTTCGATAAGATTGACTTCGGAATTCTTGCCGGTGATACAAAGCTCTACGTCGCCGCACTTTCCAGGCTGTTAACGAACGCGATCCCGCCCATAAGACTGGCGGCCGCGACCCAAGAGCTGACGGAACGTCTCGAGGAGCGGAAAAGCTGGGCGGGAAACCATTTCGATCTGTCGAGCGCTTTAGCCAAAGCCGACGATCTTCACCGTGCGGCGCAAGACCTCGATCGGCGCCTCGCGTCCTATTCCGGAGCGTCTACCGCGGACGTCGTGCGGCGGATGGTGCGCGTGATCCGACCCGTGTTGCGCGTGACCTACGAACGAAACGGGCCCTATCACCAAGACCCGGCACTCCAAGTGCCCACGCTCCCTGGACTCGCGCCCCTCGAAACGCTTTCGAAACATCCGCGCGGGAGCGACCTCTACCGTTTCACCCAGGTCTATCTCGTCCGAGAGCGGAATCGGCTCGAGGATAGTCTCGACCAGGCCATCCGCGAGGCGCGGGCGCTTTCGCGAGTCCTCGGCGAAAATGCGCGCTGAAAAGGCCTCGGGCGTGCTTGCTCGGCTTCTGGGAGCGCGCGGAGCGAAGCGGTTTCTCGAGAATCACTGGCCTCATCACACCTTCCTCTTCCACGGCGCTCGCAAGCGGCTCGGGGGACTGACAGACATTCCCGAGCTCGAGAGCGTGGAGAGCCTTCTTTGCTGTCCCGCCGACCGCTTGATGGTGCAAAACGATCACCGCACGCTCGTCTGTAAGAGTCGCGACGAAGCGCGCGAGCTCTACGACTGGGGCTACCAAATCTATTGGGACAACATCCAGCCCGAAAGCGCGAGCTTTGCCGCGTGGCTGCGCGGTCTCGAGGACGAGCTCGGGCTTCCTCGGGGTTTGGTGCGATGCAATGCCTTCGCGTGCAGCCGTGAGTGCACGACGGTGCCGGGCTTCCATTTCGACTACGGCGAAGGCTTCACCATCCAAGTACGAGGCAAGAAGCGGTGGCGCTACCTCGGTAATCGTCACGTGCGCTACCCGGACTTCACCTATATGCTCGGCGAATGGGTCGAGCCCGACAAGAAGCACTTCTTTTCGCGCGGCGCGCCGGAAAGGCTGCCGGTGGGCAAAAGCGTCGTGATGAAACCCGGCTCGGTGCTCTTTCTGCCCCGCGGGGCATGGCACACGACCGTGCCGATCGGCGCGTCGCTGCATATCGACATCGATGTGGAGACGCCGACTTGGGGAACGGTCATACTCCAAGCGCTCGAGCGCGAGCTCATACGCGAAGAGCGGTGGCGGGAGCCCATCGATACGCATTCGCGACAGAGAACCGAGAACGCGGAGGAGCGATTGCGCGAGCTTCTAGATGAGCTCTCCGGCCGCGTCGGGCGTTTTGACGCTAGGCGAACGTTGAAGCGCGCCGGGCTCGAGAGTAACGCGTGAGCATGAGCACGAACGACAGCCAGTCCCTTGCACAACAAACGACGCTTCACCTCCTGGACGAAGTGCGCGCGGGGAACGAGGCTGCCGTTTCGCTTCTCTACAAACGGCACTTAGCGCGACTGCAGAGGTGGGCTCGAGGACGGCTTCCGCGCGAGGCGCGAGAGATGATGGACACGGACGACTTGGTCCAGCAGGTGCTCATGAAGACTTTGCGTCACGTGGATTCGTTCGAGCCCACCCAAACAGGAGGCTTCCAGTCCTATCTGCGCGCGGGGGTGACGAATCTCATCCGCGACGAGCTGCGCCGGCGTCAACGGCAGCCGCATGGGCATCAAACAGCGAGCAGCGTCGAAGCCTTTGGCCCCTCGCCTCTCGAGGAGCTCGTGGGTCGGGAGAAGCTCGACCGCTACGAGCGCGGTCTCTCACAGCTTTCAGTAAGCGATCGCGAAATTGTGGTCGCACGTCTCGAGCTCGGCTTGAGCTACAACGAGATCGCAAAAGAGCTCGGAAAGCCGAGCGCGGACGCGGCGCGGATGGCGGTAACGCGCGCGGTAACGCGACTCGCAGAAGAGGTACGTTCTGCGAAAGCCCCCACCCGCAGATAAAGATCAGCGCGCCGCGGCGACGGCGTTTTTGACATCCCGCCACCAATTCACAACGACGCGGATGTTTCGGCGCGGCGGCCCGCGATCCATCATCAGAAATCGCCGGCCGTCGGCCGAGACATCGAAGCTCGTGTCGAACTCGAGCTCGAATGCGTCGGCTACGAATAACGCCTCTGGGCGACTCGCGGTGAAGTGCTCGCCGAGCGTCACCTCCGCGACCATGACCGTGTCTTCGTCGAGAAAGAAGAGCTCACGCCCATCGGTGCTCCATACGGGGTGGGACCCGCCTTCGAGGGAGACGCGCGTGCGTCCTCCTCGGTCGGGATAGGGTTGCACGTAGACCTCGGTGCGGTAGGACTCCTCGGAAGCGTAGGCGATCCAAGCGCCGTCGGGCGACAGCCGCGCTTGCCACTCCCAGTCGCGGGTCTCCGTGATGGGCTGCATGCGATCCTTCGCGCTCACGTCGAGGCTAAAAACGTCCCCGCGCGTCTCTGGACGCACGCGGCTCACGATGAGCGCATCGTGGTGCGGGGACCATGAGCTCGGGCATATCGGCTCCGGGCCGCGTGCGAGCACGATGGGCGGGCGGCTGCCGTCCGCGGGCGCGGAACGAAGCAAGATTTCTCCATCGCCCGCGGTGCAAAAAACCACTTCCTCGCCGCCCGATGTCCAAATCGGGAAGTGATTGTCTTCTCCATCCGACGTGAGGCGTGTTCTGCCGCCACGCGTGAGGTCGATGACCCAAATGCCCGCCGCGTCCACTTCGATCATCTCGACCGCGGCCATCGTGCCATCTGGAGACAAACGCAAGTTCGCATAGCGAGCGGCGGCGGCGGCAGGCGTCGCGTGCGATCCGTCGCGGTCGACCCACATCAACGAACGCTCGCGCATGGCGGGGATGTAAGCGAGAGTACCGTTATCGGAAAGCGTGTACTGTGAGCCATAGGGCCGCATCACGCTCAAACTTTGCGTCACGCCCTCGAGCACCCGAGCCGGTGGCCCTTCGAGCGTCAGCGTCTCGGCGTCAAAAGGCGCGGCGAACAGGGACCCCGCGCGCGCGAAGACGAGATATCCAGGCGACAGGTATATGGGGCTCGTTCCCAACGATTCGAACCGTTTGATCACACCGGTCTCGAGCGACAGCGCGCCGATAGTGTCGATTCGGAAATCCGCGGTGACGATAGAGAACAAAACGGATTTTCCGCCCGGGAGCATGGCCGGAAACGCGTGCCGAAATTCTCCGTTCTCGTGGTCGGGCGTCGTCACGGGCTCGGGGAGCCCGCCTTGGGCGTTGACGGCGAGAAGGCCATTTGTGGTGTAGTCGGTGAAGACGATCGTATCGCCCACGCCCCAGCTCGCATTCGATCCCTTGCCGCCGACCGCATCGCAGATGGTGATGGCGTTGCCGCCGGCGATCGGTACTCTTTTGAGCTTGTTGTCGTCTGTGAAAAAACCGATCCATTTACCGTCCGGCGAGAAGAACGGGTTGTAGGGGAGCTCGCTCCCTGGGATGAGCTGAGCTTCGAATGAAGAAAGCGGTCGATAGTACAACTGCTGCTCGTCCTCGTAGGCGACGGCGTCACCCTGGGGTGATAGCGCGAGCGACGGACCCCAATCGAAGTCGAGCTCTTGGTCCTCCGCCAGCAGAATGTTCAAGCGCAGAACGTCGGGGGGTGACGTGACGTCCGGAGTCAGCCAGGAGATAGCGGCAAAGGCGAGAGCCGCCGCCAGGGCGCCTAGAAGAAACGGTGTGAGCGCGGTCTTCGCCGTGGGCCGGCCTCCCCCTCGCTCCATCGACCCGGTGCTGATGACGCCGAGAGAATGTAGAAGCGCCCG
>SMYC01000310.1 GCA_004356105.1 Acidobacteriota bacterium | reverse complement strand
GGTAGGGTCGGTCGAGCTCGGCCTCATTTCGACGGGCACTACCAGGTCGGCGAACGCCGTGAAAGGAGTGCCGCCGACCGTCACGGGGAGTGCGGGTGGGTACCCACCTTGGTCACATTCGCAAGTATCCGCTCCATCCGTGACCTGAACGATGAAATTCTTCTGGTCGGTCAGAAGATTGTTCACGAAATCGGTCGTACTCCCACTGACGCCCGGATCGTCCGGGCGATGGGCACCGGTCAGATATTCCGCGATATCCGTGTAGGAAACGCCGATCGGCGTGATGCCGCTAGCACCGACGCCGTCGAGGATCGTCCGGATGGCCACCCTCGAATCGTCACCACAAAGCGGCGGGGGAACAAAAGCCGAATCCTTGAGGCCAATACATCCATTGGGTTTGTCCGGGAAAAAATCCAGATCCTCCGGCGCGTCGACGCGAAGACACTTTCCGCCGAAATCGCGCTCGTTGACGGCGTAATGCACGAAAGCCCAATTGACGCGAGGTCGGCCAGAAGAATCGACAATCCGGTCCATGAGATCGTTGATCACGGCCTTCGCGATGTCGATCTTGCAATCGACCCCGGCGGTGCAAGGCAAAGGGAACCCGGTTGCGGGATCTTTGAACCCCTCGTTCATCGAGTCGGACGTGTCGAGCACGATCCAGACGTTGTGTCGCACGCCCGAACTAATGACATCGAGCGGGTCGAGGCCCCTGCCGACCAGACAGGGTGCCTGGGCGTGCCCCGTCTGACTAAAGTTAATCGCGATCGCGGCGGTGATGAGAGCCAAGAGAGTTCTTTTGATGATTGGATAAGAGTGCATGGTTTCTCGTCCTCGATGTATGAACCTGAATCTCAGTTCGTCGCGAGGCCGACCCTGGCCGACTCTCCGTAGGTCGTACGCCTTCGGCCCGTGTCGCTCGCACGAGACGTGTCGGAATAATCGTCACCTTCTAGGCCGCTGCTCGGCTGCCTGACGGTCATTTCCAGCCGCCGTAACGATACCGGCCGCCCCGCGCCGGCGCCCATCGCCCCAGGAGCCGTCCCTTCTGCCGTCAAGATCACGCGATCGTGACGCTCGAGCGGGTCCAGTGGCGTAGGAGCACCGTAGTCTTGACGGCCGACGATCGGTCGACGGGCCCAGATCGTGATGCTCCCTTCCAAATCCGCGCTACCGTCCCCATCTAAATCGCCGGACACCGAGGCTCCTGGCTGACGAAAATCGTATTGTGCCAACGTACCGTCCGGTCGCGTGAGCACGCGACCGATATAGATGCGGACGCATGGCCCCGTTCCATCAGGTTGGCAGCGATCGATGTAATATTGATAGTCGCGACAACCGGGCGTCGTCGGCGCGCATGCGCCCGCATCGGGATGCGCGGCCGTTCCCGGGCCCCACGCCGAGCCCGAATTCGGCACCGTCACGTCATTTCTTGCTGGCGGCAGGAGCGCGGCGAAGTCGCCGTTGTTGAGCAGGTGCGCCGCGACGACGTTCTTGCCATATTCCAGCGCAGCGTCGGCGTTGAAAAACGCTTGCTCGCCCCAGCGATAGTTGATCGCGATGTCCGCTTCCGTCGTGGTCGTGAGCATGAGAGCCATGCCCAGGACCGTAAGGATGAAGAGGACCAGGATTGAGATGACAAAGGCCGAGCCTTCGTCACGAGAAAAAGCTCGAGTGGAGTGCATCATGTTGTTCCTCGTATGAACCGTCTCAATAAATAATGCGAACACCGCAGGCAAAAAGCGTGCCCCGTGTTCCGTACCTGCTAGCCAACGCTCGCGGTTCGATATGTCGTGAACCGCGCTTCTCCAATAATCGCGAACTGAGAGCTCATGCCCGCTGCCGGAAGACAGCGCACACGGATCTCCAACATTTCGAGGGGAAGCCCCGGCGCGTTCACGCGAGTGATCTGCCAGCGGACTTCATAGAGCGCGTTCCCAGCAGCCACGGGCTGCCCGTCGGCGTCGTAGAACCGCACATAATTGCCGCCACCCGCGTCGACGTCTCCCCCGTCCTGGAGCAAGGGGTTGCGCGCTCTCACCGCGGGATTGGAATAAAAAGGCACGGCCTTCAATCGCTCGAGTTGCTCACGTGCGAGGGCCGTCGACGAGGTCATGCGACCCGAGAGCGCATTCGATCGCGTCGCCAAGGCCATCATCTGAGCCAGCGATAAGAGCCCAACGCTCAAAATGACGATCGCAATCAGGACCTCGATGAGTGTGAAGCCAGCTTCTCTTCTTTTCGTTTCACGGCTTATGTCGGCCATGTCTGGCATGTCTGGCCCCCTCAAAACTCGTCTTCCAGACGCACACGGCCGCCTGGGCTCACACGGATAACGCGGCTCAAGTTCGTCCTGATGTCTCGGACCGTGATGAGCCAATCAACACCGTTCGGTGCCTGCACGAGCGCCGGCGCTCCCACCGAACCCCCAGCGTTCACGGCCGCCACCGAGCCGTCCGACCGGAACAACAAGGCGTTGCGCACGCCGACATCGAACCCGAGGTCCACGGGCAAACCCGTCGGAACGCCGTGGGGCGACTGGACGCCTGCCGCGGCATCGGGATCGACGATATTGGACGGCGGGTCCGGGACCATGCCGTAATTGAGTGTGTCCCCAGGACCGAAGAGACCCGGGTTTTGAGGGTAGACACCACCATCCCAGCTTCCGGTGACGGGGCTGGGGTCGAGACTCGTGAATTGATACTGACCGGGCGCAGGATAATTGAAATTAAGAAGAATGCCACGAGATGTATTGCGTTTGACTGCCTGCGAACGCGCCCGGTGAACCTGAGCCGTCAGAGCATGAGCGGCTCCCGTTATCTTATAGTGGCGTATAAAGTTAAGACCCATCGGGATAGACGCGGCAGCCGAGATGGCAATGATGGCCATGACCACCAAAAGCTCGATGAGTGTAAATCCGCGGGACGGAGATCTTGAATCAGACGCCACGGCGCTTACCTCCTCTACTTTAGCTTGTCAGGGAGAGGGGAGTTTATCACAGCTTTGGATGTCAAGGCCAGCCCCTCGCCAAGTGCTAAGCTAGCGTCCGATGGCTGTCCGATCTAGCAGCGTCGCCTGGCACGAAGCGCGCGACATTATTTGGGAGAGGCGATACCGCCTCTCCCTCGGTTTTCTCTTGATGATCGTAGGCCGGCTGGCGGGGCTCGTGCTGCCGGCAACCTCCAAATTCCTGGTGGACGAAGTCATTGGAAACGCGCGCGCGGAGTTGCTACCACCGCTCGCCGCCGCCGCCGGACTGGCTACCCTCGTTCAAGCATCCACGGGATTCGCGCTCTCCCAGATCCTGGGAGTCGCCGCCCAGAAGGCGATCACCGACTTGCGCAAATCGGTGCACGACCACGTGCTCCAGCTCCCGACGGCCTATTTCGACTCCGTCAAGAGCGGCGAGCTGATATCGCGAATCATGACCGACGCGGAGGGCATCCGGAATCTCGTCGGCACCGGGCTCGTGCAGCTCTCCGGCGGGTTCCTCACGGCAACGATTGCACTATCGGTGCTCTTTTACTTGAATTGGCGCCTCACCTCGCTCACGCTCATCGTTCTCTCGTTATTCGGGGGAATGATGGCGTTCGCCTTTACGCGCCTCCGGCCGCTTTTCCGCAAGCGCGGCGAGCTGAACGCTACCGCCACCGGCCGCCTCGCCGAGGCTCTAGGCGGGATCCGCATCGTGAAGTCCTACACGGCGGAAAAGCGTGAAGGCCGCATTTTCGGCAGCAACGTGGACGCTCTGTTCGAGAATGTCAAAAAAGCAGTGACGGCCATGGCTGGTGTCTCCGCGGGGTCCACGATCATTTTCGGCACGGTCGGAGTCTTGATGATCCTCGTCGGGGGCCGGTCGATCCTTTCGGGTGCTATGACGTTGGGCGATTTCGTCATGTATATCTTCTTCACCGGGCTGGTCGCGGCGCCACTCGTGCAGATATCGTCGATTTCCACACAGCTCAGCGAGGCTTTCGCGGGGCTCGACCGCATACGGGAGCTCCGCTCCCGCTCGACAGAGCTCGAACAAGACCAAGCCCGTATGCCACTTCCCACCGTTTTCGGCCACATCGCCTTCGAGGATGTGTCGTTTGCTTATACGGAGGGCGTTCCCGTCTTGAAGCACATCTCGTTCGAGGCGCCCGCGGGAACGACGACGGCGCTCGTCGGCTCGAGCGGCTCAGGCAAGAGCACGCTCGCGAGCCTTGTCTTGGTCTTCAATCGACCTCAGTCGGGCCGAGTGCTGATCGATGGCCAGGACCTGGCCGAAATACGACTCGGCGACTACCGCTCACATCTCGGTGTGGTGTTGCAGGATAACTTTCTCTTCGACGGCACTGTTTCCGACAACATCGTTTATTCACGCCCGGACGCTTCCGAGCAAGACATACGCGAAGCGAGCCGCATCGCCCATTGCGACGGGTTCATCAGCGGTTTCGAGAACGGCTACGACACCGTGGTCGGTGAGCGCGGCGTCAAATTGAGCGGGGGCCAACGCCAGCGCATCGCGATCGCGCGCGCGATTCTCGCCGATCCCAAAATCTTGATCCTCGATGAGGCGACCTCGAGCCTCGACAGCGAGAGCGAGTCGATGATTCAAGACGGTCTGCGCTCGCTGCGTACAGGCCGCACCACCTTCGTCATCGCGCACCGCCTGTCGACCATCATCAGCTCCGAGCAGATCCTCGTCATCGAGGACGGGGAAATCGTCGAAAGGGGCCATCACGAAGAGCTCCTCAAAAAGGGTGGGCGGTACCGAGAGCTCTACGACCGCCAGTATAAGCTCGAGATGAACCGGTTCATCAATCCCGGTGAGGATTTCACTCCTGCCGACGAAGAGCCCGAGCCGAGCCCCGCCGGTTTCGATCCCCGGAAAAACCTTTGACGCCAGACCAGGCCGCGATCATCCGGCTAACCATCGATGCGACGTGGGCGGACGAAGCGGCGAAACAGCGCTTGCACAACGAGTTAAACGCGGCACTTTAGCGTATGCGATAGAATCGGGCGATGATCTACGTGGTCGTCGTCGTTCTCTACTTGGCCTTGCTCGTCGGCGTCAGCCTCTACCGCTGGCGGCAAGTGAAGACGCAAGACGATTTCATGGTGGCGGGGCGCAGCGTTCCCTGGTACATGCTCGTTGGAACGCTCGTTTGCACTTGGATCGGATCGGGAAGCCTCTTCGCCGGTGCCGGCCGGGGTTTCCGCGAAGGATTCTCCGCCCTTTGGATGAGCGCGGGGGCGTGGGTCGGGATCGCGATCGTTTATTTTCTCGCGGGACGGGTCCGCCGGATTGCGCAATATACAGTGCCCGACATTCTCGAGACCCGGTACCACCCGGCTGCGCGGGTCCTTGGCACCCTCGCCATCGTCATCGCCTATCTAACGATCGCCGGCTACCAATTCATCGGCGGCGGCCGTCTCTTGAACATCCTCTACCCCGCCGTCGATCCGGATACCGGCAAGGCGATCATTTGCGCTCTCGTTATCTTGTTCACGGTAACCGCCGGGATGCTCTCGATCATCTCTCTCGATGTCTTCAACGGGATTATTATCATCGTCAGCATCGCCGTCGCCGCACCTCTGGCGCTCGCGAGCGCCGGCGGTTGGTCGACGCTCGTCGAGACACTTCCGGCGACACACTTCACCGTCACAGGACGATTGGGAATCTCCTCGGCGATCGGACTCTTTCTGCCGACGCTCTTCTTGCTGCTCGGCGAGAGCAGCATGTATCAGAAGTTCTTCGCCGCGCGCGACGAAGCCGCGGCGCGCAAAGCCGTCATCGGAATGATCCTCGGCGTCATCTTCGTGGAAACGCTGATCGATGTCACGGCGATCTTCGCGGCGGGAAGCTACTGGACCAACCCAGCTTTTGTCGCCGCCGATGGCAGCTTCGACACGCGCGCGACGGAGACCATCCTGCTCGTGCTCGCCCGGCACAACTTGCCCGTCATCGCCGGCAGTCTCTTGCTAGCGGGGGCGGTCGCTATCGTTTTCTCGACGGCGACGACGTTTTTGATGGTGCCCTCGACCAACTTCGCGCGCGACATCTACCAGCGCTTCATCAACCCCGACGTCAGCGAAAAAGGCATCATCTTTTTCCAGCGCATTTGCATCGTGGTGCTCGCTCTCGTGGCCTACGTGGTCACGACACGCTTCGAAAGCATCCTCGATATGGCGCTCTACGCTTACACGATGGTGGGCGCCGCGGTGACGCCGGCACTTCTAGCCGCCTTCTTGTGGAAGCGCGTGACGCCCGCCGGAGGCGTCGCTTCGATCGCGGCGGGGATCGTGACCACGATCGCCTTCGGCTTTCTCGTGAGCGGCGGGATGGAACATTTGAATCTCGGGTTATTCCTGCTGCCGCTCGACTACGATTACATTATTTATCCAGCCGCGACGGCCTCGATATTGAGCCTCGTGATCGTGAGCTTGCTCACCCCTCCTTCGCCAGAGGAGGTCTGGAAGAAGTTCCTCACTAAATGAAAAAGGAGTGGACTTTGGCCTATCAACGGATTCGGATCGAAGAAACGGGACCGGTAGCTCGGTTGACTCTGAGTTGGCCGGAGAAACGCAATGCGCTCTCCCTCCAGATGATGGAAGAAGTCACTCACGGCCTCAAAGCTCTAGCGGGGAACCCGGATGTGCGCGCGATTATCCTCGGTGCGGAAGGAACGGCTTTTTCCGCGGGACATTTTCTCACCGAGATGGTCGACAAAGATCTCAATCAACAGCGCCTCGTCTTCGGCACCTGTATCGAGATGATGGAGACGGTGCAGAACATCTCACAGCCCGTGATCGCCGAAGTACCGGGAACCGCGTACGCCGCCGGCTGCCAGCTCGTCGCAACCTGCGATCTCGCCGTCGCGTCCGAAGGGGCCCGCTTCGCCACTCCCGGCGTCAAAATCGGACTCTTTTGCACGACGCCCATGGTAGCTCTTTCCCGAGCCGTGGGCCGCAAGCGCGCTATGGAGATGCTCTTGACGGGAACCCCCGTGGACGCGGAGACGGCCGCCGATTGGGGTCTCATCAATCGCGTCGTTCCCCACGAGAAACTGCGGGAGGAAACGGAGCAGCTCGCACAAAAAGTAGCCGATGCCAGCTCGCTCGTCATCTCGCTCGGCAAGCAAGCGTTCTACACGCAAATCGATCTCGAACAGAACAAAGCCTATAGCTACGCCAAAGAAGTCATGAGCATGAACGCCATGTCGCTCGACGCCCAGGAGGGCATGTCGGCTTTTCTCGAGAAGCGGAAGCCTTGCTGGGTCGGGAAGTGAACCTAGGGAAGACCGCAAAGTGATTGGCCGGACCCTCGATCACTACCGCATCGTCGAGCGTATCGGTGCGGGAGGCATGGGGGTCGTTTATCGCGCCGTCGACGAGCGGTTGAAGCGGGACGTGGCCGTCAAGGTCCTCCCCGCCGGCGCCCTCGACGACGAGCAAGCTAGAAGGCGCTTTCACCAGGAGGCGCTGACGCTTTCGAAGCTCAACCATCCGCACATCGCAACCATCTACGATTTCTACTCGCAAGAAGGCACGGACTATCTCGTGATGGAGTACATCAAGGGGCCGACCCTCGGCGAGCTGCTGCAGGAAGGCCTTTTGCCGAAGCTCGAGGTCGTTCGCTTGGGCTTACAGATCGTAGCAGCCCTCGTGGAGGCGCACGATCACGGAATTGTGCACCGTGACCTCAAGCCAGGGAACATCATCGTGACCGTCAAAGGACAGATCAAAGTCCTCGACTTCGGGATCGCCAAGCTTCTCGAGCCTATCGGCGAGGACGCGACTACCCTCGAGAGGACAGAAAAAGGGATCGCGCGCGGCACCGTCCCTTACATGTCGCCAGAGCAGCTGCTGGGAGAGCCCGTCACGCCCGCGAGTGACATTTATTCCGCGGGGGCGGTTCTTTATGAAATGGCCACCGGCCAGAGACCACACCCCGAGCTTCAGGGACCGCGTCTGATCGACGCCATCTTGAACAAGGAACCGGAAGGGCCGAGCGCGCTCAGGCCGGATATCCCGAAAGGGCTCGAGAAGACGATCCTCGAAGCCCTTCGAAAGGATCCGTCCGAGCGGATACAAAACGCCAGCGAGCTCAAAAACGAGCTCGAACGTATCAGCTTGTCTCTTTCACACCCGACAGCTACGCCGAGGCCGAGCTTGCCCAAACGGTGGCTCGTGGCTTTCGCTGCGCTCATCGCCGTGACATTCTTCCTCATCGGGGTGTGGGATTTCCGAAGCGCGCCGAACGACGAAGTGGCCGGCATTGCCGCTGATGCTTCTCCAGTGATCGCCGTTCTCCCGTTCATGAACTTGAGCGGCGATCCTTCGATCGACCATCTCGGCATCGGTATCGCCCACAGTCTCATCACGAGTCTCGCGTCGATCCCGACCATCACCATCGTGTCACCCTCCGCGACGCTCGGATATGAGGACGAGAGCCCCAGCCCCGATCAGATTGCCCGGGAACACGGCGCGACCTTCATCGTCACGGGTGCGGTGCAACGCGCGGGTGAAAGTTTGCAAGTGACGGTGAATCTTGTGAAGCCCGACCACTCGATCGTCTGGGGCGGCACCTCCGAAGGCTCGCTCGATGATCTCTTCGCGCTGCAGCACAGCCTCGCCGTGAGTCTTTCCGCCGCGTTGCAGCCATCGCTCCCCGAAGCGGCCCGCGCGGGCCTGAGCACGCTGCCAACCGAGAACACCGCTGCTTTTGGTGACTACACGCAGGCCTATGCTTTTCTGGAGCGGCCCGACGTCGTTGGCAATGTCGATCGCGCAATCAAGTTGTTCGAAACGGCCATCGACAAGGACCCGGACTTCGCCGCCGCGCAGGCCGGACTCGGCGAAGCCTATTGGGCTAAATATAAACGTAGCAGCGACGCGGCTTTTACCGAGGACGCGCGCGACGCCACGATGGAGGCGCTGCGCCTCGACCCTGAAGACGCCCGGGTTCGCTTCACGCTCGCTGTGATCTACGAAGACACGGGCAGAAGCGAAGCGGCCATCGATGAGCTCCACCGTTCGCTCGAGCTCTCGTCGAACAACGACGATGCCCACCGTCTCCTCGCCGAGATTCTCGCCGCGGGAGGCGATCTCGACGCCGCCATAGTGGAATTCGAGAACGCTATCCGCATTCGCCCAAACTTCTGGGGGAACCATCGCGCGCTCGGCATGGCCTTTTTCCGGGCAGGCGAGCTCGATCGGGCCGCGCTAGCGTTTACCCGAGTGACCGAGCTTCAGCCCGACGCCGCGGCGGGATTTCAGGCGCTCGGTGCCGCGTATCATGTTGCTGGCAATGTCGAGCGTGCCGTCGAGAATTACGAGCGAGCCATCGAAGTCGGCGCGAGTCCCGCTGTCTATTCCAACCTCGGCACCATTCACTACCGCCGCGGGAATTTCGAGGCCGCCGTCCGGCAGTATGAACGTGCGATTGACCTCGAACCCAGCCCGTTGCGACATCGAAATCTGGGCGACGCCTTGAAGCGGCTCGGCCAAGAAGAACACGCGCGCGCGTCGTTCGAGCGCGCGAAGCAGATGGCGGAGGAACGGCTCGAGGTCAACCCAAAAGACGCCGACATGATGGGCGCCCTCGCCGTCTACGAAGCCAAGCTCGAACAGAGCGACGCCGCTAAGGCCCACGCGGACGACGCGGTTTCCCTCGCGCGGACGGACGGTCACGTGCTGTTCTACCGGGCCGTCGTGCACGCGTTGACGGGCGAGCCCAGCGACGCATTGCGCTATTTGAAGGAGGCGCTCGAGAATGGCTTCAGCCTGTCCGAGGCCGTCCAGGACGATGATCTAGAAAGTTTGAAAAAGCTCGAAGAATATGAGCTACTAATGCAACGTCATCAGAAGGAGGGCTCATGAAGCCTGCAATCTTGGTCGCTTTCGGTCTATCTTTCGCCAGCGCCATTGTGCTCGGACAGGGACAAGGCAATACGATCACCGCCCAGATCGTCATCGGACCGGGAAGTGACGGGGCCTGCGTCGTGACGACGTCTCCCGCGGACATCCACTCCGCGAAACGGAACTACAAAATACGGTGGGACGTCACCAATAACTGCGACGGCACGCGGACGGTGACCGTCGGCAATTTCAAACACGAGAACGACGAGAACCGCCGCAAAGATCCGATCCGGATCGACAAAGTCGACAATGTCGCCTCGAACGGCACCGGAGTAATCGAAGGCCGCATCAAAGGCATCAAAGACGAGGATCTCGGCACGTATAAATACGACGTCCTGATCGATGGCGTCGTCGCCGTCGACCCCAAGATCGATATCGACGGCTAGTGGATTAGTCAGTGTCTCGTTCGCGGGTGAGCCGGTAATAAGCGCTCGACTCCGTGCGGTGTAAACCGTCGACGCGATAGCCTTTCTCGAAATATTGCTGAAAGAGCTTGCGGGTCTGCAGACGCCAATCGAGCGCCAGCTTCTGATCCTGCGCCATGAGCTCGGTGATCGTCTTCGGGAACTCTATGAGAAAAGCCTCGACGTCCAACTCGAGGTCGAGCTCGTCGCAACGCAGAAGGCCTGCATCGCTCACGCTGGTTCGGTTGGCCCGCGGCAATTCTTCCCAGCCAGGCCAGCCCTCCCATTCCTGACGAAGGGCCTTCACCACACGCTGGCTCTCGATGTCCCAGTGCGCCTCGAAGCGGTCGGTCGGAAGACCGCCATGAAGAGGGCTCTCGCTCACACCGTAAAGGTTCACTTTGTACTTGCGGACGATGCTGCCGAGACGATTGAGGTTCAGATTCGCGTTCGGCGCTTGCAGGGGGTCGAACGTCCAGTTGACGACATCGAGGCCTTGCTCCAGTACCCGCTCTCGCTGCGCCCATTTGAGCTTCTCACCAAGTCGTTGACCGCGATAATCGGGTAAGACCGCGAGCATGTGCGAATGATGGTACGAGCGGCCGCGATCCCAACCGGTAAAACCGCAGACGAACCCAACCATCTTGTTGCCGTCGAAGGCACCTAGGCAGATACCCCCATAGTGATCCATGGCGACAAGGTGGCCCGCCGGGACAACGTTGATTTCGGCGAACCCCCACACGTCGAGCTGAAGTTGGGCACAAGCCTCGTATTCCGAGAAGGCCTCGAGCCCTCTGATCTCAACGCTCACGCGGCGCATTCTACGACCGGCATGTGGAGGCGTCAATAAAAAGGCGGCGAGGCTGACTAGTCTCCGATGTCCGCGTAGGCTTCCGCGATGAGCCCAACGACATCCTCACCATCGTCGGGATAGCTCGACATCCCGAACCGAAGCGCGGGCATGATCGGGGGGAGCTCCTCGCCGACGCGAAAGGGATTCTTCTGCACGGTCTTGCGCATCCGGTCCACGATGCGGCTTCCGCCATACTTGTCCGAGGCAAACGCGATGATGGCGACCAAGTCTTTCGACGTCATCATACCGACGAGGTCGACTTCGCGAAGACACCACGTCGCAAGCTCCGCGACGTGCATCAGTACGGCTTCACGAGTCTCTTTGCCGAACAGCTCCACAATCTGGCTCAAGTCCTCCACTTGAATGAGGATGACGGTCAACGGCCGATCGACACGCCGGCATTTCGAAATCTCGCGTTTCAACTCGGAGTGAAATTCCTGCTCGTCACAAACGGGGACTTCCCTGACGCGGAAAATGGACTTCCGCATTTTGGGCTCGGGCTCGGGCTCTTCGGGAACGTCCGCTTGTGTCTCGATGGACGCGCTCGATGAAGGCTCCGTCCACTGAACTTTCTCGTCTTCCCGGGCCGCTTCGGGAGCGAGTGCAAGCGTCTCGGCTGGCGCGTCGCCCGTGTCTGGCTGTGCTGGCTGCAGTGGGGCCTCGTCGTCTTCTTTCGATGCTTCGGAAGCAGAGGCAGACGCAACGGGTTCGGCTGGCTCCGCCTCTTCGGCTTCCGACGGCTCAACTCTTTCATCGCTAGCTTCGCTATGTTCTTCATCAGGTGCTTTGGGAACGGGTCTCCGGTCCACAGCACTCGGCTCTTTAGAAACCGCGGGAGCGGCCGGGTTGACAACGCTCACCGCTTCCTCGACTTCCACACTCGCCGCTTCGACCACGGGCTCCGTGGCAGGAGCGGGGGCTTTGTCGGCGCTAGCCGTCTCTCCGCTAGACTCTTCGGACGCGTGCGGTGCCAAAGCTTCTTCGTCCGCTGTAGCGACGGGCTCGGAGTCGTCCACTGTAGCGACGGGCTCGGAGTCGTCCACTGGCGAGCTCTCGATCTCTTTCGCGATCGCAGGCTCCTCGGATTTCTCGGTCGAGACCTCGGGTGATGCCCCGATCGTCGCGGCGCTTTCAACAACCGCATCCGGCTTCGATTCGGGCTCGATGGTCGTGCGCGAGACTTCACTCTTGGGGCTCTCGTTCAGAGCGACAGGCTCGGGCTCGGCGAGCTTTGTGACGACAGGCGTCTCGACCACAGCCACGTGCGATGGCCCCGGATCTGGTTTCGGCGCCGATGCCATCGGGGCGGCTCGAGGCGGGCGTGCGGCCGGTGAGATACGGGTATCCGCCGCCTCCGGTTCGCTCCTTCCGAGCAGCCGGTTCCAGAAACCACGCTTCTTGGGCTCAGAGGTATCCGCCGCCCCGCCCGAACGGCGGAGAAAACTTTTCTGAGGCCTCCTTGTCTTCTTTGCAAGAAGCTGCGTAACGAGGCGCTGAAGCTCTAGCGGCTTATAAGGTTTGGTCATGAACCCGTCGGCTTTGAATTGTTGCAGCGCCTCCTGCCGATATTGCTTCCTCAAGTAGACGCCCGTGATCACGACTACCTGGATCGCTTTGAGCGCGCTATCGGACTTGATTTGCTTGCACAGATCGAAGCCAGACAACCCGGGCAAAAGAGCGTCCAGGATCACGACATCGGGATTCTCGCGGCGTGTCAGCTCGAGCACTTCGTGCGGATCACTCAGGGTGTCGATCGTGGCGACGAGCGCTTCGAGAGCCTTCTTCAGCGAAGCGAGGTCTTCGGCGTCGTCGTCGACAATGAGAATCGAGGCTTCTTCGGACATTGCGAAATATAAAAGGCGGTAGGTGTACGACGGAGGCGTACGCGAGCCACGCCCCTCCATCGATGCCGAGTCGGGGCCCGACAACTCGACTATTCTACCATCGGCATAGCGTCGAAGGCGAATAGGACACAATAACCCAAGTATCAACAATGACATAGAGGAAGCCAACGACCGAAGAGGACAAGGCGAATATTGTAAAAACCTAGAGCGGAGTGCTAGTCTGGGTGCGAGCAAGCGATGATGCAAAGGCACACCCCAAACTGGAAGACCAACCTGGTGGCGATTTTGGCGCTGGTCGCGGTCATCGTTGTCCTCGATCAGGTCACCAAGTTCTGGATCACGAGCTCCTTGCGACTGGGGCAGTCCGTGCCCGTCCTCGCGGATTTCTTCCACCTGACACTTGTCCGCAATACGGGAATGGCCTTTGGCCTTTTGTCTCGCTCCGACATTCCCTTCAAAGCAGCTCTGGTCACGTTTCTTTCGACCGCCGCGATGGCCGCGGTGACCTACTACGCCCTCCGATCCGCGCAGCACGAACGCCTCACGCGCTTCGGGTTGATTTTTATTCTCGGCGGGGCTCTCGGTAACATCATCGATCGCGTGCGTCTCGGCTACGTCGTGGACTTCGTCGACATTTTCTACCGCGACACGCATTGGCCGGCTTTCAATGTCGCCGATAGCTGTATCTGCATCGGCGTGGGGCTCTTGCTACTCGACAGCTTTCGAAAGGCGCCACGAGCCGAGCTGGCTCCCCAAGCCGAAGCTGCAGCAGCCGCGAGCCGAGGAGACAACTAGACTTTGTATCCCAAACTTTTCGATTTCGGCGAGGTCAGCTTCCTCGGCATCGAGTTCCACGCCGTATTGCATACTTATGGCTTCCTGCTCGCTGCTGGATTTCTCATCGCTTTGAACGTCGCGGCACGGCGCGGCAAGAAATTCGGAGTCGACGCGAATCTGACGATGGACCTCGGGCTTTGGATCCTCGTTTCAGCGCTCGTTGGAGCCAAGCTCCTGTTGCTCTTCGTCGACTGGCCACACTATCGACACGACCCTCTCAGTCTCATCCGATCGGGCGGCGTGTTCTATGGGGGCCTCGTCACCGCCGTGCTCACGTCGATGTGGTTCTTCAGGAAGCACAAGCTGTCCGCGTGGCGCATGAGCGATATTCTCGCGCCGTCCGTGGCGCTCGGCCACGCCATCGGACGTTTGGGATGTTTCAGCGCCGGATGTTGTTACGGCAAACCTACAACCATGCCGTGGGGCATTACCTTCACACAGGACTATGCGCACGATATCGTGGGGGTGCCGCTCGGTATCGCGCTCCACCCGACGCAGCTCTACGAATCATTTGTGGAGTTCGCCATCTTCGGATTCTTGATCTTTCTTGCCGGCCGGAAAAAGTTCGACGGTCAGATCTTTTGGAGCTATGTTGCTCTTTACTCGACGGCGCGTTTCGTGATCGAGTTTTTTCGTGGAGACCTCGCGAGAGGTTTCGTTTTCGGAGGCGCCGTCTCGACGTCACAGACCATCGCTTTCGTGCTCCTCGGCTTTTCTGTGTTCGCGCTCTCGACCCTTCGTCGCTTCCCGCAAAAGCGGACGGCGTGAGCGAACGGCTCGAAGCCTGGACGATCGAGTCCTCGGAATCGTCTCTCCGGCTCGACGTAGCCGTGGCGAGCCGCTTCGAAGACGTGAGCCGAGCTCGGGTCAAGAAGTGGATCGAAGACGGACGGGTACGCGTCGACGGCAAGATCGCTCGACCGTCTCGCCTCTGTCACGAAGGCGAGTCCGTGGAGGTGGTGATCCCCGCTCCGGTGTCCGCAAGCCCGGAAGCCGAGGCCATCCCTCTTTCCATCCTCTACGAAGATGAGCACCTCGTGGTCGTCGACAAGCCGGCGGGGATGGTAGTGCATCCGTCCACGGGTCATCCATCAAAAACGCTGGTGAACGCGCTCTTGGCCCATTGCCACGATTTGAGCGGCATCGGCGGCGTCGAGCGGCCCGGAATCGTGCATCGGCTGGACTCGCGAACGACCGGCGTGATCGTGGTCGCCAAACACGACCATGCGCACCAACATCTCGCCACACAGTTTCAAGAACGCCGCGTGCGCAAGCGCTACCTGGCCGTTGTGCACGGCGCTCCTCCCGATCATCTCGTCATCGACCGCGCGATCGGCCGTGACCGGCTGCACCGCACCAAAATGTCATCGCGCACCAAGCACCCGCGACCGGCGACGAGCACGGTCGAGCGGCTGGAACAACTTCCGCACTCAGCACTTCTAGCGATCCAAATACACACGGGGCGCACCCATCAAATACGCGTACACTTGAGCGAAGCTGGCTACCCGATCGCCGGCGACCAAGATTACGGAGCGCCACGAAAACGAGCATTTGGACAAAACGCACTCGCCTTCAAATGGCTGAGCGAGTTCCCCCGCCCAGCCCTTCACGCGGAGTCCCTGACACTAACCCACCCCAAAACAGGTGAAGAGATGAACTGGACCGCGGAAGTCCCAAAGGACATAAATGACCTCTTAGAAAAACTGAGGCGCATAAAGGCAGCAGGAAACAGGTAGCCGGAGGCGATCAACGAAATGCGGAAAGCAACAAACTGCCTCTTCGCCGGCCTCGTCGTGGCGCTGCTCTTGGCGGAGTGCGTTTTGTTGCTGAATCCCGAAGTAGCCCATACCTTTCAAACGGTGCTCTCGGTCTGGGGCACTTTCGCGCTTACTTACGGGCTCGCGGCCAGCTTCGCCTTTTGGGTACTGCTCGCAGTCGTCGAAGCCATCCGTGGCAAGCGGCTTAGCGCGGCCTGGTTGTCTTTCAGGGTTCTGACGTGGCTCTTGATGCTGGCGCTCGCCGGGGCCGCCACTTTACTCTGGTACAACCTACTTCATCTGCGCATGTTTATCCCGTCGCAAACGCTGCGGGGGGTCGCCATCGCCGCCACGATGGCAACGGCTGCTGCCCTGGTGCTGCTCGTTGTGGGGCTCTTCCATTATTCGTTCGGGCGGCGGGGCGCAACCATCAGCTATGCTCTCTCCACCATCTTCTTTGTGGCCGCAATTGTTCTGCCCCTCGTCATGCGGCCCCAGCCCGCGGCCGAAGACGCCGTCCCCCGCATGCCCCTAGAAGACTTGCCCGCGAAGCGGCGTCTCACCATCATCGGTATCGAAGGGGCAACGTTATCCTATGTGCTCCCCGCTGTGGCCGATGGTAAGCTCCCGAACTTCGCCCGCCTCATCGAGGGCGGAGCCTCGGGCGCTTTGAAAACCGTGTATCCGACGGAATCACTCGCAGTCTGGACGAGCATCGCGACCGGCAAGCTTCCCCGAGAACATGGGCTCAAAGCTTTCTACCGTTACCGCTTTCGGTGGGTCCAGACGCCGTTCTCGCTCCGCCCGCGCGGGATCGATTTCCGAACGCTCGATCGACTCGGTGTCTTGAATAGAAGCGCCGTCACGGCCGCGTCGCGTCGCACAGAAACGTTTTGGAGCATCATGAGCCGCTTCGGCCTGCGTGTCGGCCTTCTGCGTTGGTGGGGGACCTATCCGGCCGCGCCTATCAACGGCTTCGTCATCTCCGAGTTTTTTCATCGTCAGATGCGCGAGCGATTCGATCCACCCCTGCCCCACCTCACTTATCCGGAGGAGCTCACCGCACGTCTCACCCCCCACGCGGTCCTGCCGGAGGATATCGAAGCCGCTGCGCTCGAGCCATTCGTGGACAGCTCGGTCGACATCCCGGGAGACACCGTCCCCTGGCGGACGGAGCTCCGGCGGGCCCTCGCGGACGATATGACTTACCAAAATATCGGGACGCTGCTGCGTAACGAAGAGCGGCCCGATGTCTACGCGATCTACTTCTTCGGGCTCGACGCGATCGGCCACACCTTCATGCGCTACCAGGCACCGGATCGCTTCGGTAACGTCAGCGATGCCGAAATGCGAAAATACGGCCGCGTCGTAGAGACCTATTACAGTCGACTGGACTCGATCCTAGGCGGCTTCATCCGTTCTCGAACCGACGAGGAGACGCTCGTTGTTATCTCGGGCCATGGCATGGACCCGCTTCCGCTCATCCGGCGGGTGATCGAGCCGTTCAAAGGCAATGAACATCTGTCCGGATATCACGAGGACGCGCCGGACGGCCTTCTGATCTTCCATGGTTCCGGAATCGCCGCCGGCGCCAAGATCCACGGCGCCTCGGTACTTGACATCACGCCCACGCTTCTCTATTTGATGGGCCTTCCGCGAGGCCACGACATGAACGGGGTCCTCCTGACAGAAGCGCTCGAAGAAGATCTGCTGCGCACCCAACCGGTGACCTTCATCTCGTCCTACAAGAACTTCCTCATCGAGCCCCGCCGCCCTGATGACGACACCGAAGTCTCCCCTCTAGACGCCGTCCCCGATCTCCTCGAGATCCCAGAGTGAGGCCAACCGTGTAAACCGGCTGTTCGAAAAGCAAGGGGATGTGGGGATAGGAGGAGATGTGGGGATAAAAAATATGCCTCCTCCGCAAAATCTGTGGGTTGCATTGGGGAGTAAACTCGGCTAACCAATTGATAATAAACACCTTCTTCCCAGCGCACGCGGCTTGGCTTTCGTGTGTGACTTCGCGCTTCCTGAAACCCGGGTGCCCGGAGC
>SMYC01000309.1 GCA_004356105.1 Acidobacteriota bacterium | reverse complement strand
CTTTGGCTCGGGCTCCACCCGCCGATGTGCCCACGAGAAGAATGTCCTGCAACGCGTCCTCGCGCTCGGGAGAGGCGAACGAGCCGCGGAGTCCGTTGCGCCAGGTCAGTATTTCACTGGCAAGCTCGACCAGCTCCTGTACTTCGAGGCGCGTGGACTTTGTGCCCGACGGGCCTCGCGACGGAACATATTCCAAAGCACCCATGCCTCTGCTCCCGGTGTAGCAAAGCCGTTCGACGGCGTTGAAGCTTTCGGCGTCACGGCCTTGTCTCGCGAGCCATGCGTCGATCAGGGCGTTTCCAAAATCATCCGGCAGCGAATCTGCGAGGAGCGCCGGGAGTCCATGGAAGGTCTCGCGGGGCAAGGCGGGAAAAGAGTAGATCTGGTCTGTTAGCGCCATGGTTCTCGGGGCGACTTCGATGCCGCTGTCGAGGAAAGACGGCGCGTACTCGAAGGCGGCAAGACCGACGCTCTCGTCCCAACTCACGGCTCCGATGGTTCGGCCCCAGAGCTTCACCTTGGCGAGGGTCATTCTTTATCCCGCCACGACCACGGCTTTTTTAGCTTTGGTCCGTCCGAGCTCGAGGAAGCCCGTTGGCGCTTTTTCCCGTGCAACTTGAGCTGCTGTATCGGACTCGCCGCAGGTGCCGGAACGAGGGCCTCGAGGTTCTCGAGCAGACGAAGAGCGCGCAGAATGCGGATCAAGTTGGAAGTTTGTGCGGAATGGCCACACTCGAGCCTGTGGACCGTTCGTTGGGAAACGCCCGCTTCCTTAGCTAGCTTCCCTTGAGTCCAATTGATGTTTAGACGATGGTGAGCGAGGCGGCGGCCCAATTCTTCGAGTGTTCCCTGATCCGAGCTATTCTGATGAAACTCCATAAGACGCTAATATTATCATTGTAAATATATTTATAGTATTAATATGACATAATAGTCATATTAATACGTACGAGAGTACGCTAGATCTGGGAAGGTGGCGCTTCATGCGTGGTTCGCGCCCGCGCCTAGCGTAGAGGCTCAGGTCGTGATACGGCTATCCCTCAATTCCGGCCCTCGACCCCGACCGGGATGCGGTAGACCTTGCCGCCCAATCCGCCGGAGTACAGAGCGACCGCGTAAATCGACGTGGGATCGAACGCCCTGCGTCCAAAGGTCAGGCCGGCGACCCCGGGCATGCCGTCGGCGATGAGGATCGTCTCTTCGCTCTCGGGATCGTAGCGCCAGATCTTTCCGGTGCGCGGCGACGAAACGTACAAACGCCCCTCGACATCGATCGCCATCCCATCGGTGGTGTCGTCGGGGCCCGTCCGAAACACGACCTTGGCCTCGACGCGGCGCGGCGTTCCGTCGTCGTTCAGTCGAATCGCCCAAACGGTATTGTCGAAGACGACTGGGCGGATGCTGTGGAAAATACGCGCGACGTAGAGCGTACGCTTGTCGTGGGACAGCACCATCCCGTTCGGGTGGCTGACCGCGGTCGAGAACAGGCTGACTTTCCTTCCGGCGAAACGAGATAGATGTCCGCGGTGGCGTCATCGGAGACGAGCAGGGAACCATCGTCTCGAACGACGATCGCATTGGGGTCGCCGATGCCGGTCGCAAACGCCACCTTTTCGCCTTCGGGGGTCGAGAGCCATACGACGCCGTCCGCATTGCGATCGTCCTGAAACGCATTGGTGGGGCCGAAATCCGCGACAAGGATGTCGCGCTCGCCATAGGCGGCCAAACCGAGGTTCGAGTCCGTGTCGAATAATTTGCGGGCCGAGCGGTCGAGGCCGACTTCCCACACGGCCTTGTTCGCCGAGACGAACATGCGGCCTTCAGCGTTGAACGTGATGCCTTCGGCTGACGTGAACGGCTCATCGACGAAGATCTCAGGCGTCACTGGAAAGGTCGGTCCGTCTTCGGTTTGCGCCGAAGCAAAGCCAACTCCGGCTACGGCGAGCGCCACGCCCATCATGCAAAGGTTCGTTGCCGTATCTCCCATTGGGAACGGTGCTGTCTCAGCCGCCATAAGAGGCCACAACGTCGAGGACCGTATCGATGTCGGCGGGGCTCACGTAGAGATGCGAGGAGAGTCGAACCCCGCGCTCGTTGCCCTGTGCCCGTACGCGGACTTTCCGAGCCCAGAGGTCCTTCTGTAGCTGTTTTGCTTCCACGCCTTCCACACCAAATGTCGTGATCGCAGAGATAAAACGACGGTCGCTCGGCGACGCGAGCTTGGCGCGCGGAATCTCGGCGAGGCCGTCGCGAAGCCGGTGCGCGAGCATCAGATCCCAACGCTCGATCCGATCCATACCGATCGTATCGACGAACTCGAGTGCGGCACGCAGGCCATCGGCGACGGGTAGGCTTCCCGTTCCGTACTGCATGAAGCGAAAGGCGCCGGCTTCGGGATCGTCCCACGCGTAGCTCGCGAGCGTCGTCCAAATGCGGTCCTGCACGTCCCGTTTGATGTAGAGCGCGCCCGTGCCTTTCGGCGCCATCAGCCATTTGTGGGGGCTTCCGACGTAAGCATCGCAGCCAAGTTGTTTCACGTCCACGCGGACCTGTCCGATCGCTTGGGCGCCGTCGACGAAGGATAGAGCCCCGTTCTTTCTCGCTAAGGCGCAAAGCTCAGCCGTGGGTAAGTGGATCCCCAAACCTGAAGTGATCTGACTGAACATGACGACGCGGGTGCGCGGCGTCATCGCGTCTTCAAAAAGGCGAATCACGGCCTCGGGGCCTTCTTGGACGGCGTCGAGCAGAGGCAGCTCTTTGACGACGATGCCGTAGCGTTTGGCCTTCAGCCGCCACGGTCCGATGCCGCCGCCGTGCTCCTGGTCCGTGCTCAACACTTCGTCGCCAGCGGCTAGGTCCAGCCCGTTTGCGAGAAAGCCCATCCCCATCGTTGCGTTCTGAACGAGGGCGATCTCCTCGACCGAGCCGTTCATCAAAGCACCCATCTTCGCCCGGAGCTCCGTGAGACGCTGATAACCGGTCAGGGGCTCTCCATCGGCCTCGAAGTAGGGCCAGGCTGCGAGGTCTTTTTCGAGTTGCTCGATACCGTGGACGAGTGCGTCGACGACTTCGCGCGGAGAGGCGCCCAGGGTGCCAGTATTGCAATAAGCCACACCTTCGGGAATCAGGAAGTGGCGTCGCGCTTCGGCGAAGACCTCGGCGTCGGAGGCGCCTGGCTTCGGCGCGAGGGGGGGTGACTGTTTTCGTGCCTCCGCCTCCGCCTCTCCGGTGAAGGGAAGAACTACACCAGCGAGAGCCAAACGCGTCAAGAAGGCTCGTCGTTGCTCGATGGTTGTCATTGCGTGCTCCATAATTCTCTGAGTGGTGGCCTAGTTCGAGTGCCGGCCGATGCCTATTGTAACAGTCGCTGGTTCGCCGACGAACGCCATGCGTGTCGCCATATTCGCGACGACCATGCCCGTAATGCTGCGGGCGCCTTCGGCAAAGTAGGGGTCGGGTATCTCGGCGAATGGAATAATCGCGTCTAGGCCGGCCAGGAGCTCGAGGTCGGACTCGGCCGTGTTGATGGAGTCGCTGCCGACGCGAAACGCGAAGTCCGCCTCTAGGAAACCACGTCGCGAACTGTCGATCGGAACGGGAGTGCCGCTTCGATGGACCATTCCAGACAAGAGAACACCTCCCACGCCGGGTGGAATGTTGGCGCAGGAGGCCTGCTGTCGTGACCGCCTGTTTTGTAGCCAACGATGGAGCCTAGACTCGGCTGCATGAACCCGACGAGCTCGTCTTGCCACCGGCACGCAGCAGACAAGGGAATGTCGTGCTCGAATGCCTGCATGGGTCGAAGCTCGAGAAAGCCCGTCGCCATCGCACGGATCTCGTCGCGCATGGCTTGCTCTTCAGTCGCATTGCCCGTGGGATTAGCGTCAGTCCCGGTCCCTCGGTTGCACGCGGCCAGGATCAAGAGCGTGGCGGCAGAGGTCTCTGTGGGGTGGGATAATGTGGGTCTAACTGCTTGCGTGGAGTGAGAGTGCATGGCCATCAAAGCGTATGAAGGAATTATAAAGAACGGCAGAGTAGAGTTCGAGAGCGACATCCCCTTGCCGGATAAGACGCGCGTCTATGTGATTATTCCGGAAGCTGGGGTCGTGGGCATTGCGCGGGTGCCTGGTCCCAGGCTCGCGCAATCGGAAGATGCAGTTGATTTCGAGATGGAGGTTGCTGAGGAACCAGGAGGATGACGGAGTACGAATCCTCAGGGTTCGACCGCTAGGGCCGGAGCGTGCTCAACCCGACGAAAGCGCCGCCGTTCTCGCGGCACAGAAGTCGCATCAGCGTCGCGAAGCGAACGCCGGTATTCTCCTGAAAGCCGATGCGCGAGAACATGACGGGAAAGCCGATGGCATGGATGCGCACGAGTCGATTGCCGTCGCGGTCTTTCTTGTTGATGCGGGCCACCGTGTCCACGACGGATGCCATCGAATCGCCCGAGAACTCGTCGCCGAAGACATAGAGGCTTACCTTTTTGTTCGGGGAAGCGAAGGCGCGGATGGCGCGGGTGATCCCTTCCACGGGGCTCGAGTTGCTGAAGGGAGCCCATCCGCGCAGCCGATCGAGAATGATGCGGCGTCGGCCCGGGGTGTCGGGTATCCATTTTCCGGAATAGTTCCGGAACATGTATTGGCCCATGTCGTTCATGACCTGGATGCCTTTGACCTTGGGATAGATGTTCAGGACTTCTTCCATCTTCTTCTGGACGAGCGGCCATGCGTAGTTGTGCATGCTTCCAGAAGTGTCGATGATAAAGATGATGTACTCGCTGTCTACGGGGATGCCGCCAATCGTCGCATCGGTTTTGGGGCGACGATAGCTGCGCCCGAGAAGCCTCTGCATCTCCGCGGTGAGCTCTTGCTGGGCGGCGAGAAGGCGCCCTTCGACGATATCGTTGACCTCTGAGAGCTGCTCGGTCGCGGCATATTCTCCTTGGATTTTGGAGAGGTCGCCGCGGAGGCGCGCAATGGCTTCGCGCTCGGTCGATACTTGCTCGACTTTCGTTTTCAGATCCCTCTCGAGGACATTGGTCTCGCCGCGGATCTCGTAGAGCTCTTCTTGAAGCTTGGCGACGAGTCCCTCGAGCTCTGTGCGGATGTCCTCGAGGGCTCGAGGCTCACCAATCTTCGTGAGCACGAGGAGCAGAATGATCGCGCCAAAGCCACAGCAGATGACGTCGAGGAAAGAAAGACTGAAGCCGTCGAAGTTCCGGTCTCGTTTTTTCATGGTTTTCATGGCCAGTCTTTCGAAGGGCTCACGAAGGCCCCGCCAGAGAAGAGAGCGAGCTTCCAAAAAGCACTCGCCGCCATGGGGTCGCCTTCCATGGGGAACAAGATGACATTGATTGGCGTGGAGTCGCGGAGCTCTTTGACCGCCTCGTTGAAGAGCCTGATGCGGTCCCGTCCCGATATAGTTGTGCGCCGAGGTGGTCTCTGGCCTTGCGTCGGGAGGCCGTCGGTTAGCAAGTAAATATTGTCGGGCGCGGGTCGGAGCGATCGGATCGAGGCAAAAGCCTGATAGAGGTTCGTGCCGCCCTCGGGAACGATCCCTCGCAACCGCGCGACAGCGTCGTCGAGCGTTTCTCGGTCTCCGCCATCGAGCCACTGGGCAGCTTTGTCGGGAACCACTGAGCTCGACTTGGTATTGAAGGCGTAAATCTGAAAGCGGCTATCCGTTGGGATCTGCGTGATGAGCCAGTCCACCGTGGCGACGGTCTGGCGCCATTTTTCCGAGTTCTGCCGGATCTCGACCGTTTGGTTGCGCCGCCTCAAGACGTTGACGACCGTTTCGTCGATCATGCTCGCCGAGGCGTCCACGAGGATGAGAATGCGACGGCCGCCGACTTTCAACCCCGTGAGATATTGACGGTCGCCGTCGCCGACGAAGGTCCGCAGGCGGTCCCCGGGCGTCTCCTCGCTTTTTGCCGCGGCCGAGAGTCGCTTGACGTCTTCCTCGAGCGTCCTTAGGTCCGTCTTCAGCTTGTTGACGTGTTCTTTCTTGGCGAGCGTCGAGTCTTCGTAAGTGGCCAGCTCCTCTTGGATGGTGGTCAGCATCTCGAGCAGCCGGCGGGAGAGTCCCGAGGTGACGACGTCGTCCTGGTCGATAACCAAGATCGAGTTTCGAATCTCAACGAGCTTGACGTAGCCTTCGAGGACCTCCTCTTCGAGGCGGTTCACCTCGCCTTGAAGGTCGGCGCTCATGCGGCCCGAGACGCGGCCGAAGCTTGCATTGATGATCATGTAGAAGAGCACGACGGCGCCGAAACCGCAGGTCATCGCGTCCAGAAAAGCCAGGCTGAAGACGTTCAAGCGGCGGCGGCGAGCCATCAGTGAGCCACCTCGATGAGGTGGAGCTCGATGCCCGGCGCTCCTAGTCTGAGCCGGTCCCCTTTCTTGAGCACGGCGCGCTCGTGGATCCGCTTATCGTTCAAGAACGTTCCGAACTTACTGTGGTCCTCGACGACCACTTGTCCGTCCACGCCGCAGATACTACAGTGATAGCGTGAGATACCGGCGGTCTCGCCTGTGAGATTGATGCCTCGCTTACCGTCCGGAATGGAGACGCCAAAAAAAATGGGCTCGCTCCCGAGAGGGTAGGCTACGCCTTCGTGCAAAACGTGCGTTGGCGGATCACCCTCGCGCGCGGTCTCCGCGATCGGTGCGCCACTCGAGACGGCGTTCCCTTCTTCGCCGAGCGATAAGGTCGTTAGAAAAGTGAGCGAGTCGTTTTCCGTGGATGGGGTGGACGGCGTGTGCCGTTCATAGAGAAGCGCGCCGGAGGCGGCGGCGGTCGCCGGAAGCACGATGATGTTCTCGGAGACGTCGCGGGCGAGCTTTTCGACGAGGCCGGGTAGCGCGGCGAGCCGGTTCGCGACCAAGAGCATCGCGGGCTCGTCTTTGGGCATCGCCCTCGCCGTGAGAGACGTGATGGCCTCGTAATAAGAAAGCACGGCATCGACGATTTGCTCTCTCGGAAGCTCGATGACCCACCCTTTTCCGGGGGATTCCATCTGGAGCGTTGCAACGTCTTCGTCGTAAAGCGCGTCGAGCCATCCCGGGAGGGCGTCGTAGAGCTTCTGCTCGCTTTCTGCCGAGTGGAGCGGGTCGAAGCGCGTCTGCCGAACGAAGGATTGCGCGATGAGTGTGGCCCACGCGTCGTGGAGCGGAACGAGGCCGACATCCTCATTGACGACGGTGTTCTCGCGGACGAGCTGCTTGTCGCGATGGATGCTGGTTGCGGAAACGCGGTGGAGGTGCAGATCGAGGTGGACGATAGCGCGACCCTCGGTTACGCCCGCGGCGGCCGCGAGCGCAGAGTCCATCATGCAAGAAACGGTGATTCCGATCGCGCGTGCCATCCCGAGGATCAAACCCAACTGGTCCAAGGAGTACCAGCCGGGCACGGCTAGCACCGCACGGTCACGGCCGATGTCCTCGGCTTCATCCCACAATTGGCTCAGATGCGCATGGGCCAGGTCGGCTCGGCTCAATTGGCTCGGGAAAGGGCGCGAAAGGGGAGTTGTATCGAGCGCGTCCCAGAACCGTGTATGGGTAAAACGCGGCGTGAGGCGTGATCGCGATTGGGCTTGTCTGCCGGTGACGATGGCATTGTCGTTGACGACCGCAATGCCAGGGCTCACGGGCAGGGCCAGCGCTTCCGGCGCGCCGTCACGCACGGCAACGATGCCGGCGTCGTTGAGCTCGAGTGCGAGAACCGCCATCCCGCCCTTCAGGGGACTTGCAAATGCTGGATGAGGTGGTCGTCGAGATAGGTCTCGGTATCGAGCACCAAGCGCTCTTGATGCAGCTGTAGCTGATGCAGAAGGAACATCAACACGATCGAGATGAGCAGCGCGATGAAGGTCGAGTTGAACGCGACGCCAAGACTCTGCGTCACGCCGGCAATATCGCCTTCGACCGCTTTGTGGGCTTGTGCGAGAGCGTCGCCGATCCCGCGCACCGTGCCGATGAACCCGATCGACGGAATAGCCCAGGCAATGTAGCGGACCATCGAGAGCTCGGACTCGAGTCGCTCCGATTCCATGTTACAGACTCCATGGGCCGTCGTCGACGCGTCCTGTATGTTTTGCGTCGCGCGAAATCGGTGAAGCGCCGCGAGCAGCGAGCGCGGCAACAAGAAACCTTGCTCGTCGGCAGGGAGCGATTGGATTTGCCGTGTATATTCTCGAGCGTCTTCTGGCAGGATCCGCGTCCCTTCACTGACGGGTACGAGATCCGTTTCCAGAAGGCGATTCTCTTTCACGGCGATGACGCCTTTGAACACCATGATGGCAACAGCCCAGATCATGAGCACGAAACAAGCTTCTTGCTCGAAATCGCGGATGATGACCCAGACCGAGCGCTCTTGAGCATAGGCCGGGTCGATCTCCATCATGGCGCGCTGCTCGCCGAACACGATCTCGGCCTTTGGCCGCACGACGATCACGTAGAGGGCGTGCACCACGATGAAGGCGATGATGAGAGACAGCGTCTGATAGACGAACTCGACCGGGTACGACTTTTTCATTCAGATGTCCACGGGAAAGGAGACGGAGCTCCCTGCGGGAACTTTCTCCGTTGGGATGAAATCGTCGTCTTTGGGCTTTTCGCGTTTCTGCACCGGCGGTGCGTCCGCCGGCTCCGCGGTCGCTACCGCGCTTGCCACGAAAGCGCCACTCGCGAAGAGCGAGATACTCAGAGAATAGACGATCCACTTCATAGCTTCACTCCAGATATCTCGCGATCCGAAATCCTACATCGGATCGCGCTTTGTTTCCGTAATCGCGAAAGCTCAGCCGAAGCTGAGTGACGCTTCCGTGCAAGAAACTCCCGCCACGGATCACGTGGAACTCGCCCTCGGCGGGACCCATTGGGTCCTGCAGAACATTCCGGCGCCCGGATGCATAGATCGTATACAAGTCGTGAACCCATTCCGCCACGTTGCCGCCGAGGTTATAAATACCGAGAGGATTGACGTCGAAGCTTTCCGAGGGTGCGGTCGCGGGGAAGCCGTCCGTATAGTTCGGTATCGTGGTCAGAACGAACCCCTTCGCGGTGGCATCCGCGTAGTTCCCCGCGCCTGCGGGAACTGGAAGTGCGTTGCCCCAGGAATATTTGAGCTTCTCGCCCTCAGGGTGCCGGGCAACGAGAGCCCACTCCGCTTCGGTCGGGAGGCGGTAGCCCGTTGTCAGAGCGTTCGCAGGCCCGAGCTTGCCGCCCACGTTTACATAAGCGGCCGGGAGGGATTCCTGCTCGCTCAGCCAATTGCAATAGGCGGCCGCGTCTTGCCACGTCACCTTCACCACCGGGTGGTGATCGATCTCGAGGTTGTGCCCTTGGACGGCGCCCGATCGGTGGCCCGAGCGAAACTCGCGAAACTCGCGATTCGTGACCTCCGTCGTGGCCATGTAGAACGCGCGCGTGAGCTCCACCGTGCGAAGCGCTTCATTGGCGCGGCGGCCCGGCTCGCGACGTGACGCCCCCATCTCGAACCGTTTGGGCTTTATGAGGCGAAGCTCTTGACCTTTGGATGTTTGGATCACGGGCAGGATCGACGCGGCTTTGATCTCGGCGAGCGTCTTCAAATGGACTTCGATCGTCTGCGGGAAGCCTGGCCGCGGTGTGACCTCGGTGGCGAAGCCCTCATAGAGATCTTTCTTGATCTCGATGCGATGCGGCACCGCGGGGAGCTTCAAGGTCTGGTGCGCCGGGCCGCGCGCTTCACCGTTCACGAAGAGATTGGCATCAGGCGGGTCCACGACGAGCTCGATCTCGCCGATCAGCGGCTCGAGCGTGATAGTGATGGTCTGGCTTTCTGAAGAGCTTACCGAGACGCCACGGGTGACGGAGTCGTATCCTGCGCGGGAGAGCTCCAGTTGATGGTCCTGGTTGGGCGGCAGCGAAAGCGTAAGCGGTGTTTGCCCTGCATATTCACCATCGACGGTGACGTTCACAGCGCCCGGGACACTGAGCACGACGAGATTGCCCTCGACGAGCTCGAGCCTCGCCGGGCCGACCGTCTCCGCCGTTCCGGAAACGACGTGCACCCGGCCTTGATAAGGCTTGTGGCCCTTGAGAATGACATCGTAGCGGTGCGTGCCCTCGACGAGTTTGGCGTCGACGGGTGTCGGACCGTAGCTCGAGCCAGCGACACGGATCATGGCGCCTTTCGGCTCCGAAGTGAACGTGACGGTGCCCCAAGCGGGCTCGAGCGTGGCTTCGAGCTCGACGATGGTGCCTTTTCCCTCGATCGTGACCGTCTCGACGAAGTCGTGGTGCAAATCGGCTCGAATGAAAAGCGTGTACTCGCCCCGCTCGAGCTCGAGCGGCTCGAGCGGCGTGACGCCGACCTCTTTGCCGTCTATCAGAACGACGGCTCCTTCCGCCGGTGACGTCGTCAGCACGAGCTGCCCCGACAATTGCTTCAAGAAAAAGGAGACTTCCTGATTTCGATCGGAGCCGACGGTGAACGCCGTCTCCAAATGGCGATAGCCCTCTTTGTCGGCAATCATCGTGTACGCGCCGGGATGGGCGTAAAAGCGGCCGCCGATTTGGAGCGCGAAAGGTGGTCCTTCCACGTGATAAGTGTCGGGAGCCGGGTCGAACTCGAAGGCGACCGAGCGCACGCCAAAAAGCGCCCAGGCTACCGAGCCGAGAAGAAGGACGAGTACCCAGAAGACGATCGCCCCGGCGCGGATGCGAGGCCGTCGCGGACGCGCTTCGGCAATCGGCGTGGGCGTGAACGCGACCGGGCTAACGGTCTCTCCCGAGCCCTTAGGTGCACTCGTGTCAGTAGTCGCGGGGGGGCCGACGATGACGGGAGGGTCGGTTTTCTTGTCGTCGATACTGATAGCAGGGTCGAGGCAAAACTTGAAGTCGCCACCTCGCGCTTCGATCTCGATGCGGGCTCCGCCAACGGCGATGACATCGTGGTCGCGGAGCCATTGAGACGTTTTTACGGGCGTGCCGTTGACGCGGACCTTTCCGGATGCGGGTTGCACGAAGACCTCGTCGCCCGATAAACCGAGATGAGCGAGTGGCTCTTCCGTTTGAGCGCCAGGAACGGGGATGTCGGGGTCGGGACCGCCAACGGATAACGGGAAGGCGCTCGCCTCGACGCGACGACGTGTGCCGTTCGCCTCACGTACGACGTATCGCCAGCTCAAATCTTCTCCTCGCAGCGGACGAGTAGAGGTTCGGGTGGTGCCGTGGCTTCGACGACGAGCCGAAGCCTCACGTCTCGGTAGCCCCGGCGGGTTCCGACCACCGTGTAGGTTCCGGGTCGCAAGACGAGAGCGTGACGATCGAACTTTCCGAGCGTCCCGACTCTGTAGACGACGACCTCGGTCTTCTTGTCGGAGAGCAAATAGACTTGTACGGGCGTCGAATATTCGCGTACGAGCGCATCGAGCCGCTCGATCTGACCCGCGAGCCGGGGACCTTTCTCCTCGATATCCATCGCCCGCTGAAGCGATCGGGAGGCTTCATCGAGCACTTTGGCCTCCGAGAGCCGCGCGGGGTTTCCGACGTGAAACGTGAGCTTGGACGAGAGATCGGCCCGGGCCTCGGCGCGCGCCTTGCCTTCCTGGGCGAAGCGGATGGTCGCATCCACGTCCAGCACGGCTTGATAATGTTGGGCCGCCGAGCGCCACGCTTCGTGGGCTTCGAAGCCGCGTGCTTTCTCACGATTCTCGGCGATCGTGGCGAGCCGTTCGCCTTCAGCGACCGCCGCGAGCCCGTTCGTGACGTCGGGCGCTTTGGGTTTGATGGCGCGCGCGCGCTCGAAGGCCTCCCGTGAACGCGGGAAGTCTCGTGCGTTCAAGGCCGCCACCGCCTCGGACATCGCGGCGGTGAACGCCTGCTCCGAAGCGTGTTTGTCGATGCGAGCCAAGCCTTTTTGGGCGGCCGTCGTGAGCGGATCGAGCGAGACGGCTTTGCGGTAGCGCTCCGCCGCGCCATCCAAATCACCTCGAGCCTCGAGCTCTTCAGCGCTCGTTGTGAGCGTGCGGACTTCGTCGAGGACCCGGCTGCGCTCGAGTCCCGTGCGAGCTGCGCTCGAGCCCGGTTGGACTTTCAGAACGAGCGCAAACGCATCGGTGGCTTCCGTGCTTCTTCCCGCCGCGAGCGCGTCGCGTCCACGGGCGAGCGCCTCGGACACGACGCCGCTTGCCAGACCTTGCACCACGTTCCAGTGCGTGAGCGCTTCTTCATAGGTGGTCTCGGCGCGCGCGAACTCGCGCCGCTGCATTTGCTCGCCCCCTGCCGTCATGGCCTCGACGCCGAGGCGATAATCTTCGCCACCCCAAATTTGCGCTTGTCTCGCCTCGAGCGCCTCGCGCGCGCCCGCGGCCCGTTCTTGTGCTTTATCGGCCAGCGCCTTGCTTTCGGCGAGGGTTTCTAGGTCGGCGGTCTCGACCGCTAGCTCGGCTCGTGGAGCTGGCTCCGAGGCCTCAGTTATCTCAGTCGACGCGGGGGTGGTGTCGACGACAAAGCTCGGGAGCACGAAGAACACGACACCCGCAAGTCCTACGAGCACCGCGAAGGTCATGAGTGTCTTGAAGCCCATCCCGCCGCTCTGGTCCTCACGTCGCTTCACGCTGGACGTTGATGTCGTAGGTGTCGGCGGCTTCATCGCATCGAAGGCGACAGGCTCAATTTTCTTCGTCACACGCGGAGGTGGAGTCAGTTTGACCGCGGGCGTTTCGGTGATCTCTCGCCGAATCTCCTCGAGGCTCGCTTGGATGGACCGCATGTCGGTTGGACGGTGGCGCGGATCGCGGTTGGTCGTAGCACTCAAAAGTGCTTCGAGCTTGGAAGGGAGCTTCTCGCCGCTCGTCAAGTCGCGTACGAGCATGCCAAATGCGTAGATGTCGTCGGTGGGCGATGGCGTTTCACCAGCGAGCTGCTGTGGGCTCGCTGTTCCTTCTGAGCCGCCTCCGCGGATCTCGAGCGCACCCGGTTCCCGATCGAGAACGCCGGCAATCCCGAAATCGAGAAGCTGCGGTTCGCCCGAAGGGTCGATCAAGATGTTCGGGGCTTTGAGATCGCGGTGCACGATCCCCTGAGCGTGCGCATAGGCGAGCGCATCAGCGACGGAGATGAGCGGCGCGAGAACGTCCTTTAGTGGAACCCCGCGCAAACAGCCGATGTTCTCGCCTTCGACATAAGCCATCGTGATGAAGCTGACGCCGGACCCGCGATGAAAATCGTAGACCGGCACGATGTTCTTGTGGACGAGCTTGCGTGCGTGGCGGCACTCGCGTCGCAAAAGCGTGAGTGCATCTTCGGAGGCGCCTTTGGGGATGACTTTCGCCACCACGCGATCCTCGAGCTCACGATCGTCTGCTAGCCACACTTCGCCCATACCTCCTTTGCCGAGTGGACGGATGAGTTGAAAACGCTGCCCGAGCAACTGACCGCGAGCCAGACTCGTCATGGCACGGCCTTCGGGGCTTAGTTCTTGGACGGGCCAGGAGACGCCGGAATGGGTCCGGCGTTCGGGTCCAAAGGCAGCCCCGTCTCGGCTGCAAAAATTTGACGGAGAATCTGGCGCCACGTGTCGTATTGAGTTCCTACGGAACCTGTGAGTCGCAATACTTCGCCGTTGACATCAATCAATATAGGTGCGACTTCCGAGTCGAATGACGCCGCGAGCTCGCGAAGCGACTCCCGATGCATTTTCGCCTCTTCGGACTTCTGAAAGCCATCATTCAGGATCGCCATCCCGCCGAGGACCCCGACTTGTCCGGCGGTCTGGCCCACACGTCCGCCCCGGGTTGCGGCGATAACGCCGCCGATGATGGCGGCCGCGCCGAGGATTTTCTCCAACCTGCCTTGTTTTGTGAGCTTGTCATAGGCGAGCTGCTCTTCGTAGGCGTAGGCGCGCCAGCTGTCATAAGCGGGATCGATTTGTGCGTGGAAGTCCGCGTAATACTCGTTCAAAGTGTCGACGAACATGAAGTCGCGCTCGCGAATTTCGGCGAGGCGCAACATCATCGGATCCTCGTAGGACGGGAGCTTTTCGATCTTGTACTTGTTCTTCTTGACTTTTAGATAGTCGCCAAAGGCGATGGGCGCGAGGTAGTTTGCGAATCGCAGCTCGGCTACTCGGCGCACTTCCTGAACGTCTTCTTCATCGAGCTTTTGGGCCACTTTCAGAAGATCGTTCGCGATTTTGTTGTAGAGGCTTTGGAACGGCTCGCGGTCGGCCTCGGTCTCTTTGTAAACGATAGGATTGGCTTCGCCTTTGTAGCGCTTGTCGAGCCACTTTTTTCCGCGCGCATCCACGGCGATGAGGTCGATCTCGAGGTCCTTCCCGTTGGACTTGTAGATGGCCCCACCGATCCGCAAGTCGACGAGATGGACTGCGGGAACGATGCGCACGGCGCCCCAGTAGCCGGACATCTCGAGCGTCTGCTTGAGGCGCATAGGCAAATAGCGCGCTTCCGAGTTGCGGACGTCGGCAAAGATACCTTTGTCTTCGAGCGTATAGCGCTCGTATTCGTCATCGGGGAGACCCGGATCGAAGAGCTGGATGCCGACATCGAGCAGCATTTCTTCCGGTACTTCGGCCTGCGCCTGGACGAGCTCGATGGGTTTGTGGTCGAGGGCCCACGACGGTGCCGCGAGAGCTAGGCCGAGGATGCCTAGGAGAAGGGTCGCTCCTGATCCGCGATGCGGCGCTTGCATGGTCATGTCTGTCTCCCTTAAACAGCTAGTCTTTCGTCGCGCTCTTGTAAGCACGATACTCCGCCCAGAGCTTCTCTCGAAGCACGGGGTCCTTCTCAGTCATTGCCGCTTCACGAATCTGTTTGGCGACGATGTCGTCGTCGCGACCATCGCCAACATCTTCGGGAACGGGTGGGATGTATCTTTCGTCCTCGCCTGGCGCGCTCTCGACGCGGGCGTCGCTTTCACTCGTTGGGGGCTCTTCAGGTGCATCGGGCGATCCGCCGGTGCCACCCGCCATTTGTGCCGAGCGACGCGATTCCAACTCGTCTTCACCCGAGCCTGCGCCAGCGTTTTCAGCGCCGCCACCGCCACCGGCCGCGGCGGCTTCGCGCCGGCCTTCGAGGAGCTCCTGCTCCTTCAAGATCAAACCGTCGAACTCACGCAAGGACTCGTCGAGTTCGCTCTCCAAACCGGCGCGCCGTTCATCCGATGTCGGCGCTCCTGGCGGTGAGCCGCTTGCCGTGGCCTCCGTCCCGCCTCCTTCTTCGCTTTCGGTCTCGCTTTCTTCGCCTTCGCCTTCACCGTCGCTTCCGCTCTCCGCACCTTCTCCGCCGGCTTCGCCGTCACTCTCTTTGCTTTCGGACGCGGCGCCGGCCTCCGCGGTGGGGGCCGTCCCGGTGCCGCTGAGCGGCGTCGGTATCGGAGCTTCGGATGTCGCAGAAGGTTCTGAAGGAGGCTTGGGTGGCTCCGGAATCGATGGTGTCGAGGACTGACTTGCGGAACAACCCATCAAGGCGACCAATAGTGAAATCAGCATCCACGGGGCCAAGTTTCTTAGCAAACGTTCCAGCATCGTCGTCCGGTGGGCCTCAAACATTTGGTCCACTACCTTCACATGGTAACCCATCTGCAAAGTCAGGGCCACAACACCTCAATGGCACGTAAGACGTGGAAATACCGGGATTGCAAGGACTTCCGGTTCCTCCGATCCTGCTGTCAGAGAGTAGGTTACGTCCAGTCTAAGGACGCGGAGAGGACGAGAACGTCCACTCGAGATGACAGGGTCACATGCTATTCTTTCACAAGCTTTTACCATGATTGATTGGGTCGCCTTGCATCTCGTTCTCGCAGGCACGGGGGTGGTCGCGGTATTCGCCGTCGTCGCGGGCGTCCACGTGCTTTTGTTCAAGGATGAAGTTCGCGCGGCGATTGGTTGGGTGGGGCTCATTCTTCTCGTGCCGCTCTTTGGCTCGGTTCTCTACTACCTGATTGGAATCAATCGCATCCGGCGAAGGGCCGTGGCGCTTCGCCGGCAAAACGAGGGGAACGCGGATGGCCCGCTCCCCGCGGCCGGCCTCGTCCCGGGGGATATCGCGGCAATCCCTGGGGCGACGGACCAAGCGGTGGAGCTCGCTCATCTGGTCGGGAACGTGACCTCGCGCCCGCTCCTTGACGGAAATCTCGTCCAGTTACTCGTGAATGGCGACGAGGCCTACCCGGCGATGCTCGAGGCTATTCGAGGCGCCAAGGAGAGCATCGTTCTGCTCACCTATATCTTCGACAGCGACTCGGCGGGCCGCCAGTTTCTCGAAGCACTCACGGATGCGACCCGTCGCGGGATCGAAGTCCGCGTCCTCATCGATTCGGTCGGCTCGCGCTACTCGCATCCTCGGATCTCGAGGCTTCTGAAGCGAAACGGCGTTCCGGTCGCGTTGTTTCTTCCCACGTTCTCGACGCGCCTACCATCGTTCAACTTGCGCAACCACCGCAAAGTCATGGTCGTCGATGGTCGTATCGGCTTCACCGGCGGGATGAACATCCGTGAGGATTTCGTTCTCGATGAGAAGCCGAAACATCCCGGGATGGACTTGCACTTTCGCATCGAGGGGCCGGTCGTGCAGCATCTACGCGAGACCTTTGCCGAGGATTGGGAGTTTACGACGGGAGAGTCACTCGACGGCGCGCGCTGGTTAAGAAAACTCTCGCCCGTCGGCCGAACGATCGCCCGCGGTATCGTCGACGGCCCCGACGCCGATCTGGACGTTTTGAACTTTACGCTCATGGGCGCCATCTCTTGCGCGACGCGCTCCGTCAAGATTATCACGCCCTATTTTCTGCCGGACCAAGCGCTCGTTTATGCCCTCAACACGGCCGCGTTGGGTGGTCTCGACGTCGATATCGTTTTGCCCGAGAAGGGCAACTTGAAACTCGTGAACTGGGCGATGGGGGGGCAGATCGATCAGGTTCTCGAACATGGGTGCCGCATCTGGCTTTCACCGAAAAAACCGTTCGATCACACCAAGCTCATGGTAGTGGACGACTATTGGGTCTTGCTCGGGTCGATCAACTGGGATCCGAGAAGCTTGCGCTTGAACTTCGAGTTCAACGTCGAATGCTATGACCGGGAGCTCGCCGAGCAGATGGGGGGCCTCGTGCGGGAGCGGATTGCGAAAGCGCGTCGGCTCACGGCCGAGGAGCATCGGAAACGCAAGCTACCCGTTCGACTCCGAGACGGAGCGGCACGTCTGTTGACTCCCTACTTATAGGATGATCTGTGAGTCCTTATGACCCAAGATAAACGCGGCTCGCGGCTCGATGAGTTCATTGCCCATCCCCGGCGAGCGCTCTGGCGACTCGCGCTCCCGATCATGATCGGCATGTCGGTCCAGACGGTCTACATGCTTGCGGACTTGTATTTCGTCGGGCAGGTGAGCTCCGAGGCGCTCGCGGCGCTCGCCTTCAACATGCCGGTCGTCTTTCTCGGGATCGGGATCGTCTTCGGTCTAGGCTCCGGCGTCACTTCGGTGATCGCGCGCTATATCGGCGCCCGGGACAAACGGCTCGCGGACTCCGCCGCCGAGCACTCGGTCGCGCTCGGCGTCGTCATTTCGGCCATCTTTACTCTCCTTGCCTACTGGAAGGGGAGAGCGTTCCTCTCCGTGCTCGGCGTTCCCGACCATTTGATGGCGCTCGCCTGG